>DATEDZ010000375.1:0-78539 GCA_035281385.1 Polyangiaceae bacterium
GGCTCTGCAGGCGTGAACGTCACCTTGTCGCCGGCGTAGCTAAGCTCCCCGTCGATGAGCTTGTCGCCATCGATGATCTGGACGCTTTGAGACGTGATCGTTGCCTTATCGAGCGCTTCGCTGAACGTGATGACGACGGCAGCGTCGGTCGCGACATTGTCTTCGTCCACATCGGGCGAGATCGCCGTCACCGTCGGCGGGGCATTGCCGGGCGCACAAACGCCATCATCGCCACAGATCTCTGCGCCATCGCTCGGGTTGCCATTGTCGCAATCCTCGGGGCCGGTGCAGGCGCCGGCGTCCCCGCCGGCGCCATCCCCGCCGGCGCCATCCCCGCCGGCGCCAGTAGCGCTAGTTCCTCCATTCGTCGTGCCCGCTCCTCCATTCGTCGTGCCCGCGGCGTCGCTCGCGTCCGCGCCTCCACTGGTCGGCGCGGCGTTGCTACCGCCCTGTTCGTCGGGCTCACCGCCGGCGACCGGGCACGTGTGATTCACCTTGCAATCGCCACTGAAGTCGTCACCGCAGGCGACGACACCGAGCGTCACCAGCGTGCCGACCATACCCGCGAGCCCCAATCCATTCCTTTTCATCGTCGCCATTGCATCCTCCGCCCAAGCTTTCTCGTTCGATTTCTATCCCATCCAAAGTACGTGACTCTTCGCAGAACTTTTTCACCGTCGCAAGCTGGAGAGCCCACCGGGACGGGCAGCACCCAACCACTCGCCAATAGCCATTGCGTATTCATCTTCGCCCCTTCGGTGAAGCCCCGCGGCCAGTTGCTTGAAATCGTCGTCCGGGTCGCCGAAATGCGCGGGCGGGCATAGGCCAATTCCGCGCGCGATGCCAATGGGTGTTTTTTTTTGCCCGGCGTTCGCGGTTTCGCCCCGGCGATACGTCCGCTGATGCCGGCAGCTGACCGCTTCGGAGTAGCATCGTCTAGCTCATGGCCGGATCCGCCGTCGACGCTATCAGCCCAGCCGTCGAGCGCAGTCAGCAGCTGCTCTTCAGACCCTTCAAAGCCGACAAGTGGTTTGCGCTCGGTTTCACCGTCTTCATGGCGCAGTGCGCCGAGGGTGGTGGGGGTGGATCGATGCCCAACCTGCCGGGCCCCGGCCGCACCGGCAGCCCTGGCGGAGGCGGCAGCCCCGGCTTGGGCTTCGGCGCGGAATTCCAGCGGATATTCAAGGAAGCCCTTCAAAACTTCCGCGATAACCTGGGCCTTTACCTGCTGATCGGCGCCGGTGTGCTGCTGTTCGGGCTAGCGGTCGGGCTCTTCATCACGTGGTTCTCGAGCCGCGCCAAGCTCATGTTCGTGGAGTCGGTGGTCCACGATCGGGTCGACGTGTCCGCGCAGTGGTCGCGTTTCGCGGAGCTTGGCTTCAGCCTGTTCAAGTGCCGCGTCGCGCTCGGCCTGGCGGTGTGGCTCACGGGGCTCGGAGCCCTCGCGGCGGGCGGCGTTGTCGCGTTACCGGACCTCGAAGCGGGCCAGTTTCTGGGCACGCGCGCGCTCGTCGGCTACTCGATCCTGGCGGCTTCCCTACTTTTTTTTGCGATTCCGCTGGGCATCGCGGGCCTTGTGCTCGACGACTTCGTGGTGCCGCTGATGGCGGTGCGTAGCGTGAAGGTGCTGGAGGCCTGGCGCCTGTGCCGCACCGAAGTGCTAGCCGGCAACGTTGGCGGCGTCGTGCTGTTCTACGTGCTGCGTTTTCTGCTCGGTATCGGCGTCGCGATGGCGACCCTGGTCATCACGTGCCTGACCTGCTGCATCCCCGCCATCCCGTACATCGGCACAGTGATGCTGCTGCCGCTCTTCGTCTTCAACCGCGCCTACCCGCTCTATTTCATGGAGCAGCTCGGCGTCACCATCTTCCCGGTGCCGGAGCCGGCGTGGGCTGCGTACGCCCAGTGGCGATTTCCGCGGTAGGGTCCGGAAACACGAACCATGGGTCGCTACTGAATCTCGAGCTCTGGAGCCGAGTCTCCAGCTGTTCCGGCGGGCGCCATGACGTCGGAAACGCTGCCTCCAAGGCCAGGGTCACCACCGTCACCTTCGGTTAACGTCGTATCGGCAAGGTCGTACATGGGCTTCGTTCCGGAGTAGACCAGCGCGTAGGACGGACCACCCGTCCCGCCGGACCCAGAACCGCCATCGCCACCATTGCCACCGTCGCCGCCATCGCCCCCTTGAGCGATAGCTCCGACGCCCAAGCCACCCTCGCCGCCGCTTGCGCCCTGCCCACGGAGGCCTCCGTCACCACCACCACCGCCGCCGCCTCCGACGCTAGAAACAATCTCGGAAGCATCGAGCGTTACATCACTGTTCCAACTGAAGAGGCCAACGGACGCTCCACCGCCAAGCCCAGGTTCGGCGCCCTTACCGCCGCAGCCGCCCATGCCTCCGGCGCCGCCGCTCGCGCCTACACAGGTGCCGCTTCCCTTCGACGCGCCGCCGCCACCACCGCCTTGGCCCGAGTAACCATCTGTACCCGCCTTGCCGTTTGCCGGCGAGAAACCTGCCTTTGCAAAGGTACCGAGAGCTGAGGCCTGAGCACCCACGGTTCCCGCGTCGCCTTCAGTACCGGGCCCTCCAGTGCCGCCTGGAGGCCCGCCGTTCTCGATAGCGCCCAGCGGATGGACATTCTCAGTTGGCGCGCCAGGCCCTCCGGGCCCGCCATTCGCCGTGCTCTTGAAGGCCGTGCCGCCAAGACCTCCAACCGATCCGCAGTGATCGACGGAACCCCAATCCCCACCCGTTTGACTATTGGGCACAATATCGTTTGGGCAGATTGCCACCTTTCCAGTCGGCGCCGGTCCAGCAGTCGACCCGTTCATACCTGCCGTGCCCGAATTGCCGTCCACGCCCTTCGCGCCATCCCCCGCCGTGATCTCCACCCGCCTCAACACCACGCCCTTACTATCCGTCACGAATGCCCCAAAGCTGCTCTTGTCGCTGGGCGTCCCGTCCGCTGCGACAAAGCGCACGTTCTCGATTTGCGCGCCCGTCTTGAGCGACTGGATCCTGAGCGCGATCGGCTCAGGGGATTGCACGCCGACGTAGCGGTGGGTGTCGTGCGTCCAGTTGTCGCATTCGAAGCCGCCGTAGATCCGGACGCCGTCGACGGCTTCGGTGATGGTCAGCTTCTCTTCGTAGAAATCCGCGGCACCGAGGCAGACGTAGACGTTCTTGCCGGCGGCGGATGCGATGCCCTTGGTGATGCTCGCGTACGGCGCTTCGCGCGTGCCGTTGCCGGCGACGTCGTCGCCGATGTCGCTCGACACGAAGACGCCCTGGTCGTTCGTGGTCCAGCACACGGGGTCGTCGGCGACGTCGCCCGTGCACTCCACTGGGCCGGCGCCGCCCTGACCGCCCTCGCCCGCCGTACCGCTGCTGCCGCTGCTGCCGCTGCTGCCGCTCGTGCCCTGGCTGCCGCCGCTGCTGGAGCCGGCGCCATCCGAGCCGCCTTCGTTGCCGGCGCCGCCGCCGGATTTGCCAGCGTTGCCGGAGCTCGAGCCCGCGGTGGCGCCGCAAGTGGCGATTGCGCTACAGTCTTCGGCTGAGTCGGCACACGCGACCAGGTGACTGCCGGCCAGACCGAGACCCACCGCAAACATCGAAAAAGCTGTGATTCGCATGGCGCTACTCCCAAGATCTCAAAACGTCCCCGAAAGATTCAGCCGAACCGCTTGCACGGGGGCCGCCGCAGCGGCGCGCCCCACTTCCACGGATGGTAGCACCACGAGCCGCTGCCGTCGGTGGACCGCAGTCTTGGCGCGATGCGATAGCGCATCCCAGTAGAAGTAACCGGCCACCGCAGCCGCCACTCCGCCGACCACGAACGCGCCCACCGCCAAGTTACGCGACGCATCTACACTTTCGCGGTCGCTCGTCAGGTCAGCGCACTCACTGGGCGGCGCGCCGCCATCCTCACCGCAGCCGCCCTGGCCAAGTAAGCGATCGCGCAAGTCATCGGCCTCGTTCTCCTTCGAGCTCGCTGTCAGCGTCAGCACCAGGCCCATCATCCCCCCCGCGACCGCGACACCGGTCGCCACGAACGCAGGCACCAGGCTCTTGCGCGCGCCGCGATCCACCGGCGCTGCCCCTCCGGCCGAAGAAGGATTGAGTCCCGAATCCACCGCCAGAGCGGGCGCCGCCGGAGCCGCCTCTGCGCCCTGCTGGGGTGTCAGCTCGATCTCGATTGCCTGCTCGGTGCCCTTGCCCGCCACCACGCGCTTATCGATCGCCACGAAGCCGTCGCGCTTGGCCGAGACGATCACTTCGCCAGGCTCCACGAACACGCCGCCGGCGATCGGTGCCTTGCCGACCATCTGGGACCCGACCAGCACCTCCGCGCCTTCCGGCTTGATCTCCAGCCGCAGCACCGCCACTTCCGCGCGCGCCCTGGCGAGCCCGGTTTCGACCGCCTTGCGCTGCGCGTCCGTCGCGCTCGGCAGCAAATTCAGAAGCGCCCAGGAGAAGTGCTCCGCCGCGCTCCGGTACTTCTGCTGCTCGAGCTCGGCCTGCGCCAGATTCGCGGCAATGTCGGAGCTCTTTCGGATCTCGAGCGCCTGCGCGAACAGCCGCGCGGCCTCCGCCATCTCACCCTTCGCGAAGGCCGCCTTGCCGTTCTTGAACAGCTCGGTCGCGCGCGCCGTGTCGGTGGCGGGGGTCTGAGCCTGGACGACGGGCGCGATCATCACGGAAACGCCCAGCGCGGCGCTGAGCAGCAAACCGCGGAGGAAGGAACGCTTGCGCAACATGGGATCAGAAAATCGTTTCACGAGAGGTCTTGGAGGGAGCTGACTTGGAAGGCGGAGCGGGTGCGGGCGCGGGAGCAACCGGCGTCGCAGAAGACTTTTTCGGCGCAGCCGGCGCCGCTCGCACGGGCGACTTGGGCGCAGGCGCAGCGACCGCGGCTTCAGGTTTGGCCACCTCCGCGGCTGGCGGTGCGACGGCAGGCGCCGCGGGCTCCAGAGCCGCGGGCTGCTCCAGCTCGACCGGCGCCGGCAGCGGCGGGCGAGCCGTTTCCGGCACTTGCGCCTCAGGCTTGCGGGTCAGCAGCACTCCCACCACCACCGCGAACACGAGCGCGGCGAGGAACGCGACGTAGTTGACCCAGACCGCGCGCCGCTCCAGCTCCTCCACGGCGATCGAAGCCGTGGTAGGCCGGGGCAAGTCGCTGCCGCGCACCTGACTGTCCGGACCAGCGACGCTCAGCGGCGCTGAGGAGTCGCGCGCCGGCTGCGGCTGACTGACTTCGATGCGGTGCGCCGGCAAGTCGCGCTGCGTCGGGACCGTGCTCTGATCCGGCGCCGACGGCAGCGGCGGAGGGGCATCAGACGCGCGCCGGCTCGCGATCGGCTCCGGCTTGGTCGACACACCATGAAGCTCGTAGCTCGGCGCGGCGTGCTCGCGAAACGGGCTGAGCGAGGCGTGGATCTGCCCGTCGTGATCCTCGGGCAGCGAACGGGGATCCTCCGCGAAATCACGGGACGTCCAGCCACCGCCAGCGTCAGAAGAAGTCGAATCGACGCTGCTTTCTGGCCCCGAAAGCACCCATGGCGCCGCTGACTCGGGCTCATCCCATAGGGGCAGCGGCCCGAGCCGATCCATGCGCGGGATGGTCTTGGCGCGTCGCGGATCGATGGAGTCCGAAAGCTTGACCGTCTCGGTTTCGAGCGTCTGATGCACGGTGACCGCCGGAATGGCCCCCGGCCTGAAATACGCTTGCTCAGCCGCGTCGGCCTGGCTGAAGAACAGGCGCGGCGTCTCCAGCGTGCGCTCGGTCTTGCCGCGTGGATCCACCGCGCCGACCGACAGCAACGTACCACTCGCGACCGCGCGCCCACTCGAGGTCGGCGGCTCCGGGC
The DNA here is from genome assembly GCA_035281385.1 of Polyangiaceae bacterium. Lineage (GTDB taxonomy): Bacteria > Myxococcota_A > Polyangia > Polyangiales > Polyangiaceae > PMG-095. The sequence continues at coordinate 5,869 of DATEDZ010000375.1, forward strand.
TCTGGCTCAGCCCCATCGCGGGCAGCAGCCGCGCGCCGGGTGACTCCGGAGTGACGCTACCCGGCGGCTGGCCCTGTGGCAGCGCGTGGCCCCGGTGACCACCCTGCTTCGTCGAGGGATCCGTGCGATCGCGCAGCACCGCGAGATCCACCCGCCCGAGCTCCTGCTCGTAGGTCGGATCGCGGGACAACTGCCCCGGACGCTGGCCCTGCGGTGCGGGCTCCGAAACGCTCTCGTCGCCGCGCACGAACGGGACGTCACGCGCCGTGGGCCTTGCCACCGACGCACCAGCGCGACTCGATTTATCCCGCTCGTTGGTCATGGGTCGAGTCGCTCGGCGCAGCAGACGAGGAGAAAGTGGCGACCCAGGACACAACGAATCCACACTGCGCGATCGGTCGTGCGCAGCATCGGTTGCGTAAAATAGACCGCGGCGGGGCCAGCCTTCGTCAAGGGGCGCTAGTTTATGCTCAGACTAGATCAGGGAAGCAATCTTTCCCGCGCCGAGACCGGGGTCGTGGTGACGGCAGCGTCAGCTTGAGAGGCCGGGTGGGCTCCCCGTCAAATCTGCGACAGAGCTAGTGCGGTGTCCCCAAAAGTTACAATCGCTTCGGACCAAAAGGTAGCAGGATACGAGCGGCCGCTCCGGAGCACTAGCTGCTTTTCGCCGACTTGCGCACCGGCGCCTTGCGCTTGGGTGACGGAGGCGGCTCCGAAGAGTTGGGCTCGTCCACCGAGCGACCACCGCCCGCGCTCGCCACGGCCCCGACGGATGCGCTCGTCATGGGCGTGGACTTCGACTCTGGCACCGACTTCGAATCCGGAGCGGCCGTGTCCGCGCTCGCGCCGTAGACGGCGTGCAGATCACCCAGGAGCTCCAGCAGCACCAAGTACTGATCGTCAGGGTGCAGGGAGCCAAGCGCATCCAAGATGCCGAGCTTGGCCTTGCCGCGCGCGACGGCATTGGGAAGCTGCGGAGGGATGTGCATGCCGGGCGGCGTGGCCGGCGGCGTCCAGTTGCCACGGTGGCTACCCGGACCACTGCCGAACGAGCGACCACCGCCGCCACCACCGCCGGCGCCAAACCGGTTGGCCCCGGGATTGACTTCGAACACCCGACGGCGCGGGAAATTGCGCTCGGAATCTTTGGAACGCTTTTGCTCCGGCACCCAACCGGGCGGCTTGGGCTCACGCGGCATCTTGTCGTTGAAGATCGCGGCGCGCTGCTCCTTCGGGAGCTTCTGCCGGGCGAGATAGAAGAACACGCCGCCGGCGGAGCGACGACCCTTGCCATCTCCGCGCTCCATGCCGCCGGCTTTCTCGATGCGATCCGTCTCGGCAAGCAGCGCGAGGCAGGTCTCGTCTCCGAGCGCCTCCACGACGGCTCGGATTTGCGCGAGGGGGCCCGCGTCTGCCTCCCCTAACGCCTTGGAGATGGTTTGAATAGTTGCCTCAGTGGCCATGTTCGTGTGGTGAGCCGTACCGATACACCCCTCGGGTGCGGCGCGCTCACCATCTTTGGCACCGCCCTGAACCAACTGCAACAGGATTTGGTGAGGTCCCAAGTAGCCTCGTGTCGGGCGCAAAACAGTCGCGCGGCTCGCGGGCCCGGGCCCCGCTCTGCTGATGCGTCACGCCGAGACGCCACTGACAAGCGTGAAGGCCGCTCGGCTGTTTGGCCGGGCTAAAGCGCCGCGGTGCCCGCGCACCGGGCGCCTCAAACCGACCGCGGTGGCCCCGCGCAGCGGGCGCCGCACAACCGACGAAGCCAGCTGCAAAAAAGCGTTCGTGTAGGTGTGTGCAGTGACTATTCGAAGCCGTGCAAGTGGACTACGTACCACGCGCCCGGCCAGCTGATCCTGCTGGTAAGCTCAAATGTTTTGTCCGTTCCTCCTACTAACCGGAACCGGAGCCTCGGCAGCGGTACCTGCTTGCCATCAGCCCGTCCATGGTCGGGCGTAGCATCCTGCGTCCATCCGTGCAGCGGCATAGCCCGAGAGCGAACCACGCCGCGTTCGAGCGTTTCTTGGCAGTGGCTCACTGGCCGTCGCTCGACGGCCTGCGCGGGCTGGCGATCCTCCCGGTGATCTGGCATCACGCCACCTCTCGGCCGCTACCGGGCATCGCAGGCAAGGGCGCGGTGGGGGTCGATCTATTCTTTGCGCTGAGCGGCTTTCTGATCACGACGCTCTTGCTGCGCGAGCGGCGGAAGTACGGCCGTATCAAGCTCGGCGCGTTCTATGCGCGGCGCTCCCTGCGCATCTTTCCTCTCTACTACATGGTGCTGGGCGCTCACGCCGCGTATGCCCTGCTCTTGCCGGAGTCGGCTGCGGCCGCCCACTTTCTGCGCAGCCTGCTCTATCACGCCACCTACACCGCCAATTGGCTCGTCGACTTCGCGGTACCGCATCCAGTGTGGTTCGCGTTTTCCTGGTCGCTGTGCGTGGAGGAGCAATTTTATTGGGTGTGGCCCGTACTGTTGGCGCTGATCACGCGCCGCGCCGCGCTCTTCGCCCTGATGGCGGGCGCGATTGGCGTCGATGCGCTGGCCGAGCACGGTGCGTTCGCGTCCGTGGCGCCAGCCGGATCGCTGGCGGCGCGGGTGCTCACGAGCTTCGCCCCGCCGATCGGCTTCGGCTCATTGCTGGCACTGCTGCTCGATACGCGCAGCGGCTTTGCGCTGACCGAATGGGTGCTCGGTCAGCGCCTGACAGCACCGCTGCTGCTGGCCGCGAGCGTCGGCTTGCTGCTGATCCCGGCCACGCCTTACCTGCCGCTTTCGCTGTGTTTGGCCGCGCTGGTGGGGGCGGTGGTGGTGATGCCGAGCCACGGGCTCTGCGCATGGCTCGAGCATCCGGCGCTGCGCTCGATCGGTACGCTCAGTTACGGCGCGTACCTCTTGCACGTGAGCGCCCTCGGGCTGCTGCGGCGCGCGCTGCCCGACCTTCGGGAACAAGCCTGGCTGGTGTTCGGGTTGGGGCTTCCGCTCAGCCTGCTGCTCGCGGCAGGCGCGCACCTGCTCATTGAGCGCCGGCTCCTGGCTCTGCGGCGCCGCCTCCGCTAGCCTCGACTTGGGCGATTTTGCCTCGGGAATAGTAGGGCTGCTCGCGGGTATCTACGTGGTCGCGTGAGCGAGCAGACCACTCGAAATGTCCGGCGGCTCATGCGTACCCGAGCGCAGCAGGCGCCCGTCCCGCCGGTTCTTCTCGTGGCTCGCGGCTTCCCTGACGATCGTGATCTTTCCTTCCAAGACCGCCAAGCTCGAGGCTAGCGGCAACCCAACGCGGCACCGGGGCAGCGGGTATCATGCTCAAGGTGCCGCCTCGCAAGCTCGTCTGGCTAGTATTGTTTTGCACCTGTGCGTGCGGACCGGAGCCCACATCGCCGCCGCCCAAGCCCTGGATCGGCTTCTTCCACCCCCCTGGAAAACCGGGTGGAAGCATCACCCATTTCAAGCAATGCGAGTGCCGCGCTTGCGACCCCAGCAGCTGCTGCAGCGCCGAGAAGACCGAGAACCTCGAGGCCGCGGGGCCCGAATGCCATACGGATGACTACAACTTCTCCGACAAGTGCGGCATCACGGTACAGACCTGCACACCACGCTGTTATTCGCACGTCTGGCGCGTTCCCAATCGGGAGAGCTGCAGCGCCGACTTGCCGCTGGTTTGCTGCGGTTGAGGTTCCGTCGCTATACTTGCCTGTATGTCGGTTACTGGTGGTAGGCGCCCTTGGGCATGGGCAGGCTCTGGAGCGATCTCGTTGGGGCTCGCGCTGCTCCCGACGCTGGCTTGCGGCAGCCGCACCTCAGCGCTCGAACAGGAAGCGTACGATCCTGGCCAGGACCCTTACGGTGGCCGCTCCAGCGGCGGCTCGAGCAGCGTGCCCCAGGCGGGCGGCAACAGCACGCCGATCGCTGGCAGCAGCGTGGGCGGGTCGAGCAGCAGCAGCACCGCCACCCCGGTGTGTGAAAAGTACTGCAACGCCTACGGACCGAAGTGCTCGGCACGCCTGGAAGGGCGCGACTGCATGGCCGCGTGCATCCAGGAGATGACCGCCTTCGGCTCGAAGTGCCAGACTCTCGGAATGAACGCGCTGAAGTGCCTGACGCCCTTCTTCCAAAACCCGGCCGAGCACTGCGACGTTGCCGTGAGCAACGCGCTCATCAAGTGCGAAAGCCAGGTCGAGGGCTTCGACGACTGCAAGGACATTCCCGACGAGCCGCAGCCCAATCCGCAGCCATAACCTCAGCGTCAGCCGAGGCCGCCGACCCCGACCCCCAGTGAAGTCACAGGGCTTAATCCCGCGATCCGGAAATAGCGCCCGGATTGACCACGTTTTGCGGGGCGCCGTTCAGGATGCCCGCCACGTTGTCCGCAGTGATCCGCATGGCGCGGCGCCGAGCCGCCAGGCTGAGCCAGGCGTTGTGCGGGGTGATCACGCAGTTTCTCGCGGTGAGCAGCGGGTTGTCGGCCCGCGGCGGCTCGCCGCTCAGCACGTCGAGCGCTGCGCCAGCGATCGCGCCGCGCTCGAGCGCGTCTGCCAGCTCGGCCTCGTTCACCAGCTGGCCGCGCCCCGCGTTGATCAGCAGGGCGTCGGGCCGCATCTGGGCCAGGCGAACCGCATTGACCAGCTCGCGCGTCGCGTCGCTGAGCGGGCAGTGCAGCGTCACCACGTCCGAGCTTCGAAACAGCTCTTCGAGTGGGACGCGGCGCAGCCACGGTGGATCGCTCGGTTTGCCCGGCTCTCCCGCGGCCTGAATCTGCATGCCGAGCGCGCGCGCGATCTCGGCCACGCGGCGCCCGATCGCTCCAAAGCCCACCACGCCGAGCACGAGCCCGTCGAGCTCGGTGAACGGAGCCAGCGTGAACGTGAAGTCTAGCGCCCGCACCCATTCTCCGGCGTGCACCGCGCGATCGTGTCGGCCGACGTGGTTGGTGAGCTCGAGCAGCAGCGCGATGGTGTGTTGAGCGGTGCTGGCCGTACTGTACGCGGGGATGTTGCACACCGGAACGCCGCGCGCGGTCGCGGCCGGCACGTCGACCACGTTGACCCCGGTCGCGAGCACACAAATGCCGCGCAGACCGGGCAGCGCCGCCAGCGTGGCCGCGTCGAGTGGCGTCTTGTTGGTGAGCAGGACATCGGCGCCATGGGCGCGGGGCAGCACTTCGCCGCGCGCACTACGCTCGAAAACCACGAGATCTCCGTGCGCCTCAACCGGTGTCCACGGGTTGTCGCCCGGGTTCAAGGTGTAGGCATCGAGCACGACCAGACGCGGCACGACGTGAGGCTACCCCAGACCGGGCTCCGCAAGGGTGTGTCCCTGAATTGGGATCACCCGCGCGTGCCCGTAAACGTGCCCACCCGTTTTTTGGGGTAGGCCGAGGTTTGTGGCGCGGGCTGGGCCCGCGCGCGCCGCCCCAGCTGGGCGCGCAGCTAGCCCCAATTCGACGAATAGTCGACTGGCGCGTTGCGTTGCCAAACCGCCGCCTACGTTGACGTGAGCGTTGACGTTGTCGGCGACGGCGACGGCGACGGGGCGGTGGCAAGCGACTCAGGCTTACGGCCGACGACGCGGCTCGGCCATACTGCGCCGCCAATCATCGATGCGCTGCACGTTTTCCTCTTGGTGGACGGAAACGAGCACACCGACGCAGTGGAGCTCCTGACGAAGGTTGTCGCGGTGTCCATCACGCTCTACCGTTCAGCTGCGGTCCCGTCGCCGTTGCCGTCGCCGACAACGCCCACGTCAACGTCAACGTCGCTACAGGGGCTTGAGGCTTCCAAAACCGCTGGCCGCCGTCGAATTGGGGCTAGGCTGACTGCTCACGCTGTTGCGCTTTTTCGGGCATGGGCACGGGCACGTTTACGGGGAGACCAGCAAAATTTAGGGATACGCCCTAGCGCTAGCGACGCGCGTCACTGACTGCTGCGCGTCCCAGGAATTGCTGGAACGCCGCACGGTTCTGATCAGTCGGCGTTTTTTCGTAGGCGTAGGGCCGTGCGATCTTGTTGGCGAACAAGCAATGGACCGCCTTGTCGAAGGCGCGCGCCGCCGGAGCCAGATCCACGGCCTTGGAGCTGTCGTCGGCCACGCGACGCACTGCCGACTGCAGCTGTTCGCACCAGCCAGCCGACTCGGGCAGGGTGAGCGGAGCGGCGGCCGAGCAGCAGTGGCGGCGGATGATGGCGGTGGCGGGTAGCTCGTACCAATCGAGGCCAGAACCGCTGAGGCCCGCGTCCGCCTTGAGCGTGTCGGTCGTCGCGCGCGCGACGACCGCGCTGGGACCGCCGCCAGTACCGGGACCGCCGCCCGTGCCGGCGGGCAGGGTGGCTACGGCCACCATCTGGTGCAAGGACGTGGTGATTTCCCGGAAGTCCTTGTCGCTGCACACGAACTCGAAGTTGGGCGTCCCCTTGAAGGAATCTGTCGGGAAGTAGGAGGCCACACACGCATCGCGTTCTTCACCGGCGCCGAGCCGCTTCTTCGTGACTGATTTGGCGGGCGCAGGCACGGGCGCCGGAGGCGGAGTCGCAACAACGGAGGGCTTGGGCGCGGGTGCATCGGGCGCGACCGCCACGTAAACACCAGCGCCTCCGGCGATCGCGGCCACCAGCAGCAGCGGCCAGACTCGTTTTTTCTTCTCGAACGGATTGATCGAAACACGCTTCTTGAGCGGAGCCGCGCCCGCAGCCCCCGCCGCAACAGGCTGCGCTACAGCGAGGTGCGGCTCGCTGGCATCCGCCGACGGAGCAGGGTGAGCGGCGGCAAGTGCGTCGGGCAAGGCGCCGAGCGGCGGAGCTACCACGCGCAGCTCCGTGCCCTCGTCGACCGGCAGCAGATCATCGTCGATCACGACGCCGTCGTCGCGGGTCGAAGCACCAAGCGCCGCACCGGAAGCGATGTTAGCCAGGCCATGCGACGCCGGACGCGGCGCCACGCCGCGCTTGGGCGGCATCACGGTGCGATCGCGCTCCCAGCCATCGAGCGTCTGCACCAGCTCCGGTAGGTCGGTCATGCGCAGGCGCTTTTCACCAATCAGGCCGCGCGTCAGGATCTCGTCGAGCACCGGCTCGTCGACGCCGAACGAAGACAGTGGCCGGGGACGTCCAGCCCCCATGGCCTTCAGCAGCGGGTCGCGCTCGCTGCCCCTGAATGGCACCTCACGCGTCAGCATCGCGAACAGCACCGCGTGCAGCGCCCACACGTCATCCGCAGAAGTCTCGACGCTGCCGCGCAAGCGCTCCGGCGGACAGAAGGCACCGACCGGTTGCGCCAGCAGCTGCGAGAGCACCGGCGCGATCTTGCGACCTTCAGGCTCAGCCACCACGCTGCGTAGCGAGATGGCGCCGTGCACGCCGCCGGCCTGGTGAAGCGCTCCCACCGCCTCCGCGAGCCGCAGGGTCCACGCCACGGCCTTGGCAGGATTGACCGGACCCGCGTCGAGCTGTTGTTTCAGCGTGGTGCCGGGTAAGTATTCGGCTACCGCGATGCCGCCGGCGGTCGGAATCACCACGCCCTCAGGCAGAGCTTGAGGAGCCACGTCGCGCACCACTTCGATCAGGCCGGCCAGGTGGCGATGCTTGATTCCCTTGACCGCCTCGAGCGTCGTTAGCAGTCCCGCCTCGGTCGCGATTGCGATCACCCGGCGGCCCGTGTCATTTTCGGTAGCGAGCCAGCGGCGCGGGCCCTGGCTGGTACGAAGCAAGCCCGCGAAGGTGAAGCGCCCAGCGAGCGGTAATCGAGGGTCAGCCATGCACGATTCGGTGGACGTCCTTCCCGGAGCGACGGGTCCAAGCGTATCACCCAAGGGCGAGACGGGACATTTAGTGGTTGAGGCGTCGCCCTGCCCTCTGGCCGGCCCACGGCTCACGGCGACAGCGCGCGGCCGTGGCGTGAATGGTTTTCCGGCGCCTCACTTCGATAAGCCAGCGCACCATTCACTACCACGCTCTCGATCCCCAGCGGAAAGCGCTGCGGGATGGGCGTAGCTGGCGGTGTCGGTCACCCTTTCGGCATCGAAAGCACCCGATCGCTAGAGCGGCCTGCCCTGCTCCACCCAGGATTCAACCAGCTGAATCTGCTCGGCCGAAAGCGGTGGGAGACCTAGAGGCATGCCTCGTACCTCGTCCGAGACCACTCGGTGATCCTCGCGCACTCTCGCAATGAGCGCCGCTACCAACAAGGGCAACCCCTCACTGGTTTTGGTGAACAGGCTCACGCGCTGACCGCTCGCGTCGATGCCGCCCGACTGGATACCTTCGTAGCTCGAGAAATCGATCTTTCGACTCTTGAAGCCGAAGCCGCCCGTGTTACCCGGGCCGCCGTCACCGTTCGCGGAGTCGGGATTCGTATGGCAGTGGCGACAAGTCACCGCGAAGACGCGCTCGTTGACCTCCTCGAAGCCGACCTTGCGCCCGAGCACCGGCAAGCGCGCCACGGGCGGCGGAGCCGGCGGCGGCTCGAGCTCTCCGAAGCTCACGAACGCTGCCAAGTCATGAGCGTCCTGTAGCCCGAGCTGCAGGCTGGGCATGGCCGAGTCGTGCTTGACCTTGGTCGGGTCCAAAAGCCACCTGAGGACCGCCGACGGCTCGGCACGCCATCGCACGAAGCGCAGATCCGGCGCCAGACCCAAGGTGCGCGCCACCGGATCGGTCTTGGCCGGGGCGCTGAAGCCAGCTCCGCCCATCTCGTGGCAACCGGTACAACCGCGCTGCAGCATCAGTCGCTTGCCGCGGCCGATACTGGCCCCATCGCGATTGACCTCCGCCATCGGCGGTGAGTCACCACCGGCGCTCGTCAGGTAGGTGGCGATATCGCGCGCCTGCTCAGCGCTCAGTTTCAGGCGCGGCATGGTCGGCGCGAGGTTGGGCCTGAGGTCGTGCGGGTGCAGCAGGTAATCCATCACCCAGGCCGGACGCAGCCGCCCGCCCATCGCCGAGAGCGAAGGCACATCCCGGTACGGCATGACGTGCGGCTTCCACTTGGCGAGCTTGGCAGGTGAGGCCTTGAACTTGCCTGTGGCGATCTGCTCGTGGCAGCGCACACAGTCCTGGTCGAGCTGGGGTGCCGCGAGCCCCGTACCCTGGTGACAACGGTGGCACTCGAACTCGGCCACCAGCTGTTTGCCTCGCTCGGTGCTGCCCGGCGTGAAAGCGGGCAGCGGCGACTCAGCCGCCCTGGGTGCGTGCGAACCGACCGGCACTGGGCCGGTCGGGGCCGCAGCTATCTCGGGGTCCGGCCGGTTTGGCGGGGACTTACAGCCCACCGCGAGCAACAGGCCGGCCCCGGTGGCGATCACGACCAGCGCACGCCGCGTCAGCGCCGACATCGCAGTCACTCTAGCGGATTGAAGGCCCGAAGCGGCTAGCTTCGGAGGACGCAGGCGTCCTGGTTCTTGGCCATCGCTTCACAGCGCTTGAGGGCGAGCTTCTGACCGTCGGCATCGCCCGACTGGCTGCGCAGCATGGCGAGCGCCGCGTAGCCTTGCGGTGAAGCGATCAGGTCACGCTTGGCCAGATCCTCGAGAATCGTGCGCGCCTCACCGCGGTGCGCGTCCACGCGAGCCAGTGCCTCGCCCAGGTCGGTCTTGAGCGAGACGTCGTCCGCCTTCTTGTCCGATTGATCGCGCAGCACGTCGATCGACCACTCGAGGTTGGTGGCAGTCTCACCCTCTTTGCCGCCCGCGAAGGCGCCGAGCACCTCACGCGGCACTTCGCTCTGCACCGGCAGCGCGCCGTAGGCGCGTGAGAGCGCGACCGCCAGAACCCGCTCCGCCCGCCCAACGAGCGAGCCGGGCTTGGCCTTGAGTGTCTTGATATGAGGCATCATTCGAATCACGCTGGCGGCAGCGGCCAGGTGTTTGCCACTCTGGAGTGCCTTTTCTGCCTGAGCAACACCGTGAATCCGAGGGTCAACGATGACCTCCGGATACCACTCACCGCCACATGCCTTGGCCGTATCGCTCAGAAAAGACGCGCTCATGCAAGCGCCTAGTGCCAGTGCCATTATCGTGTGTTTCCGAATGCTCATGACCAGTGCTCCTTTTACGCTCAGCGACTCAGACGGCTTCCCACGCCATTCGATCTGACAACCGACGTCGTCGCAGGTTTCATCAGCAAGAGCTTTGCCAGCAAAAAAAGCCAGCAAAAACCCTGGTGTGCGCCAAGGTACGTGTCAACCGCCCCACGCCCGTGTCTCCACGGAGGGTCGATCCTGACGAGTCGGCCGGCGGCCGCGGCGCGACCAGACTCTGAGATGCGGGCTCACGCTCTGCCCTTGTGTCCCATCCCAATACATCGATCCGGGACTCGGAGTGTGACGTAAGTGACCCAAAGCTCTACTTGCGATGTTGGCGCGAGGCCGAGCAACACGTCTTTCAGTGTAAGGAGTAGCAAAGTGAGCGAAGCAGCCATTGACACTCGCTTCGGCCCTGCATTACACACGCTCGCCATGGCTAACTCCCTTGATGATCGAATTCGAGCTCGCGTGGAACGGTTCGCAGCAGAGCTCGCCGAGCTGATTCGCGAATCCGCGATGGAAACGGTGAGCGCGGCGCTCGCCGGTGCTCGTCCGTCTCCCGGCCGTGGCGGGCGCCGCGGCGCTGCCTTGGTGGTCACGCGCGCTGGACGTGGTCGCGCAGCTTCGCGCGAAAAGGGCGCCAAGCGTCCACCGGACGAGATTGAGCGCCTCACCGGCAAGCTCCTGGACTACGTCCAGAGTAACCCCGGACAGCGGATCGAGCAGATCGCCGATGGCATGGGCACCTCCACCAAGGAGCTGAACCTGCCCGCCAAGAAGCTGATCGCCGGCAAGCAGCTGCGAACCAAGGGTCAGAAACGCGCGACACAGTACTTCGCGCGCTGATCCCCCGTACCCGTGCCCTTGCTCGGTCAGAAATGACCCGAAAGGGTGATGATTGAGCCGCCGCCCGGCGCCGTACCCACGGTGACACGGGGCGGCTTGGAGCTGGGCCACAGCCACCAGGTCAGGCCAAAGGCGGCCGCTGACGCGCCGGCCGCTACGAAGCCGGCAGTCGCCCAGGTGGCAGCGTGATCCCGATCCTGGCGCGCCGCTTCGAGCTCGCGGCAGCCGAGCCGCGGCTCGCTGCAAGCCGTGCCGTCGGGATCACTGCCCCCGACTTGCTCGAGAACCCGACGATTGGCTTCGTCGTAGCGATCTTGGGCGGAGCTCTTCGACAGCGTGAAGATGACGCCGGCGCTAAGCGCGGCTGTAAACAGCGACGCCTCTCCCACGAGCACGATGGTGCGAGGTGTCATGCCCGAGCCCGTCGAAGCGGCATCGCGAGTAGCAGGCGCCGGCCTAGCGCTAGCGCCAGGCTCGGGCCTGGGCTGCGCGGCAGGCGCGGTGGTTGCCAACGGTAGGGCAATCGCGACCTCCCGCACTTCCCCCAGGCCGAGCGAGATTTCGGCCGAGTAGGCGGTGCGGCCCACCGCGACCGCCTGCAAGCGATGCCGGCCGGGGTTGATGGGGATCGGGACGCCCAGCACCGACGCTGAAAGCGCCTTGCCATCGATCTGAACGCTGACGTTTGGCACGTCCTGTGGCACGCGCAGCGTGAGCAGCGCCACCTTGGCTCGCACACGCTCCCGCGCTTCTGGCAGCAACTTTTCGACGTCGGACGCCTTGCTGCCGGCGTCCATCAGCTCCCGCGCGCGGTCGTACTCGATGAGCGCCTCCACGAACGCGCCCTGCCCCTCTTCACAGCGCGCCAGATGAAAGCGAATCCCGGGTGTGTCTTTGATGGCCAGCGCTCGCCGGAACTTGCCCGCCGCCTCCCCCCAGCGGGACGCGTCCGCGGCTGCGCGGCCCTCGTCGAACAACTGCCTCGCCACGCTGATCTCGGAAGCGCTCGGCTCCGCCCGCGCAGCCGCTGACGGCAACCCGAGCCCCAGGCCTACCCAGCAGGCGACGGCGAACGGGGACGGAAAAATCGAGGATCGCATGGGTCGAGACCTCAGCCGATATACACCCCTCGGCGCCCGCGTTCCTCCAGTTGCGTAAAATGATAGCCAATTTCAGTCCTGCTAAATATTATGGACGCCGTGACGACCCGGGTTAAACAAGGGGTCGTGCGCGCGCTCCCGCAGATCTTGGCTTCGTTGCTGGTTTGTAGTTGGCTGGGCAGCGCGTCGGCCGGAAGCTCCCAGCACTACCACACGGTGGCAAGCGGCCAGCGCCTCGGCTCCATCGCTAAGCGCTACGGAGTCACGATCGAGGCCCTCTGCACCGCGAACGGCATCGAGCGCAAGCAGCGCCTGAAGGTCGGCCAAAAGCTGCTGGTGCCAGGACGCGACGATCGTGACGGCAGTATGACGCGGCGTCAATACGGGCCTCCGGACCGCCAGCTTGTGGACCGCCAGCTTGTGGGAGAGAGCGACCGCGGCGAGACCTTGCTCGCTAGCATCAGTCAGCCGCTCCGCCAGGCGACTCACCGGGTCTACGCGGGACAAAGGCTCGAAAGCATCGCCCGGCGCTATCAGGTGAGCATCGAGGCGCTGTGTGAGGCCAACCGCATCAGGCAGAGTGACAAGCTGAAGCCGGGGCAGGTGCTGGTCATCCCGGGTTCGCTTCCCGAGATCAGGCTGTCCAAGCTGGACGAGCACCGCCAGGACCTGCAGCGCCCGAGCAAGCCCGTCAAGAAGGGCTACATCGAGATGGCTAACTACACCGCGCGCTACCGGGGTGTCGTGTTCGACAGAAAGGGCAAGGTGGCGCCGGGCGCAATCGAATCGATCTCGAAGCTGTTCGGCGCCACGGGCAGCCGCCCGCGCGTCCACCCGCGACTGATCGCGCTTTTGGCCGACGTGAGCGAGCACTTCGGTGGCCGTCCGTTGCGCGTAGTGAGCGGCTGGCGCGACCACTCCTACTTCGAGGATTCGCGTCACAAGCACAGCAAGGCAATCGATTTCAGCATCCCAGGTGTGTCCAATACGGTGCTGCGCGACTACGTGCGGCGCTTCCGGAACTGCGGCGTCGGCTACTACCCGAACTCGTCCTTCGTGCACCTCGACGTGCGCGAGTCAGCTGCCTACTGGGTCGACTACGCAGGCCCGGGTGAAGCCCCGCGCAACAAGCCGCAGCCGGATCCGAAGGAGGCCGTGGCGGCCGGCGAACGGTCGGGTCCCATCGAGGAGGCCGGCGGCGAGGTGGAGGATCGCCCCGTCAGCGCGACCGCCAGCGCGACCGTCAACGCGACCGCCAGCGCGACCGCAGCGGCAGCAGCCGCCGTGACCACGGTGCGACCTGCGACCGATATCACGAGCGGCGCTTCTAGAAGTGGGCCGGTGACGCCAGGAGCGAGCGAGGCGCCCGCGCTCAGTCCCTGAGCCGGCCTTTTGCCGAAGCTTTGGCGAGCCGTTTTGCGATTCGCGAAAAGCTATGCTTTTGTCGGGCGCTGTGTCTCCCCGCCTTGCTTCGCGGATGCCCGTCACGCTGCTGCGCTCGCTCGGTTTGTTCGGGCTGACTGCTTGCCTGCTCTCGATCAGCGCCTGTGGCTATCCGAAACCGCCGGCCGCCTGGAGCGGCGCACAGCCAGCTCCCCCGCCGCCTCCACCGCCACCGCCCCCCGCTCCCGCTCCCGCTCCCGCCCCTCCCCCTCCGCCACCCAAGTGTGAGGACCTGGCCGAGAATTGCTCGGCTGGCGCAGAGACGAAGCTTTCGGTAGGAGATGCCGGCGCCTGGTTCACACCGCCGGAAGGTTGGCACTACGCGCGCACCACCGAGGGCAGCATCGCGGTTCACCCGGACGGCACGGCCATGATGACCCTGATGCCGAGCCCGGATCCAAACGACATCGCTCCCGCCGTGGAGGCCATGATCACGCAGCGCGGCGTGACCGGCTTGAAAGCGGACAAGCTCAAGAGGCGGCTGAAGAAGCCGCAACAGAGCCTTCAAGCGGGTGAAGGCACGGTCGATCTCTGGGAGGTCAACAAGGCCAGCCAGGGCACCCACTTGGCGCTCGGCGATAAGGGCAACGGCACGCTGCTGGTGCTGGTGGGCAAGCCCACAGCCGATCACACGCTGATCGGCATCGGCTTCGTGGTCGAGGCGACAGCCGAGTCCGAAGCACCCAAGATCATGCAAGCGGTGCAGACGCTGAAGGGCAAGCCGTGAGCTTTCGACCCCAGCGCGGCTGCGGAGCCGGCTGATGGCACCCCGCATATTGACCCCGGGCACGATGCTTTCGGGGCGCTATCAGGTCGGCGACGTGATCGGCGAAAGCGATCTCAGCGTCGTCCATGCCGCTACGGACTCCCGTAACAGCGCACAGGTCGCGCTCAAGGTATTCGACGCCAGCGTCAAGGCCCGAGCCGCCACGCTCTCCGAATATCAGTCGCAGGCGCGCCAGGCCTCTGGTCTCGGCGTCGAAGGCATCGCGCGTGCGTACGACTTCGGCATCGACGCCAACACCGGTCTGGCCTTCAGCACCGCCGAGCGCATCAACTGGGCCTCGCTCGATCGGCGTGTGGCCGCCCAGGGACCGCTGGGCGTCGCGGAGCTGAGCCGCGCCATCGCGGTGTTGGCGCGCGCGCTCGATGCCGCCCATGCCGCCAGACTGCTGCACCGCGATCTGAAGCCGCAGAACGTCTTCATTTCGCCGGATAATCCGGAGTGGGTGCGCTTGACCGACTTCGGCATGAGCGCGGTGCGGCGCGGCGCGCCAGAAGCGCTGGGTTGGGGTGGGCCGCCCGGCTATACGCCGCCCGACGCGGTGGACGCCCACGCAACGGGTACACCGGGCGTCGATCTGTTCGCGCTCGGAGTGATCGCGTTCTTCGCGCTGACTCGCGGAACGCCGTTCCGTTCGTTGCGCACGCCGGGTTTCGATCCCAACGCGCACTGGACCGAGCTAAACCAGCCGCTTTTTCCGATCAGTGGGCGCGCGAAGGAGATCGGTGTGGCGCTCGATCCCGCTTTCGATCCCTGGTTCGGACGTGCGCTGGCGCTCGCGCCCCAAGAGCGCTTTCGAAGCGCCGGTGAGATGGCGCGCGAGCTGTCGGCGATCGCCGATCAGGTGAGCGCCAAGGGCGGCGGCGGGCCCCGATCCATGCGCGGCATCGCCGCTGCCATCGCGCAGCCCCTGGTCTTTCAGCCCGAGCCGTCGCCCGCGTCGCTGGGCCTGGGCGGGACCGTGCCGCTCGGCGTCTCGTCGCCCGTGGCCGGAGTCGCGACCGGCGCCGCCGCTTCCGCGGTGACGGCGGGCACGGGTCCGAGATTGCCCCCCAACCTGCTCTCGACGCCGGACGATGAGCTGGCAGGTGTGCCCAAGAAGAGCTCGAAAGCGCCGCTCTTCATCGGCTTGGGCGTACTCGTGCTCGCGGGGCTCGCAGCTGCGAGCTACGTGGTCGCGAGCAAGGCGCGCGAGGGCGCAAGCGCGGAGCCCGCTGGCTCCGCTTCGGCAGCGGCTTCGGCGCCGGCGCCCAGCGCGAGCGCGGTTCCAAGCGGAGCGTCGCGCGCCCGCTTCTCGTGCAAGCCCGAAGCCTGCGAATGGATCGTGTGCGACAGCAAGAACCTCACCAATTTCGAGCAAGAGGTCGAGATGACACCGGGCAACCACGATTGCAGTGCGTCGAAGCTCGGTCTGGGCTCGAAGTCGCTGTCTTTCACCGCGGTCCCGGGCCAGGTGGTGGAGGTGGTGTTCGACCTGCCACCGTTGCCCGCGAGCGCTCAGCAAAAGGCGGCCGCGGCAGCCTCGGCTTCGAGTGCGACTCCGGCTGCCGCGGCAACGCCAGCGCCCAAAACCGCCACGACCCCCGCCGCCAAGGCGACCACCGCGCCGGGCGCCAAGGCGACCACCAAGGAAGCGGCCGCCAAGCCGTCGGCGACCAAAAAGAAGAAGTGCAGCACGTTCCTGGGCTGCAAGTAGCCGACTAGTGCGGTGTCCCAAAGTTACAACCGCTTCGGACCAAAAGGCAGCACTAGCGGCGACTCAGCGCCAGCGCTCGCGCAGGTACGGCAGCAGCAGATCGCCGAAGGCGTGCAGCTGCGCCGCGTGCGCTGCCTTGTCTTCGCCCGCAAAGCCGCGCACGTGCAGCGACCCGCGGTCGCCCATGCTCGTGAGCTCCATGTCCGGGCGCGGGCCGGGCAACTTGACTTGAATACGCGCGACACCTTCCGCGTCTAGTAGGTAGCTCGCCGTTTCTGTGGTGCTCGCGTAGGGCGTGGCAATGGTGGAGTGCGTGATGGCAAACAGGCGCTGGTCCAGCACGGCCTGATCCGCGAACAGCGCGAAAGCGGCCATTTGCGCCGGATTGACCTGACGCTCGCGCTCGCTGCCGACGAAGCCGGCATGCAGGCCGTCCGAAAGCAAGACCGAGTCGATGCGCGCCGCGTCCGCCGAGCGATCCAGGATGCGCCAGATGGCTCCGTAGCCCGCGCTCCAGCCGCTGAGGCCAATCCGCTTGGGCGCCGCAGCGGTCGGACACAGCTCCTTCACGCCCCGATCGATGCTAGTCAAAAGTTGGCTGAAGGCCGCGGAAGCACCGAAGTAGTCTTCGTAGGCGCCGGAGCCGATGCCCCAATTGTAGACGACGAGCACACCGTCGATGCCCGACTTCTCGAACGCAGCCTCGAGCACGGTCGGCGCGCCATGGAAGTGGATCAAAAGGTCGTACGGCTTCTGTGCCGCGCGACAGCCCTCGATGAGCGAGATGACGCGACTGCCCGGCGCGACTCGCCTGCGGGGAGTATCGAGCTGGAAGTCGAACTCACGCGGCTCGGTGAAGGCCAAGCTCAGCGTGCGGTCGAGCTCGACGCGCGCCGGATCCATCAGGCCGGAGCCCAGCTGCGGCGTGGGGCCCTGTCCGCCGAGCTTGCCGGCGACGAGCAGGTAGCCGAAGGCGATGGCTGCGAGAACGCGCATCGAGTCATCTGGTTATACCGGCCGGAATTTCCATCTGTAAACTCCAATCGACGCATTCATCGGCTCGTTGGGCCCCGGGTTCGACGACAGATCGCAGGTGTTTTCCAGCATGTTTCCCGCACGAACAGACGATGGCGCTCGGCGCATGACATGTAGGACCCTGTCGCGAAGAGTCCCGCCTATTTCGATACCTACACTGTCATTATGCGTTATTGGTGCATTCGCGGGCACGCTGACGGCTAGCTGAAGTCGCGCGCGGTAGGCTGCGCACCGTGATGGCTGAGCCGAAATTCGGTCCCTACCTCGGCGGCGCGAGCGGCGGGGCGCAGACCTATCAAGCGATCAGAAGTCCCTTCGACGACAGCTTGGTCGGTGAGGTGGGGCTGGGCGGCGAGCAGGATCTCGAGCGCGCGATTGCCGGCGCGGCAGCGGCGTTTCGCGAGTGGTCGCGCAGCCCGGCGCACGAGCGCGCGCTGGTGCTCGATAAGGTCGCGCTCGCGATCGACGCCGAGCAAACGGAGCTCGGGCGGCTCATCGCGCGCGAGTCGGGCAAGCCAATCCGTTACGCGAGAGCCGAGGTAGCGCGCGCGGCATCGACGTTTCGGCTCGGCGCGGCCGAAGCGCGAACTCTCACCGGTGAGGTCATGCCGTCCGATCAGCTGCCGGGCGCAGAAGGGCGACTGACGCTGTATCGCCGCGTGCCGCGCGGGCCGGTCGCGGGCATTTCGCCCTTCAACTTCCCGCTCAACCTGGTGGCGCACAAGCTGGCCCCGGCGCTGGCGATCGGCGCGCCGCTGGTGCTCAAGGCCGCACCGCAAGCACCGCTCACCGCACATCGCCTGGCGGAGCTGACGACGGCCGCAGGCGCGCCAGCGCATGCCTTCAACGTGCTGCACTTGCTACCCGAGGTGGCGGAGCGACTGGCGACCGATCCGCGGCTTCCGGTGCTGTCTTTTACGGGTAGCGACAGCGTCGGCTGGCACCTGGAAAGTGTCGCGCGTCGCAAGCACGTCCTGCTCGAGCTCGGCGGCAACGCGCCGTGCCTGATCGACGAGACCGCGGATCTGGAGGCGCTCCTGCCGCGATTGGTGGACGCGAGCTTCGCCAACGCCGGACAGGTCTGCATCAAGGCCCAGCGCGTGTTCGTGGTGCGCGCCCGTTTCGACGAATTCTTGGAACGCTTCGTGGAGCTGACGCGCGCGCTGCCAGTTGGAGATCCGCTGGACGAGCGCACGGTGGTGGGACCCATGATCGAGCGGCGGCACGTAACCCGCGTGCTCGAATGGATCGCCGAGGCCACGAGCGCGGGCGCCCGCCTGCTGTGCGGGGGTAGCGCCGAGAACAATCTGCTGACGCCGTGTGTACTGACCGGCACTTCGCCCGAGCTGCGCGTGTGCAAGGACGAGATCTTCGGGCCGGTTACGGTGGTGGAGCCCGTGGCCGACTTCGAGCAGGGCCTCGCGGCCTGCAACGCCTCGCGCTTCGGCATCCAGGCGTCCGTGTTCACACGCGATCTTTCACGCGCACTCACGGCTTATCGAGAGCTCGAGTTTCCGGGGATCCTGATCAACGACGCCCCCAACTTCCGCGTCGACAACATCCCCTACGGCGGCACCCGCGACTCCGGGCACGGCCGCGAAGGCGTGAAGTTTGCAATCCAAGAATTCACCGAAACGAAGCTACTCTCGCTGCGCGGCGTTTGAAACAGTTGTCAGTTGTCAGCGGCGAGAGCGGATTTCTTACTGACCACTGACCACTGACCACTTACTCGGCCGGCGGCTTGAACGCGCCGTCCGAATCCGCATCGACCAGGATCGGATTCGAGAAGCCGAACGGCTTGATCCACTTGCCGGGCAGCGCATCGTTCATGAAGCGGTCGCCGCGCGCCAAGACGACCAGCGCGGTGTCGGTCTTCAGCTCCAGCTCGAGATCCAGGTTCCAGGTCGAGCTTCGAAACGGCGCCACGCGCGTGCGCTCCTCGACCTTGGCGCCGTTCGCGTAAACCTCGACCTTGGAGACGTCGATCCAGTCCGGTGCGCGCAAGCTCAGCGCCAGCGACACCCGTGAGCCCTGCACGGTATCGCCCGGCCCGGCGCCGCCATTGGCAATCGGCAGCACGAAGATACCGCACGAAACCAGCGCGTGTCCGGCGCTGAGCGCGCGCGCCACATCGAGCATGCTCACGCGCTGGGGCTCCTGATCGGGCACGCGCACATAGGTGCGGGGCCAGCCTGCCCACTGAAACACCACGCGGTGCGAGTCCGAGTTGCCGAGGGCGGTGTAGCGATGCCCGACGTTCATCAGCTCGAACCATTCGCGCAGGTTGCGCTCGAGCAGCTTGGGATCCTCGAGGTCGAACCCATTCGACACCTCCAGCGCATCGAAGGCAAAGCTGAACTCCGAGGCTTCGGCCACGCCGGTCTTGGTGTCGAGCTCACCGCGGTTGAAGTAGCCGACCCCGGGCATGCGCGGATGGTTCACCTGCAGAATCGCCTGCGGAGCCCGCGCCCGCACCACGCTGAAGATCTCGAGCGGGGACGCATCCTGAAATGGCGGCACGTCGAGCGAGGCAGGATACGGGTAGGCGTTGAAATGACCCCAACCGGGGGTGGTGATCTCGACGCCGGTGGCCGTCGCCAGCCTGCCTTGAAGACCCTGCGCGTGGAGCGCCAGCGCGTAGTCGGTCACGTGGTTGTGATCCGTCGCAACCGCCAGCTCGACGCCCTCGGCAGCCAAGGTCAGCACGCGATCCGCGATCTCGACGTTGGAGTCCTTGCTGGGCGATGCGTGCAAGTGAAAATCGGCGGCCAAATAGCCACTGGTGTCGACCACACGCACCAGCTCGGCATGGAAATTGGCCCCCTGATCCGCCGTGACCTCCAGCTCCTTTCGGGGCAATGAGTACTCGGGCCCGCGACTGGCCAGCACGTCGTAGCGACCGGCAGGCAGCTGCAGCAAGCCCGAGCCAGTCAGCGAGTAGAGCATGTTCTGCGATCCGGCTTCACCAGTGCCGGGCATCAAATCGGGGTCTTTGGTAGGTGGAATGCCACGTACCACCAGGCGTGCCGGCATCGACTGCTGCTGCTCATCGGTCAAGGAGTAGCTCAGCGTCCCGGGGCGCGGCGGCACCAGGTTGAGCCGCGTTTCGCCGCCCTCCCCGATCTTGGCGAGCTCCTCGTCCTCTCCGCCGGGCGCCTGCAATACGAAGCGGTATTCGCCGGCCGGCAGCGGTAGCTCGAAGGTTCCGTCGGGGGCCACCTTCACGCTGAGCACGGTGCGCCCATCGGGATGACGCGCGGCTACGTTGGCCCAGGCTTGTCGCGGCAGTAGCTTGCCGCGCGCGTAGCCCTGCTTGCGACCGAGCCGCTGCCAGGCAATTTCTGCCACTTTGCCCAGGCCCGCGCCCACCACGATGGCCTCGCGGCGATGCTCCGTGCTGCCTCGTGGCAAGAGCTCGCTGCTCGGGCCGAGCGCCAGCTCCCCGGTTGGGCCGACGACGTCGAATAGGAACGCGACGTGAGCCTCGCGCTTCGGAAACACGAAGCCGTAGGTCAGCTTGCGTCCGGCGCGTCCGAACCACGGCACGTCGGCGTGCGTCGCGAGCTGGACATGTCCCAGGCGCGGTGCGAAAGCCGGACTGCCGGACCAACGTCCGCGATCTCCGAGCTGGACTCGGGTGACTTTCTCGTCGCTCAAATTCGTGACCTCGGTCACGATTTCGACGTAGTCGACTCCGGGCGCCAGCCGGTACTCGGTGCGCAGCTCGAAGCGGCCATCGCGCGAAGCTTCTTCCACCGCCACTACTGGCCGCTCGCCAGCCTTGCCGACGTCGATGCCCAGCGTGCGCAGCGGGACCTGCGTGCCTGCCACGTGCAGCACCGTGCGCAAATCCATCAGCTCGTCGGGTGCGTCCGGCTTGGCTCGGAAGTCGATCAACGCGCCGTAGCGCTGATCGCGCTCCAAACCGCCGCCATCGTTGCCGATCACCAGTCGCAGCCGATCCGACTCGAGCAGGAAGTCACGCGGCTGGCCCCGTACGACGCCGCGGCCGGTCTCGACAGGTGCCCAGCTCAGGCTCACGCCACCACCGCGCAGCGGCAGCGGCAGCTGCTCACCGGCCGCCGCGCGAAAGCGCCTTGCCGCCCAAAACATGCCCCACAGCGTCGCCGCCGCGAACGCGAGCACGGCACTCGTGAGAACGATGCGGCGGACCACGTCGCCACGATAGCGCGCAATCCGGCCTGCGTGCGCGCCGGCCCGCGCGGCCGGAGCGCGTACTTGCCGGAGCCCTAGCGCTCTGATACGGGCCCGCCGTGCCAAGTCTCATCGAGCAGGCGGTCGCCCGCCGCCGCACCTTCGCGATCATCTCGCACCCCGACGCGGGTAAGACGACGCTGACGGAGAAGCTATTGCTGTTCGGCGGCGCCATCCAGCTGGCCGGCGCAGTCAAGGCGCGCGGTGACGCTCGGCGAGCGCGCTCGGACTGGATGAAGGTGGAGCGCGAGCGCGGCATCTCGGTCTCGGCCTCGGCCATGACGTTCGAGCACGACGGCTGCGTCTTCAATCTGGTCGATACGCCAGGCCACCAAGATTTCAGTGAGGACACCTATCGCTCCCTGACGGCGGTCGACTCGGCCATCATGGTGCTCGACGCCGCCAAGGGCATCGAGGAGCAAACCCGCAACCTGTTCGAGGTGTGCCGGCTGCGCAACGTGCCGATCATCACCTTCGTGAACAAGCTGGATCGTGAGGGCCGCGAGCCGTTCGAGCTGATGGACGAAGTAGAGCAGGCGCTACAGTTGCAGGTAACGCCCGTCAGCTGGCCGATCGGCATGGGGCAACGCTTTCTCGGCTGTTATGATCTGCGGCGCGATCGGCTGGCGCTGATGGAGCGCGTCAAGGATCGCGTGGGTGACGAGGGCGAGGTGTGCCAGGGCCTGGATGATCCGAAGCTCGATCAGCTGCTGCCCGAAAACGCGGTCAAGATGCTGCGCGAGGAAGTGGAGATGGCGCGGGCGCTGTGCCCGCCTTTCGATCTCGACGAGTACCGCGGCGGGCACATGACGCCGGTGTTCTTCGGCAGCGCCATCAACAACTTCGGTGTGCGGGAGTTACTGCGAGGCGTGGCCGAGCTCGCGCCGGCCCCGCGCGTGCAAAAGGCGCGCGAGCGCGACGTGCTGCCAAGCGAGGACCAGGTCACGGCCTTCGTTTTCAAGGTGCAGGCCAACATGGACCCGAAGCACCGTGACCGCGTGGCCTTCGTCCGGCTCTGCTCGGGTCATTTTCGACGCGGCATGAAGCTCACGCACGTGCGCTCGCAGTCGCTGATGGCGCTGCACAATCCCGTCAGTTTTCTGGCTCAGGACCGCGAGGTCACCGAAGAGGCGTATGCCGGCGACATCCTGGGCATCCCCAACCACGGCAAGCTCGGCATCGGCGACACCCTGACCGAAGGCGAAGCTCTGGCCTTCATGGGCATCCCGAGCTTCGCTCCCGAGCTCTTGCAGCGGGTGCGCCCCACCGATCCCATGCGGGCCAAACACCTGTCGCGCGCGCTCGAGCAACTGGCGGAGGAAGGCGCGGCACGCATCTTCAGGCCGCGCATCGGCGGCAACTTCATCGTGGGCGTGGTCGGGGCGCTGCAGTTCGACGTGCTCGCCGATCGCATCAAGAGCGAGTACGACATCCCCGTGGTCTTCGAGACCGCGGGGCTATTTACCGCGCGCTGGGTCGAGGGCGGCAATGCCGTGATGCTCAAGGAGTTCGAGAACGGCAACGAAGGGTATCTGGCCGACGATCATACCGGGGCGCTGGTCTTTCTGGCGCGCAACTCCTGGCACCTCGAAACGACGCAAAAAGACTGGCCCGAGCTGAAGTTCGCGAAAACGAAAGAGCAGTGAGCCGCGCGCGGCGGGACCGGTCCGCGCGCTGGCCGTAGGTCCGTGCGAGTGGTGGGGTTGCGACATGCTCGAGCCGCCGAGGCGTTGGGACATGGCGAAGTCCTTCGCGAACGGATCGCCGTCGGTTGAAGCGGCGCGTCTGTGCCGACCACGCGCATCGAGTCGCGTGTGCTAGCGCGGATCCGCCTGCCCTGCCCTCGGCTCAGCCGCCGGCGATCTGCTTCATTAGCCGGTCCTTCTCCAGGTAGCCCGGCGAGAAGATGTAGGCTTCGGCGTTGTTGGCCGCACTCACCACCACGCTCATGCCGGAGAGCGCGCCTGCCGTGATATCGCAGCGCGAGCGCTTGACGCTGCCGCCGTTCGACGCTGGCACGTCGAACGTCTTGGTCACGGTGGCGCCGAAGTCCTGGCACGAAACGGGCGCCGGAAACTTCGTGGCAAAGCGCAGCAGCGTCTTGTCTGCGTCCCAGTAGCGCACGGCCAGGCTGTGCTCGCCAGCCACCCGGGTACCGGTGCACAGCTGCTCCTTGGTCTTCTCGATCTTCTTGGCCTCGATCGGGTCGGCGGGGGGCGGATCACAGACCGGGGCGGAGGAGGCCTTGTCCGGCGCGGCACGGTTATCGCCGGCCCAGCTGATGAAGAGCTTGAGCAGGGCGTCGTTCTTCGCCCGGCGTTGCGCTTCCGCATCGGCCGCTGCCTTCACGCTGGCCTCGGCGGTCGAGAGCTCCTGATCCAGCGCGCCCAGCCCGACCTTGTCTTGCCCCGCGGCATCGCATTGCTTGTACGCGTACTCGCGCCACTGCCGCGCCAGGGCAAAGTCGTTCGACTTGATGGCCTGACGGGCGACGTCGAAGCCCTGATTGCACTTGGCGTCGTCCCGCGTCTGACAACCGAGCACGGGCAGCGACAGGCACAAAGTGAGCAGCGTGGTCAGTCGAGCGTCCATTTCGAGCATGTAAGCCGGGCCAGGCGCCAGTTTCAACTTCAAAAGCGGCCAGCCGCATGCGCAGCGTTGCTCGAGCGCGCTCGAGTCGTAAACTCCGGCATATGCGGCGCTCGCTCTGGCAGGCTTGCTTGCCGCTGCTGCTGGCAGCGTGCTCACGTCGGGAGTCTACCGAATCGCGCGCGCATATCGCGCGTTCACCGAGCCCGGAGCCGCCTGCACGGCCCAGCCAGGACGAGCGACGCGAACAACGCGACCGCTTGGTGGACAGGATCGCGCAGCGCGGCGTCGATAGCCAGAACGTGCTGTCTGCGATGCGCAAGGTTCCCCGGCACGCGTTCGTGCCGGACGCCTGGCGTGAAAACGCCTACGAGGATCGACCGCTGCCCATCGGGCACGGTCAGACCATCAGCCAACCCACGGTGGTGGCCGTGATGACCGAGGCGGTCGCGCCGAAGCGCAGCGACAAGTGCCTGGAGATCGGTACCGGCAGCGGCTACCAGGCCGCAGTGCTGGCCGAGCTCTGTGCCCGTGTGTTCTCGATCGAGTACCTGGCGCCGCTGGCCGCCGAGGCCGAGCGCTCGCTGCGCGGCGCTGGCTACGGTCCTGAGCGCGTCGCTCTGCGCACCGGCGATGGCTACGTGGGCTGGCCCGAAGCCGCCCCCTTCGAGGTCGTCGTAGTCACGGCGGCCCCCGAACGCGTCCCTCAACCCTTACTCGATCAACTCGCGCTGGGCGGGCGCCTGGTCATTCCCGTTGGCCCTCAATCAGAAGGCCAAGAGCTGCTCCTCTACACCCGCCGCAAAGCCGGCCCCGCCCCCTCGAGCTTCGACAAACGGTCACTCATGGCAGTCCGTTTCGTCCCGTTCTTGGGGGAGGAAAAGCGACGCAACTGACAACTGACCCTGGGATTCCGACTGCTGACCATGGCGATGCCGGCAAACCCGGGATACGGGACTTCCAGCGACCCACAGCCGAGCGAGCGACGTTCGCGAGCTGACCACCAACGATTCATGCGCAGGCCACGACCGCCTCCGATCACGTCCCAGTCATCGCCACGTACACGCTGCCCCCCGACTAGCACTACTGCTGGGAATTTTCGATTTGCTGGGGAATTCCAGCTGTCGCGACCTGCCCGAGCGGGCGCTCCACCGGGCCCAGCGACTCCCCTAGCCAACGACGAAACCGCGCTGGCCTCGCCAGTTTTTGTCTCGTGGCTCGTTCCCGCTCACGCCGATCGTGATCTGCTCTTGCCAAAGTCTGCGGCAGTAGTGCTAGGCACCTACCTCGGGCACGCGGGCCATCGAACGATCCTGAAGCGCGGAAAACAGCGGCAGCGCGAGCAGCGCTCCGAGCAACGCCAGCAGCATGTCCCACTGCGCGTCCCACACATCGCCCTGCGAGCCGAGGAACGCCACACCGACGTCGGGAGCCACGAGGAGCGCCGTCCACCATTCGAGCAGTTCCCAAAACGCCGCAAAAGCCAGCACCACCGAGCACACCAGGAAGAACAGCCAACCACCGCGCTTCAGTGGCGTGGAGCGCAGCAGCACCTCACGCGCCAAAAAACACGGGAACACACCGAGCGCCACGTGCCCCACTCGGTCGTAATGGTTACGCGCGAAGCCGAAAGCCTCCTTGGCCCAGTTCCCGAGCGGCGTCAGCGCGTACGTGTAGTAGCCGCCGTAGATCAGGATCTGGATGTGTAGGAACACACAGATGTAAACGAAGTGCGAAAGCGGCAAGCGGCGGTAGCTGGCCATCAAGATTGCCACCATGGCCAGGCCGGGCCCGACCTCCAGACCCCAGCTGATCCGGCCCGCCGGTGGCGACCAAACGGTCAAGATGCAGAGCAGGGCCAGTACGCCGACCAGCACCAGTGGCAGGCGCGCGTGTCGTCGCAGCTCGGGCGGCATGGTTGGCCAGAATTGCAGGGAAGCGCGTTTTGCCGCAAGCGAGGCTCCGCTGGGCCGCTGCGACGCGTGAAAAATCGCCGCGGTGCTTCGGACGAGGTCGCGCTTTGTCCCGGCTCTACTGCCGGATCACCAGCGGCATCTCCATGTCCGAACCGGTGCGATCGCCCTGATGGTAGGTGTGCCGCTGGCCGTGCCGCTCGCGATGCTGCTCACACCACAGCTCCTCGCCGCCGCTGGCGCGCCGCGCGTCGAGACAACGGGGACACGGCGGCTCGATGGCGGGCGTCGCTTCGGGCAGCTTTTTCGGCCGTACGACCAGCACCGGGCAAGGCGCGAGCCGAACCGTCGCTTCCGCGGTCGAGCCCAGCAGCAGCCGAGAAAGACCGCGGCGGCCATGCGTGCCGACCACCACCAGATCCGCCTCCAAATCAGCTGCCAGCTGCGCGATTTCGTCAGCGATCGCGTCGAAGCGCAGATGCGCCACCACGCGCGTGAAGCTCTGGTTGGGATTCTGAGCGACGAAGCGAGCCAGCGCCTGGTCGGCATAACGCCGCAAGCGCGCCCGTGCTTCGGTGATGGTCAGCACCGTGAGCGACGAAGCGTCCACCGGCATTTCGTAGCTGACCTGGGCGCCGTAGGTCTGGACCACGTTGACCAGATGAACCTCAGCGTCCTTGCGTTGCGCCGCGGTCAGGAAGGCCTGCTGTACCGCGAGCTCGGACGTCTCCGAAAAATCGACGCCAACGACGATGATCATGCAGTTGTCGAAGCATGGGCCGTGCCAAGTTGACCTGAGCTGTCGCAACTTGCCACACCGACAACTCAACCGGGGGGCAAGGGGTTGTAAGGCTGGCCCTCGGCAGCGGGCTCGGTGTGGACCACGACATCGGTCACGCCGGGCAATTGCTGCTTGATGGCGTCGATCACCCAGTGGGTCACGCGATGGGCCATCACGACGTCCAGATGCCGGGCCACCTGCACGTGCAAATCGACGTGGATGTCGCCGGGCGCGCCGCGTGTGCGAATTTTGTGCGCGCTGGCGACGCCCGGTACGGTCACGACGACCGCCTGCACCGCGTCCGGCTCGAGAGCGGCCGCATCCGCCAGGTAGCGCAAGTTCTGCCGCAAAACTTGCACGCCAGTCCAGGCGATGAAACCCGCGATGAGTAGCGCCATCAGCGAGTCGAGCACCGCGAACCCGGCGTGCACGAGGCCGACAGTCGCGATCACACCCAGCGTGACCAGCACGTCCGAAGAAGTGTGCGCGGCGTCGCTGGCCAAAAACGGGCTGTCCAGCTCCTCGGCTTTGAGGCGCTCGTAACGGGCGACGATCAGGTTGACGCCCAGAGTGACGGCGAGCACCACGAACGCCAGCGCATCGAGCTGCGGGGGCGGCGCGTGCCCGAAGATGCGCCCGGCGGCGCTGGTCAAGACGTCGTACGCCATCCCGAGGAGCGAGAGCCCCACCACTCCCGCCGCCAGCACCTCGAACTTGGCATGGCCGTAGGGATGCCCGGCATCGGCTGGACGCGAGGCGAAGTACACGCCCAGCAGGCCCACCAAGTTGTTGACCGAGTCGGTGAGCGAATGAAATCCGTCGGCTCGGATCGAAAGCACGCTGGCGGCATGGCCGTAGGCGATCTTGCTGCTTGCCACGACCAGGTTGAGGCCCAGCGTGACCCACAGCACGCGGCGCACCTTCCGGGCGGTGGCCGCGCGCGAAACCTGGGCGACCGGCGCTATGGTAGCGAGCGCTTGCAAGACGCAGAAGAACCTAGCATCCGTTCGCTGGAGCTGGGGCTGAAGCCCCAGCGACCCACGAGACAGCTGAGCCGCGGCTTAGGCCTGCTTTCTCGGCTTTACGCAAGGTGCTCGCTTGGTGTTATGTTCGGGGATTGCGGGCTCCCCCGCCCGCAGCGCCATGCACCACTGTAGCACCCCCCCGTTCGTGCTCGCCATGGCCATCGGCCTGAGCGTCCTTGGCTCGGCATCCCCCTGCTGGGCGCAGGAGTCCCCCTCGTCCGACGCGGCGACCGAAGCTCTGAAGAAAGCGCGCGAGCAGTTCGGCCAGGCGCTGGCGCTGCAGACCGCCGGCAATTGGGCAGGCGCGCTGGCTCTGCTCAAGGAGGTGGCCACGGTAAAGTCCACGCCGCAAGTGCGCTTCAACATAGCGCTGTGCGAGGAGAAGCTTGGTCGCTTGGTGGCCGCTCTTGGGGATTACGAGCTGGCAGCTACCGACGCGCGCTCGGAGAAGGCCGACCAAGTAGCCGAGGAAGTGGAGGCACGCCGCGAAGCGCTCCGCCAACGCATCCCCAAGCTCACGGTCAAGCGTGGTAGCGGTGCCGAAGCCGCCAGCATCGCGCTCGACGGGGTGAGCCTGGGCGACCAGGTCATCGGCACCGCCATGCCGACCGATCCCGGTCCGCACACCCTGGAAGCGAGCGCTCCCGGCTTCAAGCCCTTCCGCAAGTCGGTGAGGGTCGCCGAGCAGCAGAGCGAGGTCATCGAGATCGTGCTCGAGCCGGAGCCCACGGCCCCACCGAAGGGCGCAGGCGGCGATACCGTGGTGCAGGCGGGCGGGCGCAGCCCCGTTTACGGCTACGTGATCGGCGGTATCGGCATCGCCAGCCTAGGCGCATCGGGCGTCTTCTTCGGCCTCCGCGCCAGCAAGATTTCGGACCTGGACAAGGCGTGCCCGGACCTGAAGTGCCCCAAGGGCTACGACGACGATATCCAGCAGGGACAGCGCTACACCACTATCGCCAACGTAACCCTAGCTGTCGGTGTCGCGGCTGTAGCGGGCGGTCTAGTGCTCATTCTGACCAGCGGCCCCGCCGAGACCTCCATCGCGCTGGCACCGGCGCCGGGCGGCGCTCAGCTCATCGGCAAATTTTGAAAGATCGAGCGAGCGTTTTGGGGTTGGGCTCAGAGCCACTTGCGGCTCCGGAACCAGAGCAGCATCACGACGGGCAGGGCCAGACAGAGGCCGAGGCCTAGCCACATCAGCACCACGTTGTCGAAGGGCAAGTGCGAGAAGTTCTGACCGAAGAAGCCGGTTACGAAACTCAGTGGCAAGAAGATCGCGCTGAGCAGCGTCAAGCTCTTCATGATGGCATTCGTGCGGTTCGAAACGATGGACAGGTGTGCGTCGAGCACGTTGCTCAGGATCTCGCGCTGCGTGTCGACTGCCTCCGCCATGCGCATCAGCACGTCCAGCACGCGCCGGAAGTAGGGGCGCGCCCGCTCGTCGATGAATGGTGTGCCCGATTCGAGCAGCAGCGAGATCACCTCGCGCTGCGGCACTATCATGCGTCGCGCAGTCGCCAGCTTCCGTTTGGCCGCGAATAGCTCCGGTAGCGCATCCTCGTCTTCCTGCTTGAGCACCGAGTCTTCGATGGTTTCGATGCTCTCGAACAGCCGATCGAGCTCGTCGAAGTTCTGGTATGCCACGCGCTCGCACACCAGGTAGTAAGCGTGAACCAGGCTGCGCTCGCGCAGCGCCGCGTCGGAGGCCAGCCGCTCGCGCACCAGCTTGACCTCGTCGAGCGGCGCCGTGTGAATCGTGATCAGGTAGCGCTCGCCCAGAAAGGCGTGCAGCTCGATGCTGCCCACTCGGTCCGGTGCGTCTGCCGGCATGACCAAACGGTGCAGCACGACGAACAACTGCCGCTCGTACTCTTCGAGCTTGGGCCGCAAATCGATGCGGCCACAGTCGTCGATGGCTACCGGGTGCAGGCCGAAGCGCTCGCCCAGCAGCGCCAGCTCGAAAGGCGTCGGCGCTTCCACATCCACCCACAGTCGCTCGGCGGCTTTGGGGGGCCGCGCGGCGGCCTCGCCTTCCACCCAGGACGGCGCCGCGCCGTCCCGCAGGATGAGCGACCTCAGCATCCGGGCCAGCTTAGCCCGGAAAATCGCTCACAAATTGGCGCTAAAATCCCGGGCTTATCCCGGAGTTATGGAAACCTTGCCCGCAGGGCTTGCGAAAGGCAGCGCGTGTTATGTAATTTCCCGCGCCCTTGAAAGGTTCGCTCCCAAGTCATTGCGTCTCTCGGTACACCGTACGGGTGCGCTTCGGTGAAACCGATCTGATGGGTGTCGTCCATCACGGCACCTACATCTCCTACTTCGAGGTGGGACGGGTCGAGTACATGCGCCGCCGCGGGCTGGATTACAACTCCTGGACGTCGCTGGGCATCCACCTGCCGGTCGTCGAAGTGAACATCCGCTATCGCCGTACGGCGCGCTTCGATGAGCTGCTCTGCATCGAGACCCGACTGGCAGACTTGCAGCGGGTGCAAATGCGCTTCGATTACCGCTTACTCCGGCCGGAGCTGAACAACGGCGGGGAGGAGGAGCTAGTGGCCGAGGGTCACACCACGCTCGCCTGTGTCGGCCATGATCACGTCATTCGCCGTGTTCCCACCGACGCGGAGGCGATTTTGACGGGTCCGGAGCTGACGGAGCCGCGACCGGAGCCCGAGGTCACCGAGCGGCGCGCCTACGAGGGCGTGGTTCCCACCTCGTCGTAAAGGTTGGCGCCCGGAGCAACAATGCACCGTGCTAGCCTGAAGCAGCTATGAGCGGCCGGGGCCCCGACCCCAAAGACCTTCGCGCCTCGCTGGTTGATTCCGGTTGGTCGATGGCGCCGCCCGAGGCTGCGCCGACGGCGCCGATGCACCTGCCAGAGACCGGCAGCGCCGAGGCCGATGAGCGGCGCCTGCCCAACTACGAAGACTTGTCACAAGCGCCGGCCGTCACGCAGGTCGATGAGGACATCCAGTCGCGTCTGCAGGCGATGCAGCGCGGATCGATGGCCGATGCGCCCCGATCCCCGCTGATGAAGCTGCCTCGTCCGTTCGCCACGCGCACGCCACCACCCAGTCTGCCGCCGCCGCCACCACCGTCCGCGCCGCCGCCTCCGCCATCCGATGCGCCGTTGCCACGCTTCGATGCCACCTCGTCGCCGGATGCCGAGGAGCCGCTTTCCACCTACGCCACGACGCACGACCCTGACCTCTCCGAGGCGACCGAGATCAGCTTTCGTGGCGCAGTACTGCCCCCGAGCGATCCGCCCCACCTGCGCGCGCCGAGCCTTGGGGCACCGAACCTGAGCCCGCCTTCACTCGTCACTGCGCCCTCACTGCTGGCGGCGCTCAAACAGCGCGTGCGTTTCGCAGGTGGTGAGGTGCCGCTATGGAGCCTACTCACACCGATGGTGCTGCTGCTCGCGCTGGGTAGCGCGTTCGTGGCCGCGGCGATCAGCGGGCCGGACGAGGTTCGGACCGGCGTCGCCCCGGGCCAGGCGCCCGACGACGCGGCCAGCGCGGCGAGCGCGGTCGTGTCCGCCGCCGCGACCAGTGAGCCGGCACACGCAGTGCCCGCTCCTGCACTGCCCGCCAGCACGGCCGATACCGAAGCGCTCGAAGCTCGCCGCGCCGAAGAGCTGACCAAGGACGAAGCCCTGCGCCTGGCGGCAGCGCGCCGGCAACGCGAAGCGACCCGGATCGTTCAACTGCGCCAGAAGCTGGGGCGCGATCCAGGGCTTTTCAAGGATGCGGCGACCCTGGGCGAGCTGCGACGGGCGGCCGAGGATCCGCTGACCGCGCCCGACGCGCTCAGCGCCATGGCCGAGGCGCCGGGGCCGCTCAGCGCGGACCTGCTGTACGAGATGTGGACCGGCACCGTGGCTCGCAACGGCGCGACCGAGCTTGCGCGCTCGCTGGTGTTCAGCAAGGAGGTGCGAGCCAAAGCCTCACCGGAGTTGGCCGTCGCGCTCGAGCTGCGCATCGCGGAAACCTGCGAACAGAATCGGGCACTCTTGCCCAAGGTGACGGAGAAGGGCGACCGCCGTTCGCTGGCGCTGCTCGCGAAGCTGTCGCGCCGTTACGGCTGCGGCGTAAGCAAGCGGCAGGATTGTTACGCGTGCCTGCGCGAGGACAAGGCGGTCGACGACGCCATGACCGCAGTCAAGAAGCGCCGCGAGCCCAAGCCATTTTTGGGCAAGTGAGCCGAAGCTTCAATGGCCACGACCGAGCTGCGCACCGAGGTCGAAATCAACGCTCCGGCCGCGCACGTCTATCGGATCCTGACTGACTTCGAGCGTTACCACGAGTGGAATCCCTTCATCCCGAGCATCGCGGGGAAGCTTCAGGTAGGTCAGCAGCTGGCGCTCGAGGTGAGCTTGCCAGAGGGCAAGAGCTACCTGCTCAAACCGCGCATCACGCAGCTGACTGAAGACGCGGAGCTGCGCTGGCGGGGCAGCTATTTGTTCCCATTCTTGCTCCAGGCCGAGCACTTCTTCCTGGTCGCGGAGCGGGGCGAGCGCCAGACGCGTTTCGTCCAGGGCGAGAACTTCTCGGGGTTACTGCTGCGTTTCGCTGGAAGTATGCTGACTCTGACCGCGCGCGGCCTTGTTTACATGAACCAGGCCCTGAAGAAGCGCGCTGAGGGTCAGTTAACCCAATTCGACAAACCGTGACAGGCGCTTGACCTGGCTCCTGGCTTCTGACTGCGGACTCCAGCTTGCCATGGATCCTCGCGACGCACTCGCCTCTGCTCGCCGCGGGCGCGGTTGCGGGGAAGGGCTCGCGCTCTGCACGAGCGTCGGGGGGGACCGTCGAGCTGCACGCGGGACCGTCGGCCACGACTCATTGACTCCAATGTAGGTGCGTAGCGCCATTGGCCCTTTGGCCTGAACGAGCTCGATCTGACGACAGCCAGGGCGGATCCGGACGACGCCAGCTTACCGCGCTCCTCGATCGCAAGCGTCGTGCCGGTGATAAGCTTCGCGCTGTCGATGTTGGATGACGTCTCGCCCGGGCAGGTGCTCGGCCGCTACGAGCTCCTGATGCCGGTGGCACGGGGCGGCATGGCGAGCGTGTGGGCTGCGCGCCTGAAGGGCTCGCGCGGCTTCCAAAAGTTGGTCGCGATCAAGACGATGCTGCCGGGTCTGGTGGACGACCCGAGCTTCGAGAAGATGTTTCTCGACGAGGCCAGCTTGGCCTCACAGGTCCGGCACCCGCACGTCATCGAGATCATGGACCTCGGCGAGCAGGACCGCATCCTCTATCTGGTGATGGAGTGGGTGAGCGGCGAGGCGCTCAGCATCGTCATGAAGTACGCCGCGATACGGGGCGGTATCCCACTTCCAATCGCAGTGCATGTCGCCACTCAGGCTTGTCGAGGCTTGCACGCCGCGCACGAGCTGCGTGATGAGCACGGCGTGCTGGTCGGCTTGGTCCACCGCGACGTTTCACCGCAAAACGTGCTCGTCACCTACGATGGTGTGGTCAAGATCGTAGACTTCGGCGTCGCCAAGGCGACCGCGCGCCTGGACACACAGACGGAGGCCGGCCAGCTCAAGGGCAAGATCGCCTACATGTCGCCGGAGCAGCTGCGCGGCGAGAAGATCGACCGGCGCACCGACGTGTTCGCGATGGGCATCTTGCTTTACATGATGACCACCGGGAAACACCCGTTTCGTGGCGACGACCAAGCCCGAACCATTGCGCGCATCAGCTCGGACGAGCCGGCAATCCTGCCAGGCTCGCTGGTCCCTGGCTACCCGGTGGGCCTGGAAGCAGTGGTGATGCAAGCGCTCGCCAAGGATTCGGCCAAGCGCTACCCGTCCGCCAACGACATGCTGCTGGGGCTCACGCGCGCGCTACCGAGCGCCATGCGGGAAAGCACCGACGAGGAGGTCGCGGAGTTTCTGCGGCGACTCGTGCCTGATCGCGTCGAGCGCCAGAAGCAAGCCATCAAGCAAGCGCTGGAGGCTGCGGATCGGCGCGAGATGTCGAAGTCGTCACCGAATCTACGCTTGCCGCCGCAGGCGTCGGACGAGCCCGCGACGGTGCTCGAAGGCATCGGGCGTGAGATGACGCCGAGCGCGGACGGCCGTTCGCTGCCCGGTGCTTCGTCGACCGAGCCCCCGCCCTCTTTCGCGCGCGCCGAGCGGACACGGATCCGAAACCTGCTCCTCGGAGCCGCCGTGGGCATCTTGGCGCTGGGCTTGGGGCTCGGCTTCATCTTCGGGCGCGACGAAGGCCCGGCCGGTGTCGCCGCCGCGGCCTCACCGGTGCTGACCCTGCCAAGCGCCGAGGCGACGCCCGCGACGACGAGCGCTCCCGCAACTTTGGCACCCAGCGGCGTCTCGCCGGAGGCGCTACCGCAGGAACCGGAGCCCGCGCCGAGCGCCAGCGCACCGCCTGCTGGCGCACCGCGCCCCGCCGGCGGGAAGCGTACCGCCGTCAAGCCGGCGCCCGGTAAGGAGAAAGACGCCTTCGTATCCCCCATCCGCAATCCCGGGTTTTGAAGAGCGCCGCTGGCTCGGCTAGCGCGCGGGCGGAACGGTCAGCACCGGGATGGGCGAGAGGCGTATCAGCTTCTCGGTGACGCTACCGAGCAGCAGCCTGGTCATCCCGGTGCGGCCGTGGGTGCCGACGACGAGCACGTCGTAGCCGGGCTTGGCGGCCTCTTCCAGAATGACAGAGACCGGATCGCCGTTGAGCAGACGATGCTCGAGCTTTCTGCCAGCTGCTTCGGGCACGCCCGAAAGGAAGTCGATCATTTCTTTCTCTGCGTTCTCGCGGATCAACTCCGAGAGTGACTGGCGCGCGCCGTCTTTGTGAACGACCATCTCTTCCGAGACGATGGCCGGGCGATCCCAGGCGTGGACGACGACCAGCTTGGTTTCGTCCCCGAGCGTGAGGGCCAGCCGCAGCGCGCGGCGCGAAGGCTCGGAGTAGTCGACGGGGATCAGGATTTGTCGAAAAGGCATGGTGTTTCCTAGATCAGTTTGGCCCGACGCATCAGCGTCAATAGCCCGATGACTATGAGCGCCGCGACGCTCCAGAAGAAGAGGTAGCCGTAGTGCCAATGGAGCTCGGGCAAGATGTCGAAGTTCATGCCGTAGACTCCGCACAAGAACGTCAGTGGCAGGAACACGACGCTCACGACGGTGAGGCGCTTCATCACCTCGTTGGTGCGATGGCCGACCAGCGACATGTACAAGTTCAACGACTCGGACAGGATGTCGCGATCGACCAGCAGATCTTGCAGCACGTGCTCGACGGTACCAACCATGTTGTGCAGGAAGGACTGCGTGGACTCACTGATGAAGATGGTGCGCCGCGTGGACAGGTCGGTCAGCACCGCCCGCGCCGGCAGCAAGATCTTGCGGAAGTGCAGCAGGTCGGCGCCCAAATCCGAGATGCGACCAAACACCGCGTCACTCACGTGCGACTGGCGGAGCTCGTTCTGTAGTTGCTCCACCCGCTCCTCCATCTGCTTCTGGATCGACAGGTAGTTGTCGATCAGGCGATCCC
This sequence comes from Polyangiaceae bacterium, assembly GCA_035281385.1. Taxonomy (GTDB): domain Bacteria; phylum Myxococcota_A; class Polyangia; order Polyangiales; family Polyangiaceae; genus PMG-095. Next base: position 40,837 of record DATEDZ010000375.1, read on the forward strand.
ACAGCTCGTAGACCAGGAAGCTCGGGCTCTTGGCGAAGCGCTGGAAGTCCTGTTTGTAATCACGGCGCACGGCCTGCAGAAACGAGACGGGCCCTTTGTGGATTGTGATCAAGAAGCTCTGAGAAATCACGATATCCACGCGCTCGAGATCGAAATGCAGCCCGCGCTGCTGGCAGCCCGAGACGACAACGTGGATACAGTTGTCGAAGCGGGCGTGGCGGGTGGCAGCCTCGGCCGTCAGGGCATCGTCCACGATCTCGTCGGCAATGATCCTCAGGTCGGCGAGCAGATGCCGCGCCTCCGGCAGATTACCGGCCTCGAGATCGATCCAGATGAAACGACCAGCCGCGATGGCGTCGGTTACCTCGCCGAGCTCGATACTTTTTTCGACCTTGGTCTCGAAGTCGAAATCGACGACCAGCACCTGGCACGGCTTCGGTGGCCGTTGACTGGGCGAGTAGAGCTCTCCGTCCACGGACATGGGTTATACGTCTCGCGCGCGGGCCGCGGCAAGCTCCTCAAGATCCTCGATGGTGCGCGGGAAGTCTTTGGTCAAAAGCCGCGACAGCACGCGATCCGCCAGTAGCTTGCCCTCGGTCTGACAGCGCGGGCAGTAGTTACACTCGTTGTTTGCGTACACGATGCGCTGCACGGCGGTGCCGCAGACCGGACAAGGCTTTTTGAATTTGCCGTGCACCGCCATCTCGGCGCGGAAAGCCGTGACCTTTTCCGGGAAGCCCTGCGCCGCATCCTGACGCAAACGCTCCAGCCACTCCTCCAGCACCGCGCGCATGGCTGCTAGCAGGCCTGACATCTGCGGGTCGGTCAAGTTGGTGGTGCGCTGCATGGGCGACAAGCGCGCTCGGTGTAGGATCTCGTCCGAATAGGCGTTGCCGACGCCGCTCACGATCGTCGGATCACAGAGCGCCCGCTTGAGCGTGCGCGTCTCGCGGCGCAGCGCCGCGCTGAACTCGGCCTCGGTCACCTCGAAGGGTTCGACGCCACCGCGCACGAATGCCATAAGGGAGCCGCGGCCCCGCACGACGTGCAGGCTGGCGCGCCGCTTGGTGCCCGCTTCGGTGAGGATCAGCGCGTTTTTCTCGAAGTCGATCGCCAGAAGGCCAATCCTGCCCGGCAGCTTCTTGCCCACGTCGCCCAGGTGCAGCCGCCCGGCGATCATCAGGTGCAGGACCAGGAATAGCTCCTGCTCGAGCTCGAAGACGATGCGCTTGCCGATGCGCGAGAAGCCGAGGACCTTCTGACCGACCGCCGCGCTGAGCGGCGGCTCGAAGGTGCGCAGCAAGAACGGCTTGGGCAGCCGAAAGCAGGTGATGCGCTGTCCGACAAGGTGCGCGCTCAGGCGCTCCACGTAGATGGTGACGTCGGGAAGCTCGGGCACCCCCGTAGCGTAAGACGCCAAGCGCCGAGCTGCGCAATTTGGCCCAAGCGCATGATTTACATGCTATTTTCCAGCGGGACGGGGCGATTTCGACGCGCACCGCAGACCGGAAGCCGCGCTCGGGCGTCCACCAGCGAATCGGGCGTCGAGGAGGTGCAAGCCAGCACCGCTCCCCGCGTTACCGAGATGGCAGGCGGTCTACGATGAACATTTCCGGTCACGAAAACCAGGGAGCCACGCACATGAGCGACGAGGAAGCCCTCGTGGAGGCCAGCCTTCAGACCCCCGCCGCCGCGCTGCCCGCGGCGACAGGGCGTGACAGCGACGTGCTCGCGGCGCTCAAGAGCAACGATCGCGCGACTGCCGCAGAGCTTTTGGTGGAGCTGCACGCCCGTGCCATCGGTCGCACCTGCATGGCGCTGCTCGGCTCCCAAAGCGAGGCGGAGGACGCGCTGCAGGAGACGCTGCTGGCAGCGCTCGACGGGCTCGAAGCGTTCCGCAACGAGGGAACGCTGCGCGCCTGGCTGCTCAGCGTAGCCCGCCGGCACTGCGCCAAGCGCCTGGAGCTGCGGACGCGCGAACGTGATCTGCGCCAGAGCTTGCCCAGCAGCGCGGAGAGCGCGCCGGTCGCCGAACGGCTGAGCATGGCGCGACGGGCCCGAAGGCTCCTCGACGAGATCAGACCGACGGAGCGCGAGGCGCTGGTGCTGCGCTACGCGGCGGAGCTGAGCTTTCGCGAGGTAGGCCAGGCCTGCGGTATCGACGAGGCGACTGCCCGCAAACGCGTGTCGCGTGGCCTTTTGCGTTTGAGGAGCTTGCTGGGCGAGAAAAAACCATGAAGAGCGAGAGCAACGTGAACGGCCCCTTTTGCGAACAGGTCGCACAGCAGATGACGAGCGTGCTGGACGGCACTGCGTCGTCGCTACTGCTCGATCACCTTGCTACGTGCGACGCTTGTCGCGACGCGCGCTACGAGGCCGAGCGGGGCGAGCTCCTGATGTCGGAGTCGGGGAGCGACTTTGCGTTGCCAGACGGATTCGCGAAGCGACTGGAGCAGCCGCAGCCGAAAGCCGAGACCGAGGCGGGGACTGGGACCGAGGCCAAGACCGAGACTGGGACAGAGACCGAGGCGGGGACCAAGAAGAAGACGGCGATCGATAAGATCCCGCCGCGGGTGCGAGCGCTGGCCAAGCGCTGGGGTGTGCCCGTGCTGGCTGCGGCCGCAGCTGCGGTGATTCTGATCGGACGAGGCGGGCCGGAGGGCACCAGCGCCGACGATCCGGAGCTCAGCGGCCCGCCCTGGCGAGGCAAGGTGCAGAAGCTGCTCACCCGGGACGGCAAGCTCGAGATCTGCGCGCCCAGCGGCAGCACCTGCAAGAGCGCGCGCGAGGGCGACGAGATCCCGGCCGGCTCGCAGCTGCGCACCGATCGCTCCACGCTCGCCGAGCTCGCCTTCACCGACGGCAGCTCGCTCTCGCTAGATCGCGAAACCACCCTGAGGCTATCGACGCGCGGACGCGGCGGAGAGCTGGTCAAGGGAGGCCTGGTCGCGGACGTCGAGCGCCAGCAGAATAGCGGGGTACGCTTCGAGTTCAAGGGCGGACATGTAGACGTGCTCGGCACCAAGCTCTCGCTGCGCAGCGACGAGGATTCTGCAGCAGTCCACGTCGCCCGTGGTCAGGTGAGGCTCTCGGACGGCAGAGGCCACGACACGCTAGTCATGGCAGGTGAAGAGGGACGCGTCTACCCGGGCCAGGCTCCCGTGACCAGCCCGGGCGCAGGCCTCGGTGAGGCGCTCGGCTGGAGCGAGGCGGTCATGGCAGAGCCCGACACCGAGCCCGAAGCACGGCCGCGCGCGCTGGGCGAGCTGAAGGCCAAGAAACCGGGCGAGAAGGACGAACGTTCCGGGGCGGTACGGCTCGAGTCTCACGCAGTCCGCGTGAAGATCGCCGGCAGCGTCGCGCGCACCGAGGTCGAGGAAGTCTTCAGCAACCAAACCGACGACGTGCTGGAGGGCATTTTCCGCTTCCCGCTGCCGCCCGACGCCAAGATCGAACGACTGGCGCTGGAGGTCGACGGCAAGCTGGAGGAAGGTGCGTTCGTCGACCGCGAGCGCGCCGCGGCGATCTGGCGCGGCGCCATCGTTCAAGCAGCCCCGCAGCTGCGCAAGGAAATCAAGGACGAGATCGTGTGGGTACCCGGACCCTGGAAGGACCCCGCCCTGCTCGAGTGGCAACGCGGCGGTCGCTTCGAGCTGCGCATTTACCCGATCCCAAAGCATGGCTCGCGCCGCGTCGTGCTCGCGTACTCGCAGCTGGTCAAGCAATCAGCGTCGCTGCGTCATTACAGCTATCCTCTGGGCTTCGATCCCAGCGGCAACAGCACGCCGCTCGACTTTTCGATCGACGTGCAGGTGCGCGGCCATGATCCGGACTTTCGCGTGCGCACTCCTGGTTGGGACGTCAGCCGCTCGCGCGGGGACGGTGCCGAGCACCTGCGCTTCGATGCCAGATCGTTCGTGCCGACCGGCGACTTCGGCCTCGATTACGCGCTGGGCAACCGCGCTTCGGAGATCTCCGCCTGGGGCTACCGAGACACGGCCGCAACCGGCGAAGCGGGGGCGCCCTATGTGGCGCTGGCGATTCGACCGAAGTTTCCGAAGGCCAGCGGACGCGGGGCCGGGCGCGCGGTCGCGCTGGTAGTCGACGCCAGCCGCTCGGTGTTCGGCGAGAACTACCGGCGTGCCACCGCGCTAGCCACACGCATGGCGCGCGATCTGGATGCTCTGGATCGCGTGACGGTGCTGGCCTGCGACAGCACCTGCCGACAGCTGCCCGGCGAGCTGCACACGCCCGGGGCGCAGACGGCGCGCGAGGTACGTCGCTTCCTCGAGCACGAAACGCCCGAAGGCGCGTCGGACATCACGCTGGCCATATCGCGAGGCTTCAGCGCGCTACGCGAAAGCGGGCGCGAGCCCCACGTGGTCTACATCGGCGACGGCACCGCCACCGCCGGACCCACCAGGCCGGCCACCATCGAGCGTGCGGTGCAAAGCACGCTGCCTTCCGGCGGGCGCGTCACCGCGCTGGGCATCGGTCCCGAGTCCGATGCCGATTCTCTGGTGGCCCTGGCGCGGGGCGGCGCGGGCAGCGCGCTTCCCTACGTGCCGGGCCAGCCGCTGGCGGATGCGGCCCTGGCCGGGCTCTCGGCGCTCTACGGAGCAGCGTTGAGCAACGTGCGGCTCGAGCTGCCGGCGGGTATCTCGCAAGTTTCGCCGTCGCGACTGGATCCGATCGTGGCGGGCAGCGAGGTGCTGGTCGCTGGCCGGCTCGACAATATGCAGCTCCAGGGCGACGCGGTCTTGCGCGGAACCTTGAACGGTCGCCCCTTCGAGCAGCGCTACCCGCTCGATGTTTCGGCGAGCGAGTCCGGCGGCAATGCTTTCGTGCCGCGCTTGTTCGCGGGCGCGCGCATCGCGGATCTCGAACGTGACGGCAGCGACGGCGCCAAGCGCGCGGCGGTCGCACTGTCCACGCAGCACAGCGTTGCGAGCCGCTATACTTCCCTGCTCGTGCTCGAGAGCGAGGCCATGTACAAGGCCTTTGGTCTGGACAATCAACGCAAGGCTCCGGAATACTCCGCCGATCTCGAAGCCGACGGCTCGAGCGCCAGTGGGGAGCTGGCGCTGTCGGAGGACGAGGCCAAGGACGCCAAGAAGGAAGAGGTGGCCATGGCCACGCCGGCGGCCAAGCCCAAAGCGGTCAGCGGTCCCGTAGGCAATAGCTCCCGCGGCGGCGGTGGTTCGATCCGGCCCGGCGCCAGCGGCGGTGGGCTGGGTGGCATCGGCCAAAGCGGCCGAGCCGCCGAGCCAATGAATCCGTTCGACTCCGCGCCAGGCGCCCCCACTTCACCCCGGTTTGCGCCACCCGCGCCGGAGCCTGCGCCCAGCGCACTCTCCCCCGCACCGGCACGCGAGCGTGAAGCACCGAGCAAGAAGCGCGCGCTCGATATGGCCATCGACGACGGCTTCGTGCTCGAACAGCGCCCGCGTCCGTTGCCACCGCAGCGCCGCATGATTCCGATGCGCCGCATCTGGGAGCGCAAGGGTGAGGTCTTCACCGATCGCTTCGTGCCCAAAGCCGCCAGCGGCAGCGCGGCGAGCGACGCCGAGCGGGATCTCCTGCGCGACGAATCACGTCGCTCGGCGCTGAAGAAGGCCTTCGCCCTCAGCAGCGCCGCCGGCGACATCAGCCAGGCCGCGCGCCTGGCCGAACGCTGGCTGGAGAAGGAGCCGCTCGATCCCGAAGCCATCACGGCGCTGGCCGACGTGGAAGCCCGGCGCGGTCACCGCGACCTGGCCATCCGCATGCTCGGATCGGTGCTCGACGTGCGGCCGGGCGATACGTCGTCGCACAAGCGGCTGGCACGGCTCGAGCGCTGGGCCGGGCGATACGACCTGGCCTGCCGCCACAGCATTGCCATCGCGGAGGGCAAGAGCGGCGACGTCGCGCTGGTGGCCGAAGCGGTGCGCTGCGCCAGAAACACCGGCATGCCCGAGATCGCCGACGCGCTGCTGTCCGCGGCAAGCGCCGGCGATCGCGCGAGCATCGAGCAGCGCGCCGAACAGAGGCCGGCTGACGACGTCGCGCTGAGCGGCGACCTACGGCTCGAAGCTAGCTGGAGTGGTGGAGCAGACATCGATCTGTCGCTCCTCGACACCGAAGGTCACCGCATCTCGTGGCTTGGTGCCGGCACGCGCTCGGTGATCAGCGCGCGCGATGCGGTCAGCACGACCCGCGAAGGCTTGGCGCTGCGCGGGGCAGCACCGGGCGAATACGTGGTCGAGATCACCCGCGGCAGTGATACTGGCGACGCTCAAGGCGAGCTTACGATCAGCATTGCCGGCACGACACGCCGCGTGCCCTTTTTGGTCAGCGGGGATCGGAGAGCCGTGGCACTCTTGCGCATCACCATGCAGCCGCGGCTGGTTCCGCTTTGAGAATCGGCTCGCGGTCGGTCTGTACAAAACCGCATCGCGCTAGGTTTCACTGGCTGGTATCCGACTTGCAGTCGCGGGCCCCATGTCCCTAGCTGCTGGCCCGATCGTCCTCCAATTGGAGGACATCGCGCTCGAGGGGTCGCTGGAGTTGCCCGATGAAGATCTGGGGGGGCTGGTCATGCTCCTGCGACTCGGCGCCCTAGAGCCGCCGGAGCTCGAGCGCGCGCTCGTGGGTCGACTGAACCGCGCCGGCATTGGCGCGCTACGACTCGGACTGTTGACCGCGCAAGAGGCACACGACGCCTCGCTCACGCTCGAGCTGCGCTTCGACATCAACCTCCAGGCGCGCCGCGTCGTTGCCGCGATCGAGTGGCTCCTGGCGCGGGTTCCAGCCTGCTCTCGTATCGGACTGTTCGCGACCGATACCGCCGGAGCTGCCGCGCTAGTGGCGGCGGCCAGGCGACCCGAGCTCGTGGAAGCGGTGACGCTGCTGCGTGGACGCCCGGATCTGGCCGTCTCGGCCGCCGATCGGCTCGTGGCCCCGACCCTACTGATCGCGGGTGGGAGCGACGAGCCCGCCATCCACTGCAACGAGATTGCTGCCTCTCATCTGCACGGTCCGCACGAGCTTCTGACCATTCCCGGCACGGGACACTTCACCGGACAGCGCAGCAGCATCGACACCTGCGCGGAGCTGACCTGCGGCTGGTTTAGCAGCCGCCTTGCCTCGGGTGATTTGTCCCGGGTGGGGTGAAAGACCTGCTTGTGTGCTGCTGTGGGTATGGGACAAAAATCGACCGCAAGCGGGCCGTACAGACTGAAATTCTTCACCGCCCTGCCCGTATGGTCGTTGATTGACTCTCCCGCGTTTTGCCGCCGTTCGTCATTGGTATGGATAAGCTCATCTGGACGCATGTCGGAGCGCAGACTGGTGCCGACGGCGTGGGAGGCGTTCGCAGCCTAACGGTCTCAGACCTGCGGGTTGTCTTTCAGCCCATCGTCGACTTGAGCTCCGGCCGAACGTTCGCCCACGAGGCGCTGGTGCGCTGCCAGCGGCCCGAATTCAGCTCCCCGGTGGACTTGTTCGAACGCGCGGTCGAGGAGACCGCCTGCGGCCAGCTGGGACGGCTGATTCGAGAGGTCGCGTTCAACGTCAGCGGCGACATTCCCTTGTTCTTGAACCTGCATCCCGAGGAGCTCAACTCGTGCTGGTTGGTCAGGCCCGACGATCCGATGTGCCTGCATCCGTCGGCACTATTTCTGGAAATCACCGAATCCGCGGCTTTCACCCATTTCGAGCTGTGCCGTAGTGTGCTGAACGAGTTATGCCGCCGAACCAGCGCCACCCTGGTGGTTGATGATTTCGGCGCCGGCTACTCCAATCTGCAGCGTGTAGCGGATTTGCACCCCGGCATCGTCAAGCTCGATCTCGCGCTGACTCGCAACGTGCATCACCTGCCGCGCCGGCAAGCGGTCGTAAGACACGTGATCGCACTCTGCCGCGAGCTCGGCGCGCGCGTCGTCGCCGAAGGGATCGAAACCATCGACGAGCTCAAGTGCGTACGGGATCTCGGCGTGCATTTCGCCCAGGGCTACTTGCTCGCCCGGCCGGCCGCGCTGCCGCCGGCGTCGACGTGGCCCCTCGAAGCCTTGGAGCCACCAGCTCGAGCCACACCATCCCGACGTGTAGGTCCTTCTCCCCCAGTCGCGCCGCCGGGTACTGGGCGCGGCGACACGCGACCGACAGCGCCCATCCGCCAGCCCCACCAAAACGCGCGTAGGCTTCCGCCGCCCAAACCGGGCAAGCGCCGAAGTGGTCGTCCGGGCCAATAGCCCCGTGGTATATTTCAAGTTTGACTTGGTTGGTTGCGGCCCTGTCGCACCGATCCGAACATGGCCTCCGAAGCGGCTCCCACGGCGCAGCACGAGCGTCAGCCTGGCGATGTCATCGCCGGTCGCTACGTGCTCGAGCGCAAGCTGGGAGAAGGCGGTATGGGCGTGGTCTGGGTGGCCCAATCCACCGCCCTCGACGTCCAGGTGGCTCTCAAGATGCTACGCCGCGAGCTGGCCGGAGCTCAGGCCGTGGATCGCATGGCGCGCGAGGCCCGCACCGCAGCCCAGCTGGGTCATCCGGCCCTGGTGCGCGTGCTCGATTTCGGGACCAGCGAGCGGAGCGAGCCCTACCTGGCCATGGAGCTGCTCGAGGGTGAAGAGCTCCACTCGCGTCTGGCACGCGAGAAGCGCATCTCGGGAAGCGCTGCGGTGGCGCTGCTCCTGCCGATCATCGACGGATTGGGCACCGCGCACGAGAAGGGCATCGTGCACCGCGATATCAAGCCCGAGAACATCTTCATCGCCAAGGATCAGCAGGGCCGCGTCCAGCCCAAAGTCCTTGACTTCGGCATCGCCAAGCTCAGTCACGATCACGCCCCCTCGCGTCTGACGCAGGTCGGCGACGTGATGGGCAGCCCTTATTATCTGTCGCCGGAGCAGGCGGAGGGGCTCGACGACATCGACTTCCGCACGGATATTTGGGCGATCGGCGTGGTGCTGTACGAAGCCGTGTGCGGCGTGGTGCCCTTCGAGGCCCCCAACTATAACGCGCTGATTCGCAGCATTCTGCGCAATACGCCAAAGCCCATGAGCGCTCACGACGCGGGCGATGCGCAGCTCTGGACCATCGTCGAGCGCTGTCTGAGGAAGGACCGCGAGCAGCGCTGGGGCTCGATGTGGGAGCTCGGGGAGGCGCTGGCACTCTGGCTCTTCGAACGCGGCGTGCGCGTCGACGCCTCCGCCCGTTCCTTGCGCCACGGCTGGCTCGACGGCGGCGTTACGGGCCTACAGATCCTGGTGCCCTCGGATCCGCCGAGCGCTCCGCCCCAGCCGATGCACAGCGTCGAAGCGTCGTCGCCCCAGTCGGGCGACGATCCAGGTGCATTGTCCCGCACCCACCTGCGACCCAAAAAGTCGCGCCTGGCGCCCGCGCTGGCTGCGATTGGCATGCTCGGGGTCGCCCTGCCATTGTTTCTCACGCGCAGCCTATGGCTCTTCGGACCCGCGCACCAAGCCGCGCCCCCGGCACCTGCCGCCCACCGCAGCAGCTCCAGGCCAGCTGAAGAGCCGGCCCGGGCGGCCGTAACTGCAGCCGTGGCCGTGCCTGAAACGCCCAGCGCCGACGCGCCCAGCGTACCGTCCGCCGAGATGCGCTCGGTCGCGCCGTCCTCTCGCAGCGCCGCGAAGGCTCCGGTCAAACGCGCAGCGTCACACAAACCGCCGGCTCGCTGGAGCAACGCGGGCGCGCCAGCCGCCGCGCCGACGGGTCGCGTCAATACGGAGTTCGGGTTTTGAGGTCACGACGCGTCTTCCGAATCGCGACTTACATGGCCGCGCTGCTGTGCGCGCCGAGCGTCTTCGCGCAGGAGCAGCCGATCGACGACTCGACGCGCAACGCCGCGCGCAGCCTGGCTAGCCAGGGCAAGGACGCGTTCGACTCCAAGGACTACGCGCGCGCCGCGGATCTACTGCGTCGCGCCTACGCGCTCGTGCCCGCGCCGACCATCGCGCTCTACGAAGGGCAGTCGCTGACTCAGCTGCGCCGGCTGGTCGAAGCGGAGGAAGCTTTCATGCGAGCCATGCGCACTCCGATCGATGCGCACTCGCCGGAGCAGTTCCGCAAGGCAAAGCATGACGCCGAGCAGGAGCTGTCGGCACTGCGGCCGCGCATTCCGAAGGTCACGATCGTGGTGACGGGTCCGGGCGCTGGCGCGCCGAACCTCGGGGTGGCGCTCGATGGCAAGGCCGTCAACAGCGCCGTGATAGGCGTGGAGATGCCGATCGATCCGGGCGACCACGTGCTGACCACTGGCGCGGGTGGCGAGCGCCAGGAGGTCACGTTCTCGATCGCCGAAGCGCAGCGCAAGCGCGTGGAGATCGAAGCGCTCGCCCCAACCGACACGGCCGCGCCGGTGGCGCCACCTCCCGCTTCTCCTGCCGCACCTGCGCCGCCGCCCGAGCCACCGCCACCGAAACCCGCAGCAAGCTGGCAAAAGCCAGCGGCCTTCGTGGTGGGCGGCATCGGCGTGGCCGGCCTTGCAACTGGTACCGTAACGGGGCTGATGGCGGGCTCGCGCCACGGGACAGCCGAGGAAGAGTGCCCGAATCGCGTGTGCACCGAGGGTAGCGTGGGTGCAGGCGCGCTCGAGTCGTTTCGATCCCTGCGCACCATCTCGACGATCGGCTATGTGGTGGGCGGCGTCGGGCTGGCCGGCGGAGCCGCGCTGTTGCTGCTGGCCCCCTCGCAACCGGCAGCCAGCGCCTACAAGGTTCGGGTCTTCATCGGCACGGGTGGCGCCGGCCTGAGGGGGGCATTTTGAAGGCGGCTAGGCCCCGGCTGCGGGGACTGCTCCTGCTCGTGATCACTAGCCTGACTCTTGCCGGCTGCCCGCTGACCCTGGAGGACGACTTCAAGATCGCTCCTCCCGGCTCGGGCGCGAGCGCTAGCGCCGGCGACGCCGGCCAGGGTAATCGCGGTGGCAAGGCCATAGCCACGGCAGGCAATGGCGCGGCGGCAGGCGAAACCATGCTCGCCCCCGGTGGCGACGGCGGATCGAGTCCCGTGGTGCCGGATGCGGGAGCGGGCGGACTGGGCGAGGGCGGCGCGCCCGTCGTCCCTCCTTGCGCCGACTGCAGCCCCGAAGAGTGCTGCAACGGTCAGTGTGTGAACCTGGAGCTGAACCCGCAGCACTGTAGCGAATGCAACAAGGGCTGCCCAGGCACGACCTGCGACAATGCCTCCTGCACGAACACCTGCGCGCAGGGCTTTCTCGACTGCAACCACAACGTGGTGGACGGCTGCGAGATCAACCCCGCCATCGACCCGCAGAACTGCGGCAATTGCGAGGTCGATTGCGGCTTTCAGTTCGAGTGCCAGGCCGGCTACTGCGTATGCCCTGATGGCACGGCGGATTGCGACGGCAATAAGGACAACGGCTGCGAGACCGACACGACCTCGGATAGCAGCAGCTGCGGCGGTTGCGGCAAGGCTTGCGGCGCCAATCAGGCCTGTGCGAACCGCATTTGTGGTTGCGAGGTGGGTTTCGACGACTGCAATGGCCTCCCCGATGACGGGTGCGAAGCCGACCTGACCGCCAATGGGACCTGCGGCTCGTGCGATCTGGACTGCGGCCCGTACAGCGCGTGCGTCCGCGAAGGGCAGTGCGACTGCGTCCCCACCCACCTCGAATGCGACGACCAGATCGCGGGCTGTGAAACGCCCATCACCGACCCAACCCATTGCGGCGACTGCGACATCAGCTGTCCCGCGCAGAGCCCGGTTTGCGACGGCGTGACGTGCGTCGACGGTTGCAATGGTCTGACCCGCTGTGGTGACTCGTGCGTGGACGTCCTAGTCGATCCCGCAAACTGCGGCGATTGCGGCGAAACAGTGGGACTCAACCAGATCTGCGAGGACGGGCAGCCGGCCTGCGTGGGCGGCTACGACGACTGCGACGCCGACCCCACCAGCTGTGAAACCAACACGCAAACCGACGTGGAGAACTGCGGCGCCTGCGGCGACCCGTGCAAGAGCGGCGCGGTGTGCAGCGCGGGCATGTGCAACTGCGCGCCTTCGACACCCAACGACTGCGGGGCGAGCTGCGAGCAATGCTGCGACGCCACTCAATGTAGCGACGGTGACCTGTGCACCGTCAACACCTGTAGCAGCGGCGTCTGCAGCTTCGGAGCCAAATGCGAGGCAGGCGGCAACTGCTGCTCTGGCACCGGCTGCTTCGAGTGCTGCAGCGACGGCGATTGTGCCGCGGGCAAGATGTGCAGCAGCAACCAATGCGTGAATCTGGTCTGCACGCCGCCGCAAGTCGTGTGCAACCTGGCGTGCGTCAATCCGGAGACAGACGCCAACAACTGTGGCGCCTGCGGCAACCACTGCGGCCCTGGTCGCACCTGCTCCGGCTCCACCTGCACGCCCAAATGGGTGCCAACGGCCGCGGCACCGGCCAGCTTCGTCAGCCGTGAAAAGGCGGCGTTTACCGCCATGGGCTCGAAGGTCTTCATTTGGGGCGGCAACAACGCCGCCGGCCAGGCGCTGAATGATGGCGCCATCTATGATCCCACGACCGACACCTGGACCGCGGTCGGCACCACCGGCTCGCCCCCGTCGGGTCGCGTACTGGCAACCGCGGTGTGGACCGGCTCGGTCGTCGTGGTTTGGGCGGGCGGCGATGTCGGCAGCACCGCGGACTACTCCACCGGTAGCCGCTACGATCCTGCGACCGACACATGGCAGGCCATCACGAGCTTCGGCGCTCCCCCAAGCCGTCGCGCCCCGCACGGTTTTTGGACCGGCTCTCGTGTGATGTTCTACGGCGGTCTCAATAGCCAGGGCGTACCGCTGGGCGCTCTGTACCTCTATGATCCGGTGAACGACGTCTGGTCGAGCACGACCAGCAACGATCGTCCTTCGGCTCTTCTCGATCGGACCGTGGGCTGGAGTGGGTCGCTGCTGACCGTCTACGGTGGGCGCCAGCAGGGTGGCAGCGGCGACAACAAGACGTACACTTACGAGCTCGCCACTGACGACTGGGCCAACGTCGCCGATGGCCCGACCGACCGCTATGGAGCCTTGGGCACGTGGGACGGCACGTACCTGCTCGCCTGGAGCGGTATGGGGAGCTCGATCCGTACCAATGGCCGGATGTACAACCCGGTGGACGATACCTGGACCAACATGGGGACCGCGGGCGACCCGACTTATCGCTACGCCATCCATCGTATGACTGGTTGGACCAATCGCCTCAAGCCCCGCGTGACGTTGATGGTGGGCGGCTTCAACTCGAGCAACGGCGTCCTGACCGATGGCGGCATCTACAACTCGACCACCAACGGCTGGACTCCGGTCACCGGCTGGCCGTCGGCCGCATCGCACCTGTGGGGTGTCGGCGTCTGGACCGGAACCGAGCTCGTGATGTGGAGCGGGCGCCTGGGGACCAGCAGCACCTTGACCACCGCCGGCGACCGCTACGTCCCCTGAGCCCTTCGCCCGCGCGCTGCGCGCGGTGACTGCTGCACCAGCAGTGGCAATTTGATGCACGCGCCGGCGCGCGCTGTGACCTGAGCGACCGCACAATTCCCCTGCTTCCGGAGCGCCGCTCGCGAGGAAATAGCTGGAATGCCGCTTGCTAAGGCTCGCCGGCCCCCATGCGAGTGTCCACCCATCCCCCGTCCGTACCGTCCGACACAGCGCGGCGGCGCGTTCGCCTACTGCTCAAGGAGCTCGGTTCGCGTCCGCTCACGAGCGGCGGCGCGGCGGATTTCGACGAAACGCTGGTCATCGTGCAGACACCAGGCGAGCCGCCCGCGGCGTTTGCGCAGCGCGCGATCGACCGCATCGCAGCGCTGGAGCGCTCGGGGCGATGCTTCGATGCCGCTCGCTTCTTGACCGGAACCCAGTGCGATCCGGAGTCGAGTGCGGCCAGGCGGCGGATGACCCTCACGGTGGCAAGCCACGCCCAGGCGCGCGGCGGGATGTCCGAGCTGGTCCTGGACGCCGACGCGACCGGCGATGGTCGGGTCCGGGCGGAGCTGCTCGAGCTGGTGGACGAGCTGCTATCGAATCCCGACGCTCACGCCCTACCGATTCGGGTGCGCTTCAGCCCCGCCCTCCCCAGTAGCCACGCGAGCACGCGTATTAGCTAAATATTGGTTAATACTTTCCGTGCAGCCGCATGATTCGTGCCGGTTCGAGGAGGGCCCGGTGCCGCACAATCGGGGCTTGGGGGCGAGCCTCGAACTCCAACGACCCCAGGTTTTCAGCTCTTGAGCGCGGATTATTAGCCAATATTAGCTAATATCCAGCGCGCTGTATGGGGTGCACGTGCGTTCTCTCTGCAGCGCAATGTGACGAATCATGAGGCCCGTGCCGCCCCCACCAGGAAGGGAGGGCCGAGAGCGCCATTCTGCCACACTGGAGGTCGACCACCTATGGCCCGCTCGGACCCGGGTTGCGTGCTTCGTCTCAACTCGGGATAACAAATGAATATTGCTGTCCGGATCTATCCTTCTAGAGCCGGCGGGTGTTAGATGATGATGACTGCGGTTCTGTCGTCCGCGGGCACGAACGACAACGCAGGCGGTGAAGGTCAGGCGTGATCATTCAGGAGGGCAACGTCATCATGAGCGAAGGTCCAAACGGTCGATTCTCTCCCCCGAGCGGCATCAAGCTGTGCCAGGCGCGCATCCGCATCGAGAAGAAGCACGACGGGCGCTGGCTGGTCGTCAGCGAAGACTACGTGCGTGCCTGGTGGGAACCGGACTGCCTCGATTGGGCTGCGTACACCGCGCTGCATTTCGCGCATGTGATGAACCTGGGCGAGCCCGATCTCGGCCCTGGCGTGCCCGCTGACGCGTTGATGCGCGGCCGGCTGCTGGCTGAGCAACTGGACGGCCAAGTACGAGCGGCCGCGACGGGCTGAGCGCTCAACGACTCAAGTCGACTTGATGCTGTCCAGCAGTTTGTAAAAGTCCGGCTTGGCCTGTTTGACCGTCTTGCTGGGCCCGGTCAGCTTGAAGAAGTATACGCCGGAGGGTGTCTCGACGATGCCGCCGATCAATCCGTAGTTCTCTTTCGGTTTGCTGGCACTACCGGGCATGCCGGAGGAGAAGGTCCCCGATTCGAGCTCGACAGTGTGCTGGCGCAGACCATTGGCCTCGCGATCGGCGCGCTTGACGTCGCCCGGTTTGATCTCACCGAACTGCTTGACCCAGCGGTCGACGTTGGCGTCGATACTGCCTCCTTGCCCGGGCCCGAAATAGAAAACGGTCAGCTCGCCGTCCTCGGCGTCACCCGCCGCGCGCGGCACGACGTAGCTCGCCTTGCGCATGGGATTCGACGGCGGCACGCGCTTGAACGACGGTGGGTCCAGCCACGTGATCTGCATCGGCTCCTGCTGCGTCGAGCCTGCGGGCGCGGGAGTAGTCGCGGGTACTGGCGCGGCCTTGCCCGAAGGCGACAAGAACGGCGACGGCGGATGGGGCGCAAGCGCCGCGGGCTCGGGCGTCCTCTTCTCGCACGCACTCAGCGCTGCGAGAGTGAGCAACAAAGGGAGTGGGCCAAAAAGAAACGCTGCTGGGCGACGGAGCATGACTGAAAACACAGCCTTCTAGCATGCCCGCGTCGAGCATGATAGGAGCCGGCCAACATGCCCCACCCGCCTGCAACGCTGCTCGATTGGGGCGCTTTCGCTGGCGTGGTGCTGGGGCTGATGCTCGTTGACTTCCTGGTCTTCGGTCGCAGTCACCACATGTCGTTCCGCGAGGCGGCGGTGCGCAGCCTGATGTGCCTAGGGGTGGGGCTCGGTTTCGTGGGCTTCGTCTACGTGCGCATGGGCCGGGATCCGGCGCTGCAATACCTGACGGCCTACCTGGTCGAAGAGTCGCTGTCGGTCGACAACCTTTTCGTCTTCCTAGTGCTGTTCAATTACTTCGGGCTGACCGAGAGCCGGCAGCAGCGCGTGCTGTTCTGGGGGATCGTCGGTGCCGTGGTGATGCGCGGCGTCTTCATCGGTGCCGGTGCCGCGCTGCTGCGTCAGTTCCACTGGATGATGTACGTATTCGGGGCGTTCCTCATCTATACGGGCACTAAGCTCTTGTTCCGCAAGGAGGAAGAGAGTAGCCCCGAGGACAACCCGGCCCTGAAGCTAGCGCGACGCTACATCCGGACCACCAATGAGTACCACGGCGACCGCTTTTCGATCATGCAGGACGGGAAGCGCTACGCGACCCCGCTGTTTTTGGTCCTGATCGTGATTGAGCTCACCGATTTGATCTTCGCGGTCGATTCGGTGCCGGCGGTGCTGGCCATCTCGAACAACACGTTCGTGGTCTACACCTCGAACATCATGGCCATCCTTGGCCTGCGCGCCCTCTACTTCGTGCTGGCCGGCATGATGGGCCGTTTTCACTATCTGGGCACGGGCTTGGCGCTGATCCTGCTGTTCATCGGCACGAAGATGGTCATGTCGAAGTTCTTTCACATGCCCACCTGGGCATCGCTGGGCGTGATCGTGGGTGTGCTGTCGGGGTCGGTGGGTCTCTCGCTGCTCAGACCGCTGCCGGCCGAGCACCGGCCACCTGACGCCTCGTGATGCCAAGTCATGAATCCGCTTCACCAACGTCGTAGTGGCATCCTGCTGCACCCGACATCTCTGCCGGGACCGCATGGCCACGGCGACTTGGGCCAAGAGGCGCACGAGTTTCTGCGCTTTCTGGCGCGCGGTGGGCAGAGCCTGTGGCAGATGCTGCCGGTGGTGCCGACAGGCGGCGGAGACTCTCCTTACGACAGCCCGTCGGCGTTCGCTGGCAGCCCGGAGCTGGTCAACCTGCGTTACCTGGTCGAGGACGGCCTGCTCGACGCGAGCGACCTATTCGCGCCCACCCGGCTGCGCGATGCCCTGCGGGCCCGCTACGGCGCCAGTAGGGCCTTCCGCGGCCGGCGCTTGCGCAAGGCGTTCCAGAGGTTTCGGGTCGGCGTGGCACGGCACGGCCTGGAGGAGCTGCGCGAACGCGAGCGCTTTTGGCTCCAGGATTTCGCGCTGTTCGCCGCGCTCAAGGTGCAGCGCCACGGCGAGCCGTGGTTCAGCTGGCCCATGGATCTGCGCCGGCGCGAGCCTGCCGCGCTCAATGCAGCGCGCGCAGCGCTGGGCGACGAGATCGCGTTTCACGAGTTCGTGCAGTTGCTCTTCGATCGCCAATGGCAGCGTTTGCGCGGTCATGCGCGGCACCTGGGCGTGCTGCTGCTCGGCGATACTCCGATGTTCGTCGCGCACGACGGTGCCGATGTCTGGCAACACCAGGGCCTATTTCAGCTCGACGCATCGGGGCAGCGGCGCTGTGTCGCTGGCGTGCCGCCCGACTACTTCAGCGCCGAGGGCCAGCGCTGGGGCAATCCGCTCTACGACTGGCGTCGTCTGCAGAGCACCGGCTACGCGTGGTGGATCGAACGCCTGCGCGCCAGCCTGCGCCGCTTCGACGCGCTGCGCCTGGATCACTTCATCGGCTTCCACCGTTATTGGGAGATACCAGCGCACTCGTCCAGCGCGCGTGAAGGACGCTTCGTCGAAGTGCCGGGGCAGGATTTTTTCGAGAAGGCGCAGAGCGAGCTCGCTTACCTCCCGTTCATCGCCGAAGACTTGGGCATCGTCACGCCCGAGGTCGAGCGGCTGCGCGACGCCTTCGGGCTGCCGGGGATGCGCGTTTTGGGGTTTGCGTTTGCGGATGGGGCCCAAGCCTACCTGCCGCATCGCTTTCACCGCCGCTGCGTCGTGTACACCGGCACCCATGACAACGACACCCTGTTGGGTTTCCTGGACGCGGCCAGTCGCACCCAGGATCCGCAGCAGCGCGAGCAGCTGCAGAAGGAGCGTGATCGCGCCCTTTCCTACGTGGGCAGCGACGGGCGTGAGCCGCATTGGGATCTGATCCGCAGCGCGCTCGCCTCCGTGGCCGATACCGCCATTTTTCCCATTCAGGACGTGCTGGGCCAGGGTACCGAGGCGCGCATGAACGTTCCAGGAACCCCGAACGGAAACTGGGGCTACCGGGTCAAAGCGGAGTTGCTCTCTTCCAGCGTAGCGGCAAAGCTTACTAGGCTTACCGAAACGTATGAGCGCGTGCCCTCGAGCCTTCGCCGGGATCCGTGAGCGCCTGCGAGGCGCCCGGCTCGCGGCGTTGCTGCTCGGGCTGAGCAGCGCCGGACCCGCCTTCGGCCAGGTCCCGATCTTTGCGCCTGCCGATGCCACTTCCACGCCGGCCGAGCCAATGCCGGTGCCGCCACCGCTTGCTCCCGCCACAGTCCCTCCCCCACCCACTCCCATCCCGGGTGAGGCTCCGGATCGTGAGGAGAGGCGCGAAGAGCCGCACCCCATGGCCGTGCGCTACACGCTGGAGGCGATCCAGGTGCGGGGCAACACGCGCACCGAGCGCCGGGTGGTGCTGCGCTACGTGCCGTTCAAGCCGGGGGACGTGTTCGACGTCGACGATTCGGAAGTCGAGCTTTCGCGTTACCGCCTGCTCGGCACCGGTTTCTTCCGCGACGTGCAGTTCTCGCTGAAGAAGGGCTCGCAGCGCGGGCTGGTGGTGCTGGTGATCGACGTCACCGAGCGCAACACCATCGTGATCAACGACATCTCGATGGGCCTGGCTGCCGATGCGCACCCTGACGGCAGCGTCGATCGCCTGAGCGGTTATGCAGGCCTGGACGTCGCCGAGACGAACCTGGTCGGCACCGGCATCACGCTGGGCGGCGCCATGGCGGTGGCTTCCGAGCAACTGGCGCTGCGCGTACGCTTCCTGGACCCGGCGTTTTTGGGCAGCAAATGGATGGTGGGGGGATCGCTGCTCTACAACGACGCCGAGGACTTCTTCGGCAACGCCGAGGTGGAATGGATCGATCCGGAGCAGAACCGGCACTCCAGCTCGGCGGTCGTCAACTACACGCGTTTCGGCGGCTCGCTCGGCATCGGTAGGGACCTGTCGGTCAGCACCCAACTCTGGCTGCATTATCGGCTAGAAGGGCTGAACGCCAGCTATCCGCTCATCGCCTCGCACTTGCGCGGCTTCGAGCGCGAGCCCATCGATTTCGACGTCATCCGCGGCCGCAGCGTGCTGTCGACGCTGCGCGGCACGCTGCAAATCGACACGCGCGACCATCCGTTCCTGCCGACCCGCGGCTCGTTCAGCACCATCACGACCGATGTCGGTCTGCTACCGGCCGGCCGCGACTACGACTACACGCGAGTCGACGCCCAGACCTCGCGCTGGTTCCGGCTCCCGTGGCAAGGCCACGTGCTGCGCCTGTCGGCGTTCGCGGGCGCCATCGTCGGTAACGCGCCGTTCTTCGAGCAGTACTACGTCGGGGACTTCAGCGACTTCTTGCCCAACCGCGTGCTTGGGGTGAGCTTCGACCACCGCTTCCCCAAGAATTTCTTGGGCACGCAGATCGTCGAGGTGCGCTACGGCAAGTACGCGTTCGACGCGGGCGCCGAATATCGCATCCCGCTGTACCGCGGGCATCATACGGTGTTCGGCATCGACTTCTTCGGTAGCGGCGGCCTGTACAGTGTGGCCAGCGACCGGGATCTCACACACCCGCCCGACGCCTACTCGGGTTTTGCGCGTTTTCCGCTGGATTTGACGTTCAATCTCGGGTTTCGCCTGGACACGAGCGCCGGCGGCTTCGTGTTCGCTTTCTCGAACGTGCTCGGCTTCCTGCCCGTGCGCGGTCAGGGGCCGGCGGGCGATGAGTAGCGCGCGCTCTCACGGATCTCTGCGCTGGCTCGGTCGAAGCTCGTGGTGGGGCGCGCTGCTGCTGCTCGCGCTCCTGCTGGTCTTCCCCGCCGCGGCCGAGGCGCAGGCAAAACCCGTCTCGACGCGCGACGTGCTATTCGAGTGGGACGCCGAAGCCAAGTTGCTCTACTTGAGCGTGGGCTTCCGCGACGTGATCGATCAGGAGCTGCAAGCCAAGCTCTCGCGAGGCTTGCCCACGACCATCGTCCTGACCGCGGCCATCTACCGCGCGGGCGGGGCGCAGGCGCTGTCCACCACCGCCCATACCTGCAAGGTAACCTGGCACGTTTGGGAGGAGGCCTATCGCGTGGAAATCACGCGTCCCGGCGGTAGCCAGGTACGCTGGACGACTACGGTCGAGGGCGTGCTGCGACGCTGCGCCGAAGTACGGCGCCTGCTGGCCGGTACCGCGCTGCAAATTCCGTTCAATACCTCGCTTTTCTGCTCGGCCAAGGTTCAGGTCAATCCGCTGTCGCCCGAGGTCGTGCAAAAGCTCAAGCTGTGGGTGCTGCGGCCGAGTGGCACCGGAACTGCTGCGCCCAGCGACGCCCTGTTCAGCACCTTTACCGGCTTGTTCCTGCAGCGGGTCGGTGAAGCGGAGCGCGAGCTCAAGTTCAACTCGCGACCAGTGGTACCGAACGTGGTAAGGCCTTCGACCGAGAAGTGATGCGCGGCTACCCGTTGAATCTGATTCTGAACGATCGGAAATGCGTCGTGATCGGTGGTGGTCCCGAGGCGACGTCGCGCGCCGGCAATTTGCTCGAAGCCGGAGCCGATGTGTTGCTCGTCGCCGAGCCGGCTCCCGCCAGCCTCGCATCCTTGGCTTCCCCGCGCCTGCGCGTCGAACGCCGAGCCTTTCGCGAAACCGATCTGGACGACGCTTGGCTGGTGGTGCAGGTAAGCAGCGACACGGCGCTGGCCGCGCGCCTGGCTGCTCTTTGCAACGCGCGCCGCATCTTCTTCTGCGCGGTCGATCAGCCGAAGCTCAGCAGCTACTCGCATCTGGCCCTGGCCCGGGCGGGCTCGCTCACGCTGGCCATCGGCACCGACGGCCGCGCTCCGGCGCTGGGTCGGCGACTGCGCGAGGAGCTTTCGCGTGTGCTGCTCGAATCGCACGCCGACGACGAGGTCGAGCGCCTGGCCCGCCTACGTGAACAGACCCCGTCCGAACAGCGCCGCGAGGTCCTGAGTAGCGCGGTCGCCGACGTTCAGCTCACGGGCGGTCTGCGCTTTCGAAAAGAGTAGGAGCTACGACGCGCGCGCCGCGTTCTCGGCCTCGATACGCTGCAGCTGCGCCGAAACCGTGACGAACAGCATGCCGTTCATGCGCCTCAGCTTGCTGGGATCGGCGTGTAACGTCGGGAGCAATGAATGCAGTCCTGGGAGAAGGTCGAGCACCTGTAGCAGGGCCAACTCGGGGCGGCCGCCTGCGGCCGGAACCCTGCTAAGCTCGGCAATTACGCGTCGCACGCTGCGCGCGTCGAGGTGAGCTGCTTTCACCATCGCTGCGAGGCTCTCGAAGACCGGAACATCGGCTTCGGTGTAGACCTCGCCTGGCAAAATCGAGCCGGGCGCGCCACAGGCTGGACATTTTGCCTCAATTCCGGACTCAACCGGCTGCAGCAATGTCTGATCGCAGCCTTCACAATGTAGCGGAACGAAGTGCAGTGTGCTCATTCGACAGCTCATGGGAACGCTGGCGTCAGATTTATGATCGCCAGCGCATGATCAGGCGGTCGATGAACGCCACGAAAACTCGTTCAGGAGCTGCGCGTCGGCCGCAGGCTCCGGGGATCCGTGCGCTCTAGGTCTAGGCTTCTTGAGAGCCGTTTTCCGTGACAGATGAGTCAAGTTTTTGACTGCAAGGTTGGTGTCCGAGCATGCGAGCTGAGGACTCCTGCGACCATCGCGGATTTCATCGCAACGGGTGCCAGCCTCGCCGGTTTGGTCTCGTGGGTGGCTGCTGCTCTCGCCGATCGTGATCTTTTCTTCCAAGACTCACACGTCTTGTCGGGCTGGGGCCCCTGCCCCAGCTAGCTCCTCGGCGATCTGGCTGGCGAGAGCAATGCCGCTCGCCAGGTCGGGGGCGAAGCGCACGTTGTCGTAGTGCCGTGGCAAATCGGCGCGTTCGAAGACCTGGCGCGGCTGCGGCAACGGCCCCGACAGCACCACGTGCTTGTGCGAGGCCTTCAGGCGCCGCAAGGCGCTCTCCAGCGCCACCAGCCCGGTTGCATCGATCGACGGCACGCTGCCGAGCGCCAGTAAGACTACCCGCGTCTTCTCGCCCACCGCATCGAGCGTGGCCATGGCGTTCTGGGCGGCGCCGAAGAACAACGGTCCGGCAATCTCGAACAGCACCACACCGGGCGCCAGCTCGAACTGCGACTCGCGCCCGTCATCCATGGCATGCAAGATGCGAGCTTGGGTCAGCTCCGCGGTGCGTCGCATGAACAGCAGCGCCGCCAGCACCACACCGACCGAGACCGCCACCACCATGTCGAAGAACACGGTGAGCAGGAAGCAGAGCACCAGCACGGTCACGTCGCTACGCGGCGCAACGCGCATCACGTAGAAGGCATGCTTCACCTCGGACATGTTCCAAGCCACCAGCAGCAGCAGCGCAGCGAGCGACGCCATGGGCACGTAGGCCACCAGCGGCGCGAGCAGCAGCACCGCCGACAGCACCACCAGCGCGTGCACGACCGCCGAAATGGGTGAGCGAGCACCGCTGCGCACGTTGGTGGCGGTGCGGGCCAGCGCACCGGTCGCGGCAATTCCGCCGAAGAACGGCGTGATGATGTTGCCCAAGCCCAGACCGATCAGCTCCGCGTCGGGATCGTGGCGGGTGCCGGTCATGCCGTCGGCAATCACGGCGGACAGCAGCGATTCGATCGCGCCCAGCATGGCGATCGCGAAGGCAGCCGAGCCGAGCTCGCTGATCGCGCTCAGCGGCAGCGCGCCTGTGCCCCAAGGTAGCATCGGCAGCGGCGGCAGCGCCGGGATGCCGTGCACCAGCTTGCCGTCGATCACGCTGTGAAAGCGCGAGCCAATCGTGGCCGGCGCAAAGTTGGGCAAAAAATAATGCACGCCAACGACGACCAGCGAAAGGACCACCAGCGTGATCAACGGCGCCGGCACACGGCGCGTGATCGTGGGCAGCACGCGCGGCAAAAATATCAAGAGCGCCAGGCTCAGCACGGCCACCCCGACGTCCGCTAGCGAAGCGCTGGCGCGCGCGTTCCACATCGCCCGCACCTTCTCGAGGTACGTTTCGGGCATGTGCGGGATCCTCAATGCAAACGCATCCTTGATTTGCAGCGTGGCGATCACGGTGGCGATGCCGGCGGTGAAGCCGGTCGTCACCGGGTGGGGAATGAACTGGATCAGCTTGCCGAAGCGCGCGACTCCCATGCCCACCAGCAAAAATCCCGCCAAAAGCCCGGCCGTCAGCAGCCCCGACAAGCCGTGCTTGGACACGATGGGCGCCAAAATCACCACGAAGGCGGCGGTCGGACCGGTGATCTGGAACTTCGAGCCGCCGGTCAGCGCCACCACCACGCCTGCCACGATGGCGGTGTAGAGGCCGTGCTGCGGCGGGACCCCGACCGCAATGGCCAGCGCCATCGAGAGCGGCAGCGCCACGATACCCACGACCAGGCCCGACAGGGCGTCGGCGCGCAGCTCCGCCTTGCCATAGCCTTTGCTCCAGGCCCGACGCATCGCCGCCGCGATCGGAAAGTGCGCCTTGAGGCGCGAGCGGTCTGGAAAAAGGCCGAGCAGTGACTTGCGTTCGGACATCCCGGGCATCTGCTACTCGAAGTTCGGCAGGGCCGACTGTCCGCTCGCCACCGGGACCGGCAGGCTACCGGGCGGCCCGGCGTAAGTGGCCAGGATCGCGATCGCGTAGAAGCGGTACTGGTGCGGCGTGTTCCAATCGGGCGGCTTGATGGCGTTCTTTGCGCAAGTCGTGGCGCGGCGCGCCTGCTTGCCGCGCCATTCGCCGCTCGCGCCCGGGTAGACGTGCAGTTTCTTGCGCGGAAAATCCACGGTCAGAACGTAGTTGATGCTGCCCTTGGCCTTGGCTTTGGGCGCGCACGCCTCGGTCTCCAAAATGGCCTTTTTCAGAGCCTCCTCGAAGGGCCCGAGGGCGTCGCACAGCGCAGCTTCGTTCGGTGCCGCCGCCGGCGAGGATCCGCAGCGTACTCGCTGCACCGCGCCCAGCGTGATCCGCGGCGGCGCGGCGGGCGGCACCGCCGGTTCCGCCGACGGCTTGGGCACCGCTCGTGGCCCCGTCGCGGCGGCCACGCTGGCCGAGGGCACGGGGGCCGACGCCTTGGTCGAAGGCTTGCGCATCAGATACAGCGGCACTGCGATCAGCATCATCACACAGACCAGCGCCACGATGACCTGAGCTCGCAGGGGCCGGTCACTGCCGCCGCTCGGACCGACACCCAGCCGTCGCACGCGCGGCTCGCCCGGGACGGAAGGAAACGACGAGCGAGACGGCGGTCCGGCCATCGGTCCTCGGGAGCTCAGCTCCCCCCCGCCGAAGTGAATTCGGCGGGGCCCCCCCTCAGGTTTTGGGGCCCCGGCCCCAAAACTTTCGGTAGTGCTCGCCGACCCACTGGAACCTAATCGTCGAGCAGAGCGTGGACATTCTGCCCAGGCTCCGCGCGCACCAGGGTGGCGGCCAAGTCGAGCGCTTCGGGCATCAGGCCCTGCACCTGGGAGACGACCTGCTCGACCACGTTGCGCGCTTCCTCGAGGCTGGGACCGGTCATGGCCACCGCAAACTTGAGGGGTCCGGTGCGCCCAGCTGTCGCTGGAACCAGGCTCAAGAGCAGCATTTCGGTCAGCTCCAGCACGCGCTGCGCCGCGCGCCGCAAGGCCAGCATTTCCAAGATGGTCGGGCGGTCGCTGACGTGTCGATT
Source organism: Polyangiaceae bacterium (assembly GCA_035281385.1). GTDB lineage: Bacteria > Myxococcota_A > Polyangia > Polyangiales > Polyangiaceae > PMG-095. The sequence continues at coordinate 65,522 of DATEDZ010000375.1, forward strand.
CGGCCCGCGAATGTGATAGCGGGCGATCGCCAGTGGCGCATTGGCCCACTCCGCGAAACCCCGCTCGTCCTCTACCGCGCGCACCATCTCGTCGCGCTGGTACAACCCAGTCAGGCCGTCGCGACGCAGCAGGTAAGCCCGCGCCCGTTCGTGCTGGGGCGAGCGATCCTGAAAGCTCACCAATTTCACGCGTGACTCACCGAGCTGTAGCTCCGCGCCATGCAGCACCGCGACCGTCTTCTTGCGCTCGTAGCTGTGGTCGGCATAGGTGCCGTTGGTGCTACCCACGTCCTCGATGGTCCACGACCCATTTTGGCAGCGCAGCACGGCATGGGCACCCGAGACCGTGGCCTCCGGCATCACGATGTCCTGACCAGCACGACGACCGATCGTGATCATCGGCTTCTCGAGCGAAAACATCATGCCAGCCGCGTCCGGCGCGTTCGTGCAGTAAGTGACGAGCAGCGATTGCCCGCCCGGCACGAAGGCTTCACTCGTCGAGCGACCGGGGGGCGCACCCGGGTTGATGCGTTCACGCGGGATTTGCACCTGGCTCGTGGTGAGCGAGCTGGGGTTGAAAAAACGCAAGTGGCGCGCGCTGGGGCGAGAGCTGGGGTCATCCCCCAGACAGCGGAAGATCTGCTTGACCTCGTCGACCGAGAGGCCCGAAGGCACGTCGAACATGATCTGCGAGCGCATGGGCTTGGCGCGCGGCCTGTAACCCGGCTCCGGAACGCGACAGGTCCACATCTCCCAGAGCGTGAGCCCCAGCGCGTACATGTCGTCCTCGGGGCTGGCGCCACCGGAGCGCAGGCGCTCGGGTGCCATGTAGTTGGGGGTGCCGCCATCAGGCGGCGCACCGGGACGCCGGGCGCTCAGGCGCGCGCGCTCTTGAGCGAAGCCGAAGTCCAGGATGATGGCGCGATCGTTGGTCACCATCACATTGCCGGGCTTCAGATCGCCGTGCACCAGCCCTTGCGCGTGGATGGCGGCGAGCCCCGCCGACGCCTCGCTGGCGATCTTGCGGAACTCATCGGCGGTGTAGCCGCCCTGGGCCTTGCGCCGACGGATGTGCGTGTGCAGCGTCTGGCCGGCGATGTGCTCCATCACCAGGATGGGACCCCAGGGGCTGGGCGCCAGGTCGTGCACTCGGCAGACGTTGGGGTGACTGACCGAGCGGGCCAGCAGCAGCTCCTGCCGGAGGGCCTCGTCGTCGCCTGGCATGCGCGACTCCTCACGCACGACCTTCAATGCCACCGGCTGCTGCGTGCTGCGGTCGTAGGCGAGGAACACCTCACCCATGCCTCCTTTGCCGAGGCTCTGACGGATCTCGTAGCGATCGTTGACGACGGTGCCGTGACCTAACGGCGGGGTATTCTTGGACGCCTGAACCATCTTTCCCGGACTTGGGGTCTTCGGTAAGTCGGGGTCTAGCGTCTACCATCTGCCGCCTCACTGCAATCCGTATCCGCCCCTGCGGGCTGGAGCGCCGTCTCGTTTGGTCGCGGGGCGCCGGTCGCTGTCCAGTGGGTCGCGGATCTCCGTGCTGGCACCTCGGGGGGCCCTACCCCGGTTGCCCCGTTCTCCTCCGGACCCAGGTCTTGGCGAGAACGGCGCTTTTTCTGGGCGCGGTGCGCCCGCCAACACCGATGGAGCTAAGGTTTCGCGAGTCGTCGGACAGGGGCCCGAATACGAGGAAAAAGGAGGAAGTGATGCTCGAAAAGCCGATCCGTATTTTAGTCGCCGGTCTGGTGAGCTTGCTCGCGGCAAGCGGCTGCAAGGACACCGAAGCCTGTACTAGGGCGCGTAGCACGGCGTCGGATGCCTGGAGGGCCGTCACTGAAACCGCCGCCAAGAACAAGATCACCCCCAACATCGGCCTCGACGAGTTGCCGGCCGACAAGAAGGGACTTCACGTCGAGGCCTGGGGCACCATCGAAAAGCAGGCCGACATGATCGCCAGCTCCTTCGCCTACGAAAAGATCACCTGGAATACCGCCGATCCGGCGCAGCAGAAGGCCAACGATGCCTTCGCGGGCTACTTCGCCAAGGACAAGTTCAAGTCGTTCGACATCCAGCTGCGCGACGCCAACGACAAGTACAAAGCCACCGCCGCAGCGTGCCGCGAGTAGGGGCTGCCAACCCGCAGCCCACCTCGCAGAAACTTCTGTAGCGGCACCGAGTCGCCCTGCTCGAGCGAGACAACGGGGAGGCGGGGGGGAGGCGGGGAGATCGACGAACGAGAATTTGGGTTGCACGCTGCTCGCTACCGCCGAGCGCTTGAACGGCTCTCGCTGGAGATGCGCAGATCGAACCCCCCAATCTCCCCGCCTCCCTGTTGTCTCGAACGCACGGAGTGGCCCAACGAGGCAGCTGAGCTTCTGCGAGATGGGCTGCGGGGTGGCGGCCCCGTGCGCGAGAGACGACACGGCCCCTTCAGGCGTCGCGTCTTTGGTTTTCTCGCACCGATGGAATCAGCGGGTCAGTGGACGCTGGACGTCGTGTCGCGCTGCGCCATGACGATCTTGTTGCCATAGGCAGGCGGGGGCGCGACTAGCGGAGGCAGGTCGCGGTCCCTGTGACGAGGGCTGGGAGCAGCCCTGGTTTCGACGTCAACCGTTCGGGGCGGGGCTTTGACGGGAGCCGGTGACGATGCACCACATGCCGTGGAGAGCATCGCTGCCGTTGCGGCGGCTATCAGAAAATACAAGTGCCGCATACTTGTCAATGTAGCAACGGGACGCATTTCCGCTAGTCGGATGACTTGAATTTCACGTCTTGAATTTCACGTGACGCGTCGCGCCTGATTTCTCGTTCGCCTCCGCTTTCTCGTTCGCCTCCGTACTCCGCCTTGGCGCCCCGCGTCCATTCCGCCCCGGTGGGAAGCACGCGCTCGGCCTCGCCGAGCTCGTTCAAACCACCCTTCAATTTCGATCGTGATCTCGCGCCAAGGTCGGTTGAGCCAGTTCCAACTCGCCGCGAGCGCGCTCGCGTCGTGATCCCCGTACGACAGCTACCTCAGAGTTGGATCTACGGCCGCGCTCACTCCACTTGAAGGATTACCCGGGACCATTGCATGCCGCCGCGGTTGTCGTGCGCAACGGCGGCTGTCTCGTGGGTCGGCGGGGCCCCAACCCCGCCTCCGCTTAACACGGCTAAGGGCCTCCGCTACCTCACTTGAAGCGTTACCCGCGACCATTGCATGCCGCCGCGGTTGTCGTGCGCAACGGCCCAGACCTGCAGGGGGCCGGGGGCTTTGGGGGCGCGGAGCTGGCCGCGGTATTTGGCGTTCCAGCCTGTGGTGGCGTCGTTGAGCAGCCGCACTTCGTTGATGGCGCCGCGATCCACGTAGTAATTGACCCACATCTGCTCGGTCACGTCCGACCCGTAGAGCTCGCTCGTCACCGGGTCGGTCTCCACCGCCTGTTCGATGCGGGGCGCCACGTCGATGGCCTGGCAGGAGAAGTCGCCGTCGCCCTCACACGCATCAATGCAGCGCGGCTCGCCCGCGACAGTGCAATCTACCTCCACCGCTGCCGCGCCCTGGCAACCTTCGCCCAGGCAGTCGCCGGGGGCCAGATTCTCGTCGATCAGGAACTCCCCCTTGCCTTCGGGGCCCTGGCTGAACGTGGGATTCCGGTTCTCCACGTCTTCGAAGGAGTAGATGGAGCTGTAGCCGACGATGAAGTCTTCCGAGCCGAGCGGCTGCTCGTTCTCGTCGAGGCAGCGGATCGGCAGCCCGGTGGAGCCGGCTGCTTCGGGATCGACGTCCATGTCGAAGCCCAGCTGACCCGCACACAGCGCGAAGAACACGATGTACAGGCCATAGCGGCGCTGCCCCGGCTCGAAGGGCCCCTCGCGGCCAGAGATGATGTCCGTCGGGATCTGCACCGTGAAGCTGTCACCGAACCCGAACGGCAGCTCACCACCTGGCTCCGCCGCAGCGCCCTGCCGAGCGAAGCAACCGTAGTAGAGGTCACCGGGTGGGTTGACGCAGCCGCCGATCCAGGCGCGCTGGATGTCGGTACGACCTTTCGGATCGTGCCAGAGCAGCTGCAACGACACCTCGTCACCCGCTTGCGCGTAGGGACGATCCTTCTGCACGCCCATCACGCGCAGAGTCTTGATCTCGTTGGACGGATCGAACTGTGGACCGCAGCCGAGTGCCACGAAAACGAGCGCGCAAACCAGAGGCAAAAGCCGGCGCTTCAAAACTCACCTCGCAGGCCAAGGGCTGGAATGATCGGGACGCCGGTCTGGTAGCCCCGCTTGCTGTAGTCGAAGCTGTAGATGAAGTCTTCTTTGGCCGGGTTGTTGTAGACGTTCTGGACGTCGATGTAGGCCGAGAGCGCCCAGGCCTTGAACTGCCAGCGCTTGTCTACCCGCAAGTCGAGCTGATGGAACACCGGCAAACGTGCGGTGAAGGGCTTGCCCTGCAGTGGAACGAAGGTCCCGGCGTCGGCGGCGTAGATCGCCGGCAAAGATGGCAAGCCCACGACCGGTGTTTGCAGCGGACCGGACACGACGCGGAAGCGTGCCCCAAACTCCCAACCCCTTCCCAGGCGATAACTACCCAGTACGATGAAGTTGTGGGTCTGATCGTACTGGAACAAGTACTCGTCGCAGCTCGGGCAATCTTGGCGAATGCTGCGTGACAGCGTGTACGCCGCCCAACCGAAAAAGCGCTCGTCCGGCTTGTACTTGAACAGGGCTTCTAGACCCTCAACGTAGCCGGTGCCCCGATTGTTGTAGAGATAGCCGCCCGGGGCGGGATCACGCGCCACCTGATTGGTCAGATCCTTGTAGAACGCCTCGACGCTGACCTCGAGCTGGCGCGTGATCTCCTGCTCCACGCCCAGCGAATAGTGCACCGAGTGATTCGACTCCAGGTTCGGGGTCCCGAAGACCGGATCGGTCTCCTGGAATTCCGGTGGTTGGTCGAAGACGCCCACACCACCCTTGAGCGTGGTGCGGCGCTCGAACACGACGCCTGCGCCCGGGTCAGCGCCGGCGCCCTTGATCAAATCGTAACGCGCGGCTATGCGCGGGCTGAAGTCCGCGTGGCCGGAGTCACGCGCGAAGTCCACGCGAGCGCCGGGCACGACGCGCAGCCGCTCGAGCGGCGAAAGCTCGGCTTCCACGTACCAGCCCGGACGAAACCCGGTGCCCGAGTTCTGCGTCTCCTGCAAGGGTCGCGTGGCGAAAGGTCCGGACGCCGGCTCCCCCGGACGTGGCGGTTCCGGCGCACGCACCAGCACATCGAACGGCGCGACTTGAAAGTCGAGCCCGGCGTTGATCTTCACGCCCTTGGTGGCGCTCACGCTGAGCTCCTCACGCCAATAAAATGGATAGACGTCGAGATCGAACTTGAAGATGCCGAGTGAAAAGTTGACAGCGTCGTTTCCACCGCTCAGCATGCTCTTGAGCTCCACCGAACGCGATAGCTTCGTCTCGTTCAGCGCCTGGACTCTGAAGAACGAGGCGCCGAAAGAGAGGCGACCGCCGAAGCCAGGGTCCTGCGCGGCGGGATCGGTGATGATGATCTCGAATCGATCGTTCGATCCGTAACCGCGCAAGCTGGTGCGCGAGTCCCCCTCATGGTGCTCGGCGATGAGCTGCCAATCGGAATAGACCGGAGCCGCAGTCACGCTGGAGCCCGCAGCTTCCAGCGCTGGCCGCAGCCAAGTGTCGAACCAGCTGTAGCGCCCGGCTGCCGCAAAGCTCCAATTTTTCATGGGCAACGGCCCCTGGACCATGGCGCGCAGATCGATCAGATCCGCTTGGGCCATGCCGTGAAAACAGCCCTGCTTGTCGAGCGGCTTGCCGTAGTCCCCGGTGCAGCGCGTGTCCGGCTTACGCAGCGAGACGTCGACGATGCCGCCCATCTTGCGACCGTAGGTAGCGCTGAAATTGCCGGGGTAAAAGTCGATCTCGTCGAGGAGCTCCGTCGGCACGACGCTCGACAGCCCGCCAAAGTGATAAATGAGCGGCACGTCGGTGCCGTCGATGAAGATACCGGTGCCTTCAGGTGAGCTGCCACGCACGATCAGAAGACCCGCCAGGCCGGGCGGACGGGCCACGCCGGGCAAGCTCTGGATCGAACGCAGAGCGTCGCCGCTGGTGCCGGGGATACGGCTGATCTCACGCCGCTCGAGGTTGCGGCGCGTCACCTCGCGCGGCGGACGCTCGCCCTTGACGGTGATCTCGATGCCTTCGGAAGTCGCAGCCAGCCGATACTTGATCTCAACCGCCTCCCCGACCACGACCTCTTCTTCACTTTCGACGGGGTCGTAGCCGGTTGCCTGGATCTTGACCTTGTACTTACCGGGTGGAAGGTCGGGGAACTTGATGGCGCCGACAGCGTCGCTGGTCGCGCGCAGCTCACGACCATTTGGCCCCGTGAGCACGACCTCCGCGCCCACCAGCGGCGTCTGCGTGTCCTCGATCAGCAGCTTGCCGTCGAGCTCACCCCTCGTGGGCGGTGGCGGCGGCGGGGCCTCGACCACCTTGAGCGTGAAGTCGTAGGAGTATTTGATCTTGACCGCGAACGGCACGCCGTCACGCGTCGCCGGCTTGAACTTGAACTTGAGCGCCGCAGCCTGCGCGGCTTCATCGAAGCCGTGACCGGCGGGCTCGAGCACCGTCGCTTCGGTGACGTTGCCCTCCTTGTCGACGGTCAGCTTCAGGACCACGCTGCCCTGCACGCCCGCCTTCTCGGCCGCTGGCGGATAGGGCGCGTTTTCGAAATGGAGGATCTCCGGCATCACCACGACCGGCGGCTTCGTCTCGGGGGCCGGCTCGGCCTCCTTCCTGCCGGCGCTGGGAAGGCCGCCCGGAATAGCGCCCTGATTGGCCACTTGGGCGGCCGCAACTCGTGGAGCCAAGAGCAAAGCAAGCGGCAGAATCTGCCCAAGCGTCCACGCTCCGAATACAATGAGCCGCCTGCGACCGCTCCGATGCAAGGCGCTGCTCACGGGCTCCGATGTAGTGCGAATCCCCAGGACTGACAAGGCCTTGGCAGCGCTCAACCGGTAGGTGTCTATTCCGTGTCGCTGGGGCCCCCAACCCCAGCTCGACCGCGAGAAGACGCGAACTCTAGTGAAGCTTGCCACCTGGAACGTCAACTCGATTCGCGCTCGCCTCGACCATGTCCTCGACTGGCTGGAGGCTGAGCAACCGGACGTGCTCTGCATGCAGGAGACCAAAGTCGAGGACGACGAGTTTCCGAGCGATGAGCTGCAGATGCTCGGCTACGCGGTCGCGATGACCGGCCAGCCCGCCTATAACGGCGTGGCCATCGCTTCGCGCTTGCCGATGAAGGAGATCCAGATTGGGCTGATTGAGCCGGCGCCCGGTAGCGTGGATCGGCGGGGCCCCAGCCCCGCCTTGGCCGAGCCACGCTTGATCGCCGCGACGGTCAATAGCGTGCGCGTCATGTCGGCTTACATCCCGAACGGCCGCAGCATCACGTCCCCTGCGTTCGCCGAGAAGCTCGCATGGCTGCGGGAGCTATGCCGAACGCTGCGTGAACGCGAGGCCGGCCGCGAGGTGTTTCTGGGCGGTGACTTCAACGTCGCGAGCGACGAGCGCGATCTGTACGATCCGGAGGCCTTTCGCGGCCGCGTGCATTTTCATCCCGACGAGCGCAAAGAGCTCGAAGAGATCCGCGCGCTCGGCTTCGTGGATGCGTTTCGAAAGTTCGACGAGCGCGCCGGCCAGTACAGCTGGTGGGACTATCGCGCCGGCAATTTCCGTAAGAATCTGGGCCTGCGCATCGACTATGCCTTCCTGTCGCCGGGCCTTTCGAGCCGCGCCAAAAGCTGCCGCATGGACAGCGCACCCCGGCATCGAGACAAGCCTTCGGACCACATTCCGGTGATCGTCGAGCTCGATTGAGTACTAGGCTCGAGTTGGGCGGTCTTGGAAGGAAAGATCACGATCGTCAGGAAAGCCGCGAGCCACGAGAAAACCGGCGGGACGGGCGCCTGCTGCGCTCGGGTACACATGAGCCGCCAGACATTTCGAGTGGTCTGCTCGCTCACGCGACCACGTAGATACTCGCAAGAGCCCTACTATTCCCGAGGTGAAATCGCCCAAGTCGAGACTTGGAGGCTGGTGTGAAACAAGGAACCTAGGAGGCTGGAGTTTGAAAAACACCAGCCTCCTAGATACCGCCCAGCAGATCCCAAAGGCGACGCGCAGCATCGAGCGACACGCGCCCGGAAGCGAGCACGCGCTCCAGCCACGGGTCGGTAGCGAAGGCTGCCTTCACTCGCTCGTAGCCGGCCAGGTAGACGAGCTCTCGACCGAGCCCACCGCCGCGGTGAACGCGACAGGTGAGCTCCACCGCGGCCGCTAGGTCGGCGCCTGCCTCGAGCAACAGCTCGCAGGTCTCCCAGAATTCGGCGCCGTCGCGCACGCTGGCCGCCGCCAGGTAGCGCCGGCAGAGTTCGGCCTTGCGCGCGGCATCGAGCAGCCCCGCGCGCTCCTCGAGCAGCAGCGCACGTCCCTCTTCGGTTTCGGAGGTGTGCGCGCTGCCAGCATGGAACACCCCACCCAGCTCGGCGCCGGCCTGGCGCGGCAGCAGGTGTCCTTCGACTTCGTGCAGCGCGATGCGGCGGCTCACACGTGCGGAGAGCAACATGCCCGAACGCACCCGGACGAGACCATCCGCCACCGCAGCTAGAGCCACCAGGCCCGCATCCAGCTCGACCCGCACCGGCAAACGCTGGGCAAACACGCGGCGCGAGATCTGGGACAGCAAGCTGTCCGGGTCTCGGTCGTCGTCGCTCAGATGCGTTGGCTCGACCGAAGCAGAATCGCCGCCGGACGCCATCTCGGGCAGACCGGCGTGCGCCAGTTGCCGCAAACGGGCGTCATCCCCGGGCAGCGCAAAGCGCCGCGCGGCCAGGGCTTTGAAATCAGCCTGCCCCACGTGCTCGGCCAGCTCGGCCTCGAGCCGCAGCTCGTCGGCTCGCTCGAGGAGCAACGCCTGTTCGACCTCCCGTGGGTCGAGGCTGCGAGTCGCCTCATCCAGCGCTCGTCGCACGTCACCGAGCTCGGGGCGCGCCGCGTAAGCGAGCTCGAGCGGCGGACGCCGGCCGCCCGTGTAGGCTGCAGTGAGCCGCGCGCGCTCGGCCGGCAGGTTGAGCGGCCGCACGCGATCCAAGAGCGCGGTGGCCATCTCACAGTGTTTGAGGCCTCGCGCGGCGCGCAGCACCGGCTCCGTCAGCGCGGCGCGGCGGCGCAGTGTCACAGCTTGTTGGCAGCGATGTTGGCGAGCTCGCTGCGCTCGCCCTTCGCGAGCAAGATGTGCCCGACCAGCGGCTCACCGCGCAGCCGGTCCGCCGCGTAGGAAAGGCCATTGGTCGAGCTGTCGACGTAGGGGTTGTCGATCTGGAAGGGGTCGCCGGTCAGGACGATCTTGGTGCCCTCACCACAACGCGTGATCACGGTCTTGACCTCGTGCGGAGTCAGGTTCTGCGCTTCGTCCACGATCACGTACTGCGAGGGCAGGCTGCGGCCGCGGATGTACGTGAGCGGCTCGACTTGCAGTTGGCCCGACTGGAACAGCTCATCGTAACCGCGTACGCCGCGCCGCTTGCTGCCGCCGGCGACCAGCAGAAACTCCAAATTGTCGTAGATCGGCTGCATCCAGGGATTGAGCTTTTGATCGATGTCGCCGGGCAGAAATCCCAGATCTCGCCCGAGCGGCATCACGGGGCGGCTGACCAGTAGTCGCGCGTAGACGCCCTCCTCTACGGTGCGCTTGAGACCGGCGGCCAGAGCCAAGAGTGTCTTGCCGGTGCCGGCCTTGCCTACGATGGTGAGCAAGCGCACGTTCTCGTCGAGCAGCAGGTCGAGCGCGAAGGCTTGTTCACGGTTGCGCGGGCGCACCCCGGAAAGCCCCTCGCGCGGTACTTTCAGCGCGCGGATCTCGCCCGCGTCTGCGTGAAAGCGACCCAGAGCAGTGCGCGGGCGCTCGGCGTCGTCGTGCAGTAGTACGCAGGCGTTGGGCCATAGCTTTTCACCTTCGGGCGGCTTGACCATGCCGGCGCTGAGGAAGCGATCCAGCTCCGCCGCCGGCAGCGTGAGGTCCACGATGCCCGACTCCAGGTGCTCGAAATCGACGGCCTGATTCTCGTAAGATTCGGTGGAGAGCCCCAGCGCATCGCCACGAATGCGCAAGTTCACATCCATGGTGACGAAGATGGTCGGCGTATCGGGATGCGAATCGCGGAGCGCGATCGCGGTCTGCAAGATGGCGTGGTCGCCGGAGCTGGGGTTCAAGGCGATCGGCAGCTCGGCGCGGCTCGTGGGCACGAACACGCGCAGCGTCCCCCCGTCCGCGATCGGTACGCCCCCCGACAGCGGGCCCTTGGCACGCAGCGCGTCGAGCAGACGCGACACCGTTCGCGCATTGCGACCCCGCTCGTTCGAATCACGCTTGAACTGATCGATCTCTTCGATCACGTAGATCGGTAGATATAGATCGTTGTCCTCGAATTTGAAGATAGCGTGCGGATCGTGCAGAAGGACGTTGGTGTCGAGGACGTAGTTCTTCTTCATCTCGAAATGGCGCGATTTGCGGCCCGCCGGATAGCCCTGTCCCCTGGCCCCGGCAAGCGGCGCCATCCGCTTCGGGCAATTGGCCCGGATCTTGGCTATATAGCCGGGATGCCCCGCGAGCTAGCCCTGTGCCTGCTGGTGCTCGCGTACGTCGCGCTGTCCGCGGCGCGCAGCGGCGGCACGGCGACGGCGCTTCTGGCGCTCGGGGTTTCGGGGGTGCTGCTGAGCATCGTCTACCGCCGCTCTCAGCTTGCGGCTGGCACCGACCGCATCAGCCCCAGCGCGCGCCACGCAGCCTGGCTGACGGCCTTCGGCTGCTTGCTGTTCATGGTGGCGCGCACCGGCGGCGTCGGGCGGCCAGCGCTGGACGCAGCCGCGAACCTGGGCGTCGGCATCGCAGCGGTCAGCTCCTTGGTGGCGCTGGCTCGAATCAAGCCGCTCGGCGGCATGCTGGTCGCCCCCAAAGCGACCGAGTCGCTCGATGGTGCTGCCTTCAGCGGCCTGCTCTGGGCGATTGCGACTTTCATTCCAGCCGCGTTCGCGCTGCTACCGGGACGCTTCGTTCAAGATCCGTTGCTAGTCGACTATGCGACGACGAGCGCGGCGGCCGGATCGCTTCTGGTGCAATGCGCGGCCACGCTGCGCCTGCGCAACATGCGGCGCGCCGAGCTGGGCGTCGGCGATCGCGCGTCGAGCGCCTTGGCGCTTTCGGTCACGACGGTGGTGGTCGCGGTGCTGGGCGCGGCGCTCTCGCTGTCGCCCCCTGATCGCTTCTTGCCCGCCTGCATGTGCGTGGCCGCGGGCCTGGCCGTTTGGGCTGCGACGGCGGCCGAGCCCACCAGCGTGACGCGCGCGCTGCGCGGTATCCTCGCCGTCGCGATCGCGGGTGTGCCGGTGGTCGTAGCGGCCGGCACGCTGGCCCACGCGCGGCCGGGCGCGAGCGGCTCGATCCTGATCGGCGCGTCGGCGGCCTGCGTGATCGTCGGCCTCCTGGCCCAGCGCATCGCACGGCCCCTGGGCCCCGAGCAGTCGCGCTGGCTCTTGGCCATCGAGGCCGCCAGCCGCGGCGCGCTGGCGCCTGACCCCAACGCAGCCCTGACCGCGACCTTGGTGGCGCTGCAAGGCACCAGCGCCAGCGGCAACGCCCGCGCCGAGATCTGGCGCCACGTGCCGAGCGAGGCGCTGAGCGTCGACGTGGCTGGCTACTTGCATGTGGAGCGCTCGGAGGCGCCAGAGCGCCTGTACGAGCTGGCGCTCGGTGAGCCCGAGCGCACGCTGCGCGTGGACGCGCTGACCGCGGTCGAGGTGCGGCGCCCAGAAGTGCGCGGTCTCTTGGCCTGGTTTCGAGCGCGCGGGGCCTATTCAGCCAGCGTGGTGTGCGACGAGGACGGCCCGCTCGGTTTCGTGCTCCTGCCCGGCGACGGTCGCAGCAGCCCCCTGACGCTCGAGGAGGCGCGCGCGCTGCGGGCGCTCGCCGATCGCATCAGCTCGTTGATCTCGGTATCGGCAGCGCTAGCGCGGGCGCGCGAGCGCGAGGTGATCGCGCAGCGTCGCGCCGACACGCTGGAGCTCGAATGCCAGAGGCTCACGCTGGCCACCCAGGCGCAGGCCGTGCGCCATCGCCTGCCCGCCGAGCGTCTGGCCCGCCGCGTGCGCACGACTGCGTTCAGCGCGGGCGCCCGCATGGCGCTCGACGCGCTGGAGCGTCTCGCCAAAAAGGACACCCCGCTCGCCCTGCTCACGCCACCGGGCGTGGATGCGCAGGGTTTTGCGGCGCACGCCCACCTGGCGAGCGAGCGTGCCGGCGGGCCCTTCGTCACGATCGACGCCACCGAGCTCGAGGCTCGCGAGCTCTCGAATTGGAAAGATCCGGAGCGCTCGCCACTGGTCGCCAGCGACGGAGGCACGCTGCTGATCTTGGGCGCGAGCGCCCTGCCTGCCGAGGTCCAGGAGCATTTGGTCCAGGTCCTGGCGAGCCGCAGCCACTCCGAGCCTGCCTCGGGCATCCGGCAGGCGGGTCTGGTGCTGGGATTGCCCGCCAGCGCTCGCTCGCTGGTGGCGGCCGGGCGCCTGCACCGGGGCCTGGCCAACCATATCGAAGGCCGCGAGCTGCAGCTGCCGAGGCTGGCCAACCGCGCCGAGGATCTGCGCGCGCTGGTGCTCGAAGGCCTGAGTCGTTTCGGGCTCGGCACCTCGGGCGAGCCGCTGGGCATCGAGCCGGCCGCCCTCGCCACGCTCGCCGAGCACGAATTCCCAGGCAACGAGCTCGAGCTGTTCGGCCTTTTGTCGCGCACCGCAGCGACTGCCAAGGGACCGCGCATCACCGCCCAGGATCTGCTGCGGGCGGGCCTCGCCGTCGAGTCGAGCGCGGTGGCCACCTGGGCCGCTGAGGATCCCACGCTCACGCCGCCGCCTTCGCTGGCGGTGCGGCGGCGTTCGCTGAGGCGTG
>DATEDZ010000376.1:0-13639 GCA_035281385.1 Polyangiaceae bacterium
GGTGGTGGTGAACCCGTCGGGTCCCCACCACTGCGACAGGTGCCGGACTTCGGTGAACGCCTCGAACACCAGCTCCCGTGGGGCGTCGATGACATGGGAGATCACTATCTCGCGGTCGGCGGTCGCTGACTGCGCGGGCGCATCCCGTCCTGTCGCTTCCATCGGTCACTCCTTCTTTCTTGCGCGTTTGAGGTCCTGCACGTACGCGTCCAGCCGGTCGAAGCTCTCGTTCCAGAACCGCTCGAACCCGCCGCTCCACTCGTGGACCGGTCGCAGCTTGCGGGCGTTGAGGCCGTACAAGCGCTGCTTGCCTGCCTTGCGGTCCCGCACCAGCCCGACCTCCCGGAGCACGCGCAGGTGTTTGGACGCCCCCGGCTGAGTCATCCCCAGCTCCTGAGCGAGCTCGGTCACTGGCCGCTCACCCGCCCGCAGCAGCACCAGGATGTCGCGGCGCTGCGGCTCGGCGATCGCGTTGAAGACGTCCGACGTGGTCGCTGCTCGTGCCATGTACGGCCATCATATTCCTATATCGGAATATGTCAAGCCGCGGGAATCCAGGTGGAGCACCTGCGCCAAATCTCGGGTTTCGGGCGGCAACTGCGCCACTTGGGGTGGCCGCGGCGCGCCCGCAGCGCCGCAAGGTCATCGGACTTTCGACCATGCCACACCGCGAGCGGGTGGCTCGGGCTTCGGCCGAACAAGCGCCGTTCCTTCCTTCCTAGGTCTTCTTGCCTTCGACTTCGCCGCTCGAGACGTCGACTTTGGGACCGCTGCCGCGCAGCTGCAGGGCCTTGCCGAGCACGTCGAACCAGAAGTTGGAACCGAGGCTCACCGCCAGCGCGGTAAGAATCCACCCCACTACCAGCAGCCAGTAGCTGGGAGCCCTGGCGGGTAACCGCCGGTGAGCTACCAACCAAATCACCAATCAGGTGCCTGCGCCCGCCCCCGCCCCCGCAAGCAGCCGGACATCGCTCGCGCCGAGCCAGCCGTCGGTGCTCCCCCACTCGACGAGGTAGCGACCCTCGCGCCGCTCCCGCACGTAGACGGTCCCACCTTCCGGAACCGTGGCGGTATCGGCGCCACGCTTGGAGGGGAGGGGACGCCCATTTTCGTCGGATAGCCGCGCCGACGTCACGACCACCACGGCTGGCTGCGAGGTCACACGCAGCCGGTGTGCCGCGAGCGCGCCGCCGGCCAGCACGCTGCCCAGCACGATCCCGACACCGATCGCCACCGCTCCAGTCAGGCGCCAGAGCGGCGCCGCGGCAGCGCGTCGAATCACGATGCCGGCGCTCAGCACCAGCGAGCCGAGCGCGGCCAGAATCGCCCAGGCCTGCTCTGGGAGCAGCGCCACGATGGCTCGGCTGAGCCGCGGCCTCACCACCACGTTTTCACCCTGCCGAGTCTGACGCCGCGCGATCTCCGCGTGGACCGCATCGAGGCCTCGCTCCGCCTGGGCGTCGCCCGGACGCAGTAGCAGCGCCTCGCTCAGCGCCGCCGCGGCGCGACCCAGATCACCGGGCCTGGCGCTCTTGCCTTCGGCGCGCGCGATGTAGGCGGCGGCGCGTGCCAGGCTCGCGTCTGGATGCGCAAGGCCCTGGTCTGCCAGCAGCTCCAGTCGATCGATGGCCTCGTTGTCGGCGCCCTTCTCGAGGGCTGCCAGCGCGGCGGCGTAGCTCTCCTGGCTAGTCTCGGCGAGTGCCAGGCTCGTCAGGCACAGGCCGAACGCCAGGGCCACGAGGCCGAGGGGTTTCATGGCCGGCTCGGCTCCGGCTCGCGCGCCTTGCGCCCCGCCAGCCGCTGGCAGGTCTCGCGCACCTCGGCCACGAAGCCCGACAGCTCGGTCGCCTCACCAGCGAAGCGCACCTCGTCACAACGGCTGAGCAGCTCGGCTGCGCGCTCGGCGAGAGCCACCTCCACCCCAGCCGCTCGCAGGGCCTCGCTCAGCTCGGCCTTGAGCACGCCGCGCGCCTTGAGGCCGGTGGCCTTTTCGATGCTGAGGAACAGCGCGCGCTCGGCCACGCCGGCCGCGTCGGCTGCCGACAAGCTACTGGCGTTGAGCTCCGCCAGCGCCTCGTCCAGCGCCGAAGCCAGCGAGCCGCGGCGACTTGCCAGGCGACGCGAAACCAAGCGCATCAGATCCGAAACCACGAAGCCGAGCAGCAGCGAGAGCGGCGCGCTCAGGAGTAAGCCCCAATATGCGGGGCGATCGGTGAAGTAGCGTTGGACGCGGCTGTCGTGGGCGCCGAGCTTGGCCGGCGGCACGATCAGGCCCTCCAGTCGATGACCGGCGCGCGCCTTGTCGGCGCTGCGCGCGGGCGCGCTGCCCGTCACCTTGATCTTGCCGAGCGCGGCGCGCGCGACACCGTAAGCGCGCGCCTTGGGGTCCCAGTAGGGCAGAGTCAGCTCCCCGAGCTCGAGGTCGCCCGGCTGATTCAGCTCGACCACATACGTGAAGGTGCGAAAACCCTGCACCACGCCGGAGCGCGGCGCGACTTGATCGATGATCTGCGGCTCCAGAAAGTGCACGCCGTTCTGCTCTGGCACCAGCAGCGACAGTGGCAGATTACCGGTACCTTCGAGCTTGGCAACGACCGAGATGCTGCCGCCCGCGGCTACCTCACGCGGCTCGACCTGCGCGCTGAGGGTGTAGTGGCCCACATCGCCCAGCTGGTAGCCTGGAGGACGCCCGCTGAGCGGTGGTTCGACCACGATGATCTCGACCGGCTGCGACTCACGCTTGAAGCTGCTCGGATCCTTCGCGTAACCCCGGCCCACGAAGGCCATGCTCATGGCGCCGGCCTTCAGTCGCCCGGCTTTGAGCGGGAACAACGCGAACTCTTGGACCTTCTCGCCGATCCACATTTGGCCGTTGAGCTCGAACTGGTAACCTTGGCGCTGCCGGCCCGGGTCCATCAGGTTGATGGCCAGAAAGTCGTTGCGACTCGGCTCAGTGGCGACCCCGTGGTTGAACTCACCACGACCGCCGTAGGCGTAGACAGACAGCGTGACCTGCTCACCCACCACGACCCTCTTGGGCACGGCGCGCGCGCGCAGGAACGCCACGGGGTCGAGCGGCGCGTCGATGCGGTACTCTTCCGGCAGCAAGGGGTGCTGCTGCGCCTCGCGCTGCTGCAGGTCCGGCAGGCCCGGAAAGCCTGGAAAACCGGGAAACGGCGAGCCGCGGAACATGCCCCAGGGATCGAGCGGCTGCCCGCCGAGCGGCGGTGGATGTTGAGGCAGCGAGCCCTGCGGCACGACCTCCACCGTCACGACTCGATCCTGCACTCTGCCGCTTCCGGTTTCGACGCTACCTGGGCCAATCTTGTAAATGCCGGGCCGCATGGAGCTGAGCGTCCAGGTTGCGGTGATGCCGACCGACTGAGTCATCTGGCCGTTGCTGATGCTCATCGATGTCTGCGAGCCGATGCTGGGCCCGGCGCCGGAGATCCCGGGCGGCAGCTTGAGCTGCGGATCGGTGGCGCGCTCGCCGCCCTGACTCATGGCGCGGAGGCGCACCATGAAGCGCTCACCGACTTCCACCTTGGGCGGGTTGACCTCGGTGCTCAGGCTGACCTGCGCCAACGCCAAGCTCGGCAAGAGCGTCGCGGCACCGGCGATCAGAGCCGCGACGGCCCTCACTTGTCCTCCAGCCGTTGCCGCTGCTGAAGCGCGCGGTTTTTGGCGTCCTGCTGCTGCACGCTGGGCGCTCGCTCCAGCATGTCGAGCATCCGCTCGTCCTGGTTCTTGGGCGGCTGCTGTTGCTGCTGGGCTTCGGGCTCGGGCTGTTTGCCCGCATCGGGGGGACCGCCGTCTTGGGGCTCGGGTTGGTCCTGCTTTCCGCCGTCGTCGCCGGCATCCGGGGGCTGGTCCTTCTGATCCTGACCACCATCTGGCTGCTGGCCGCCGTCGGGCGGACCGGAGTCGGGCGGACCGGAGTCAGGCGGACCCGAGTCAGGCGGACCCGAGTCGGGCCCCGCGTCCTTCTTTTGGTCCTGGATGCGACTGAGCGCGATGGCGCGATTGTAGGCGGCGTCGCGGCCGATGCCGTCAGCGCCACCATCCACCGGCAGGCCCGGGATCAGCTCGAGCGAAGCATCGTAACTCTTGACCGCCGACTCGTAGTCGCCGCGCAAGAACTCCAGGTTGCCCGCAAGGTAGAAGGCGCGTGCGCGCAGATCGATGGGCAGGCTGGCGTCGGCCGCGACGATACGCACGATGCGCAGGGCGCACTCGACCTCCGAGCCGCGCTTTTCTTTGAACGCCTCTTCCTCGGGCGAGAGCGACGCGTCAGGCGGTGGATCCGGCTCCCCGAAACGCAGCCCGTACTGCTCGCCTAGCTTGAACAGACCGAGCCCCAGATCGAAGCTGGCGTTGGGCTTGCTGCGCAC
Source organism: Polyangiaceae bacterium (assembly GCA_035281385.1). Lineage (GTDB taxonomy): Bacteria > Myxococcota_A > Polyangia > Polyangiales > Polyangiaceae > PMG-095. The sequence continues at coordinate 4,392 of DATEDZ010000376.1, forward strand.
GCTTTCGGGTGCTCCGATGTTGCCCTTGTCACACTTGCCGGTCGCCAGGTACTGCTCGAGCAACGTCACCGCGGCGCCGGCGTCGCCAGCGTCGTAGGCTGCGATCGCCTCGTCGACCGCCGGCGCGTTGCGCATCCAGAGCTCATTTCTCTGCTTGGCGCAGGCCACCATCAGCCACAGCAAGCAGAAACACAGCACCGAGGCCGCAGTCACGACGCGCGAGCCACGGCGGCGCGGGCGCCGCTTCTTCGGTGGTGGAATGCGCGTCGGTTTGCGCGCGCCGGCCTCGGGGATGAAGGACTCGATCAAGACCAGCAGCAGCGCCAGCCCGAGCGGGTAAAGGTAGACGTCGGCATAGATGGTCTCGACGCGCTCCGATAGCTCTTCGGTCATCAGCTGCTTGAGCCGCCGTTCGATCTCGCCCAGGCCAGTCTGGCCGCCCTCGCTGCGCACCACGGCCCCGCCCGTGGCGGACGCGATGCTGCCGAGCTGGGCTTCGCCTTCGGCCGAAAGCGAAGTGGTGAGCGGTTTGCCCTCCATGTCGGTGCGGATGCCCTTGACCTCCCCGGTCTCGGTCACCTGTGGAATGGGTTCCGGCGTGCGGCCACCGATCTGCACCACGAAGATCGTGATCTCTTCCTGGGCGGCAGCGGTCGCCACGCTGACCGGATCGCCCTCCAGATCCTCGCCGTCGGTGACCAGCAGGATCACGCGCTTGTGGGTCTTGGATAGCGGGTCGCGCGCCAAGAGCTCGCGTCCGGCCTCCAGCGCGCGCGCGATGGCGGTACCCACGACTGGCATGTCGTTCGGCGTCATCTGCTGAAAAAACTGCGAAATGGCTGGCCCATCGCTGGTCAGCGGGAACGCGATGGGCTGACCAGCGAACGCCACCGCGCCGAAGCGCGCTCCGGGAAGGCTGGAGATCAGGCGCGCCACCTCGCTCTTGGCGCGCAGCGTGCGCGACGGTGTGATGTCGCGCGCGTACATGCTCTTCGAGTAGTCGAGCACGATCACCAGATCCAGATTGGTTGCCGGGATCAGCTTGGTGCCACGCCCATATTGCGGCTGAGCTGCAGCCAAGAACGCCAGCGCTACCGCCAGCACGCACAGCACGCCCTTCCAGGCGCGGCGCGCACCGGCCTGCGCCGTGAGCAGCGTGCTCACGATTGCCGTGTCACCAAACTTCTGCAAGTGTCGCGCACGCAGCACCGACCCGGCGATGAACAGCGCCGCAATGAGCAGCGCGAAGGCCGAGCCGAACAGCCAGAGTGGCGCCGCGAATCTCACGGAAACCTCCTGAGCAGCAGCGCTCGCAGCAGCGCATCGAGCGCCAGCAGCAGCACGGCCGGGACCAGCAGGAAGCGGTACAGCTCTTCGAAGGTCGCGGTGCTGGATTCGAACTTGGTCTTTTCCAGCTTGTTGAGCACGTCGTGAAAGCCGGCCCGGAGCGCGGTGGCGTCGGTGGCCACGTACATCGAGCCACCAGTCTTTTCGGCCAGATCCTTGAGCAGCTTCGGATTGACGGGGAAGGGCATGTTCACGTAACGCGGCTGCCCGAACAGATCGCGCCGGCGATCGAGCACTTGGGCCTCGTCACCTTGCCCGATCTGCACCGTGTACAGACGCGCCCCCACCGTGCTCACCAGGTGCGCGGCATACTCGGGTGCGAGCTTGCCGCCCTTGTTGTCCCCGTCGGTGAGCAGCACTACTGCCTTGCTGCGTGAGGTGCTGCGCCGCAGTCGCGCTGCGGCAACTCCGAGCGCGTCGCCGATGGCAGTGCCGCTGCCGTCGATCAGGTCGAGCTCCATGCGTCCGACCAAGCCGTCGAGCAGGTGGTAATCGAGTGTCGGCGGAGACAGCACGTACGCTTCGGCGCCGAACACCACCACGCCGATGCGATCGGTCTTGCGCTGAGAAATGAAGTCTCGAATCACCGCGCGCGCCGCATCCAGGCGCGTTGGCCGAATACCCGGCGGCCTTTTGGGCACGAAGCCTTCGAGATCTCGCGGCAGATTGTCCATGGCCGCCTGCATCGACCCCGAGAGATCCAGCACCAGGATGATGTCGATGCCTTCCTCGTCCTGGATATCGGGTCTCAACGTGTTGACCGGCCGGGCCAGCGCCAAAATCCCGAAAATCAGCGCCACGGAGCGCAGCACGCCGGGCAGGTCGCGCAGCCAGACCCGTAGCCCGGATGGTCCGATGCGCAGCGGTGCCAGCGTGCCGAGGCGAGCGCGCGGCAGCCGCCGGTCTTCGCCGAGCGTGCTGCGGTAGAACAGTGGCGGTACCAGGAGCAGGAGCAGCAGCAGCCAGGGCTGCTGGAAGTCGGCGTAGAGCAGCTCACTGCCACGAGCCAGGCCGGGGTAGGCGATGGCTAGCAGCAGCGCCAGCAGTGTGAACGCGACGAGCAGCAGGCCGCGCAGCGCGCGGCGCAGCCCAGCGCTGGGGCCGGAGGCACGCGGCGCCTTCGGCTTGGGTGTCAGGGCCGACGCTGGGTCGGCCGCGGCCGGCGCTGAGGGCGGCAAGCTAGGTTGATCGCGGAGCGGCTCAGCCATCGTCGTCCTCCGGCGCCGCCCCAGCAGCGGCAGGCACGGCGGGTGCGGGCGCGCCTGCCGGCATCGGTGAGGGCACGGTGCGCTCGATGATCTGCTCGGCCTCGCTCAGGGCATTGACGCATTCGGGCTCGGTCGGAGTAAGCCGGGCGAATTTGACCAGATCCGCCTGGCGCAGGAAGCGCTCGATCTCGCTCAGAACCGGGATGCGCGGCGTGGCCCTTCGCAGCTCACCGAGCATCTCGCGCGTGGTGCTTTCCAGACCGTCGAAGCCGTAGCGGTCGCCCAGGTAGCGTCGCACCACGTCCGAAACGCGGTCGAAGTGCTCGGCGTAGCGGCCCTCCCGCGTCAGTCCAGCGTGCCGCAGGTCGTGCAGCGATTCGAGCGCAACCTCCCAGGGCGGACGCGGTGGCGGCGGCGGCGGCACCGGCTTGGGCCGCTTGAGCCAGCGTCCGATCAGCCACGCCAAGAGCCCTCCGACCACGAGCGCGATCGCCCCGATGCCGACCGCCTGTTTCAGGAACGTCCACTCTTCGCGCTGCCGACGGGGCGGGGGGTTGTCTTTGGGCTTGGCGTTGGGAGTGCTCGAGGTCGGATCCTCGATCGTGATAGGATGCGGTCTCGTGCACAGCGTCATCAGCTCGCCGCTGGCGCGCGCTACGGTGATTGGCAGCGCCGGCAACGTGAGCTGATGCCTGCCCGGTTTGCTTGGCAGCGCGACGAACGAGATGGTGACCTTGCTCCGGGTGCTGCCGTTTTCTTCCTTACGCTCCACCTTCGGGCCGGCGTCGCCTGCGGCGTCGGGCAGCATGAAGCCAGCTCGTCTGAGGGCCTTGGCCTCGGCGGCCTCGGGTTGGAAGCGGAAGCCCGTGGGTAGCACGGTCTCGGCAGCGCCGTGCTCCAGGCTCACGACCAACCGTAGGGCGTGGCCGCTCAGGCCCTTGCTGGGGAACTTTTCGTCGAAGCTCGGACGCGCCTTGCCGCCGGGTAGCTTCTCGACGCAGCTCGCTTCGTCCGGGGCTGCGCTAGGCGACGGCGCGCTAGACGCCGGCGGCGGAGGTGACCCGCTCGGCGCGCTGCCTTGTGCGAGCGCGCCGCTCGTCGCCAGCAAGCCGAGGAGCAAGGTGCGCGTCTTCACCTGCGAATCCTGCGTGCGCGCCGCTGAAACAGATCGCGCAGTGGCTTGATGTAAGGTTGGTCGGTCCGGACCACGCAGTGGTCGAGGGCCAGTTTGTTGAAGAGCGCGATCTGTTCGTCGCGCAGCTTGCGCATCTGCTTGGCGTAGTGCGCGCGCACGTCAGCGCTCGAAGTGTCGACGATCACGCTCTCACCGGTCTCGAAGTCTTCGAAGCTGGCCAGCCCCACATCGGGCAGCTCGACGTCGCGCGGATCCATCAGCATGACCGGGATCACGTCGTGACGGGCTGCCGCCAGCGACAGCGCGCGCGCGTAGCCGGTGGCATAAAAGTCGCTGATCACGAAGGCCACGCTGCGACGCCGCGCCACATGCATCAGCGTCTCCAGCGCCACCACCAGATCGGTGCCAGGACGCTCCGGATTGACGGACATGATCTCACGCAAGACGCGCATCACGTGCTTCTGCCCCTTCTTGGGCGGCACGAGCTTCTCGACCTGGTCAGTGGTCATGATCAGGCCCACGCGATCGTTGTGCTTGATGGCGCTGAAGGCACACAGCGCCGCGACCTCCGTGGCCAGCCGCACCTTGCTGCCGCCTTTGGTGCCGAAGCGCTGGCTGGCGGACAGATCGACCAGCAGCATCACGGTCATCTCACGCTCTTCGACGAAGACCTTGACGAAGGCCTGGTCCATGCGCGCGCTCACGTTCCAGTCGATGGCGCGCACGTCGTCGCCCGGCTGGTACTCGCGCACCTCCCGGAAGCTCAAGCCCTGCCCCCTGAAGACCGAGGCGTAGTTGCCGGAAAGCTGCTGCGTCGCAAGCCTGTCGGTCGTGATCTGGATGCGGCGCAGCGCTTTGAGCAGCTCTTTTCCGACCAAGGCCTGTCTCCTAGAGCCCATCCCCTTTCGGGGATGGGTCCTCTAGAGCCTTTCCCGCGGGGAGGCACGCGCCTCCCCGCCCCGCTGAAATGAATTCACTGCGCCTGCGGCGCTCCCTCGCCTTCGGCTCGGGCCGTAGGCCTCCGTGGACTCCGTCCAGCTGGCTGGACTCCGTCCACTCCGGCTCAGCGGGGCCCCACCCCACGCGGCTCGTCGCGTAGCTCCTCGCTGCCGAGAAGGGGCTGTTGCGCAGTCTCACGGAACCTCCACCACCTCGAACACGCGCCGCACGATGTCCTCGGCCGTGACCTCCTCGGCCTCCGCCTCGTATGAAAGCACCACGCGATGCCTGAGCACGTCCGGGCCGATGGCCTTGACGTCTTCCGGCGTGACGTAGCCGCGATGGCGCAGGAAGGCGTGGGCGCGCGCGGCCAGGTTCAGCGCGATGCTGGCGCGCGGGCTGGCGCCGTACTCGATCAGCGGCGCCAGCTCTTTCATGCCTTTCTTCTGCGGCTCGCGCGTGGCGAACACCACGTCCACGATGTAGTCCTTCACGCGATCGTCCACGTACACGTCGCGCACCACCTTGCGCGCCGACAGCAGCTGCTCGGGCGTGGCGCGCGCACTGGCCCTACTGACGTGCGCGCCGGTCATGCGGTCCATCACCGCGCGCTCCTCTTCGCGCGACGGATAGTTGACCTTGATCATCAGCATGAAGCGATCGATTTGGGCTTCAGGCAGAGGATACGTGCCTTCTTGCTCGATCGGGTTTTGGGTGGCCATCACCACGAACGGGTCGGGCAGTGGGTAGGTCTTGTCGCCGATCGTGACCTGATGCTCTTGCATGGCCTCGAGCAGCGCGCTTTGCACCTTGGCAGGCGCGCGGTTGATCTCGTCGGCCAAGACCAGGTTGGCGAAAACGGGCCCGAGCTTGCTCGAGAACTGCCCGGTCTTCTGGTCGTAGATGACGGTGCCGATCAGGTCGGCAGGCAGCAGGTCAGGTGTGAACTGGATGCGTGAGAACTTCGCGGCGATGACCTCGCACAGCGTGCGTACCGTCAGGGTCTTGGCTAGCCCCGGCACGCCCTCCAGCAGCACGTGCCCGCCGGCCAATAGGCCGACCATCACGCGCTCGATCATGTAGCTCTGGCCCACGATGACCTTGCCGATCTCGGCCGTCAGGTCGTCGATGAAGGCGCTTTCTTTGGCAACGACTTCGTTGAGTGCACGGACGTCCATGGCTCTCGTCTTGGTGGATTCGGGGTCGAGGCCCCGACAGGCGCGTAGTTACGCGCATTTGGCCCCGAGACAAAGAACTTCCGGTGCTTATTCCGCGGCCTTGCTGCTCTACTCGGGGATGCTGAAAATCCGCGCCAAAAGCTCGACCGGGACGATGATCACCGCGAGCGCTGCGGCGAACCACAGCAGGCCGGCACCGAGCCCCAGAAAGCTGCGCCGCGTGCGGATGAAGTGGATGGGGACGCTGAGGGGACCGAAGATGACCACCGCGAGCCACAGGCTGGCATCGGGCCAGGAGCGAGCCAGACGTTCGCCCGTCAGATGCGCCAGATCCCGCCGCACGATGAGCGCGGGCACCGCAATGCTCAGTGCGGCGCTCAGCGCGAAGAGCAGGACCTTACCCACGCGGCCAGCATACGTGCCCCTGCCCGTGCCCGTAAACGTGCCCGCTGGCGAGGGCGTCGTTACGGCGTCTGCAGCAGCTTGACCAGCTCGAGGAAGGCGCTGTCCTCACCGCCGGCGGGGCGCGCCGCCTTGCGGAACGTCGCACCGCGGCCGGCATTCACCTCACAGTGGATGACGCCCGTGTACTTCTTCAGGGGCTCTTCCAACGGATGATTGGCGACCACTTCCTGGCCCAGGAATTCGAGCGCCTTGGCCATGTTGTCACAAGCCTTCGCCGGTTCCGGCAGCTCGAGCGGCTTGGCGTCGGGACAGCAGCCGGCGCGCACCACGGCGAACGCCGCCATGTCGTACCAGCCCATGCGCGCGAAGATCTTCTGCGCCTCGGTGGCGCCTGCGACCTTGGGCGCGCTGCCCACGACCGCCACGCGCAGCTTGTCGGCGCCGAGACGTGGATCCGTCTGATCGCAGACGCCCGAGAAATCCGGCGAGCTGCCGAAGCTATCCTTCGGCATGTAGCCCATCACACACGACGTCAGCTTGTCGGTGGACGTCGCGACCGTCTTCTCGCTGTCGCCCGTGACCGGCACCTCACCGAGATCGATCGGCTTGTCGCTGGGTGGCGCAGCGGGCGCGACCGGCTTCTCGACGACCACGGGGGGCTTGGGGCGCATCGTGTTGAAGATCCAACCGCCGAGCAGACCGACCACGATGCCGCCCACGGCCAGCGGCAAGATCTTGCGCAGTACTGCTTTCGCAGGCTCTGGCGGGGGACGTGTACGAGTCGGAGGCGCCGACGACGTCGTGCCCTCGAGCGTGCGTTGACTGGCCGGCAGCGGCGGTGGACAGGACGAGTGCGGACCGGGCGCCGGCGGTTCTTCGCCCGCGTGCTCGACGAACCAGCGCGCCAGCTCTCGTTTGAGCGGCCGCACATCGCGGCTGCGCTGCTCGGGATTCTTGTTCAGGGCGTGGGCCAGGGCGGCGCCGAGCGCGGCGTCGCTGACACCGGCTTCGCGCAACGCCGCCTCGGTGGCGTAACCTTCCCGTGGCGGCGTTGTCCCGAGCAGCATCCTATGCAAGAGCACAGCCGCGGCCCAGGAGTCGTCGGCTTCGGTGGGCGCGTCCTGATTGCCGCGCTCGGGCGAGCGGTAGCTCGCGTCGTCGCTAGGGAAGTAGCCCAGCACCGGCGCCTGACGACCCTCCACCTGAATCAAAATCCCGCGAGGGTGCACGCAGCCATGGCAGGCACCGGCCTCGTGCAATGACGAGAGGGCGTCGGCGATACGCAGCGCATAGCGAACGGCATCGACGGGCTCTTTCTTGCCGATGTCGTCGAGTCGCTCGGCCAGGGTCAAACCTGGCAGTCGCTCGGCCACGCCCCACTTGTCGCCGTCGAGGTCGAGGACGTCGAGCAGCTTCGCCAGGTGCATGTGCTCGACGCTCTTGCCGCGCTCGAGCGCAGCGCTGGCCTCCGCCGTCAGCTTGAACAGCAGCACCGAAGTGCTGCCTTCCACCGCGACGGCCGCAAAGGCGTCCCGCGCGCCATCGACTACCGCCTCGACGCGATATTTGGACTGTAGGACCTCACCGGGGGCAACGCTGGTGGCCAATGAACTCCGAGCTCGAACGGGGCGAGCCTCGCACCTCTAATCAAAAATCTTTAGCACGGCTCACAAGTCTGTTGTTCTTTGGGGTGAAGGCGGCTCTTACAGCCCGAAAAGAACGGGGTGGCCCGGTGGCCGGCGTTGCCGGCCACCTCTCTGTCGCGTCGGTGGTTGGGGCCCCAGCCCCAACCACATTTCGCTGGGCGCGGTTTGCCGGATTTGGGCCCTGGTCGGTACTGTACCGGCTGGCGCATGGATTTAGTGGTCGGAACGAGCGGATTTTCTTATCCGGAGTGGCGCGGCAGCTTCTATCCGGAAGGCCTGCCATCCGAGGAGATGCTGCGCAGCTATTCGGAGAAGCTGCCGAGCGTCGAGATCAACAACACCTTCTATCGAATGCCTCAACCCGCGCTGCTCGAGGGTTGGAACCAAAAGGCGCGGGGCGATTTCACGTTTGCGCTCAAGGCACCGCGCAGCATCACGCATATCGGACGACTCAAGGATATGGCCGATCCGACCTCATACTTCTTGAAGGTCGCGAGCACTCTCGGCTCCCGTCTCGGGCCGGTGCTGTTTCAGCTGCCGCCGTTCTTCAAGAAGGACTTGGCAGTGCTGCGCGACTTCCTGGCTCTGCTGCCGCCCGAGTTGAAGGCGGCGTTCGAGTTCCGTCACCCCACGTGGTTCGACGACGAAGTGAGTCAGGTGCTCAGCGACGCCAAGGCGGCGCTCGTTGCCGGAGATCCGGACGAAGGAGACGCGCTGCCGCTCATCGCTACCGCTCCCTTCGGTTACCTGCGCCTGCGCGCGCCGAGCTACGACGCGGCCGGCCTCGCAGGCTGGCACGCCAAAATCGCGAGCCAACCCTGGCAAACCGCCTTCGTCTACCTCAAGCACGAAGTCCTCGGCCCCGCCTACGCCCAGGCGCTACAAGCCCTGAGTCGCGGCGAAACCCCGGTCATCCCTGCACCGCTCGTCGACCCGAAGCCTCCCAAAACGACAACCGCCAAGACCGCCAAGCCGAAACCCGCCAAGACCGCCAAGAAGAAGACCTAGCGGGGGCTGCAGGCCCCCCGCCCGACGAGACATGTGAGTCTTGGAAAAACAGATCACGATCGGCGAGAGTAGGAGCCACCCACGAGACAAAAACCGGCGAGGCGTCGCGGCGGTTAAAGCCGGCGGAAGGTAGCAGGTGAGCAAGAATGAGTAGTCACCGACAATTCGAGCAAGTCCTGTCCCGGGAGGAGTCCACCCCCGGGAAGGTCCACCCTTGCGGGGCGACGGGCGACCGTCGTTTCGAAGCGTAGGGGACCGAGTGAGCGGGCCGGGCGATAGAGCCCCGAAAAGTTTTGCACGGAGGGAGCCGACGTCGTGTCTCGCGGCGGAAGGCCAAGGCGATGCTCCGACAAGAGTGGGCGTGGAGCCATTGCAACCTCCG
>DATEDZ010000377.1:0-12269 GCA_035281385.1 Polyangiaceae bacterium
GGCTGCCCAGTAGATTGCGCGGCAATGCTGACCAAGCTGTTCTGGATCTGCCTGGCAGGTGCCCTGGGAACCGGGGTGCGCCACCTGGTTTCGGTGTGGGCGAGCGAGCGCTTCGGCGCCGCCTTTCCCTACGGCACGCTGATCGTGAACGTGACGGGCTCCTTCCTGATCGCCGCTGTCATGCAGACGGCGGTCAATGTCACGAGCTTCTCGCCGACGCTGAGGCTAGTCCTTACGACTGGCCTTTTGGGTGGGCTCACCACTTACTCGAGCTTCGCCTTCGAGACCGTGAAGCTCGCGCAGACCGGCTCGCGCGGCGCAGCGCTGCTCAACTTTGGCCTGACCAGCGTCGCGTGCTTCGCTGCGGTGCTGCTCGGCTTCGGGGCGGCGCACCTGCTGAGCGCGCCGCCCGCTCGTTAGCTGGACTTGCCACGTCGAAGATGTGGCGCAGTTCCGCGCGGGAGTGCAAGGCTGCCACAGTTTCGAGCACCCATGCTGGAAACCTTTACTTGCAAAGCGGTGTGCCGATGCGCGCGCGAGTGCATCCTTTCCGCATGCGCGTTACGCTCGCCGAAGAAATGCCCCACGCCGTACCGGCTCGCCCGGACGCGGGCCGGCTCTTCCTCGGCGGAGCCGTCGCCCTGCTGGCTGTGCTCGCCCTCGGCGTCGCAGGAGCGAGTGGCTACGCGTCCGCAACCCGCTGGGTCGAGCACGCGCTCGAGGTTCAGAGCGAGCTCAACGCCTGGAACACGATCGTGGTGGAGGTGCAGAACGACGCGCGCGCCTACATCTTGAGCGGCGAGCCCAAGTTCGCAGCGAGCCACCCGCGGCTCGCCGCAGCCAGCCGCGGGCAAGTAGCGGAGCTGCGGCGGCTGGTCACGGACAACCCCGGGCAAGTCGCGGAGCTCGAAGCGGCGAGCCGCGAGGCCGATGTGGTCTTGAATCACTTCAATCACGTCATTGCTGGTGTGACCGCGGGGGTGCGGGAAGAGGCTGTCGCGGGCGTGCGCAGGGGTGACGGGCGACGACTCGTCGATACCTTCCGGCACGCCACGACACGCGTCCTGGCCGAGGAGCAACGGCTCCTCGAACAGCGCCGCCAGCAAGCTGCGGCGCGCGCTCGGCTGACCCTGCTGGGCGCGGCGCTGCTGGCGCTAGCAGCGTGTGCATTTTTGGCCGTCGCCTGGCGGCGCGAGACCAGCCATGAACGGCGCGTCGCGCAGCTGGCGCGTGAGGCACGCGAGCGCTTGCGAAAGCTTTCGGATCTGGCAGCGGCGCTGGCCGGCGCCCGCACCACGACTCAGGTGGCGGACGTGGTCGTGGAGCATGGCCTGCGCGCCGCCGGAGGCGATAGCTGTACGCTCTACACGCTCAACGAGAGCGGCGACGAGCTGCAGCTGGTCGGCCAGCGCGGCGTCGCAGCCGAAATGCTCGACCGGCTCCGCGTGCTCAGCGCGACCAGCGGCAACCCCGAGGCGTTCGCCACCGTGAAGGAAGGGCGTTCGGTTTGGGCCGAGAGCGAGGCCGACTACCTGAGGATCTACCCCGAGCTCGCCAAGGCGAACGTGCCGGGACCCCGCGCCAAGGCATTTTGGAGCATCCCACTCAAGGCGGAAGGCCGCGCCCTGGGGCTACTCGCAGTCGGTTTCTTCGAGCCGCGGAAGTTCACGGCCGACGACCGCGGTTTCGTGGATACGCTCGCCTACCAGTGCGCCGAGGCGCTACTGCGCGCGGTGCGCCTCGAGGCCGAAGACGAGGCACGCCGCTGGTTCAGTACTACGCTGCGCAGCATCGGCGACGCGGTGATAGCAACCGACAAACGTGGTCGTGTCACCTTCCTGAATCCGATCGCCGAGCGCCTGATCGGCTGGGCGGAGCAGTCGGCGCTCGGTCAACCCCTCGATGCGGTGTTTCGCGTCATTTCCGAGGACACGCGCAGCGCCGTAGAGAGCCCGGTCAGCAGGGTGTTGCGGGAAGGCAAGGTGGTCGGCTTGGCCAACCACACCGTGCTGTTGCCCAAGACCGGGCCCGAGGTCCCCATCGACGACAGCGGCGCGCCAATTCGCAACGAAGCTGGCGAGGTCGTGGGCGTGGTGCTGGTGTTCCGCGACGTTTCGCGGGACAAGCGCCTCGAGGCTCGTAACGCATTCCTGGCCAAGGTCGGTGAAGCGCTCGCCTCGTCGCTCGATTACGAGAAGACGCTGGCCACCGTGGCCCAGCTGGCGGTACCGCAGCTGGCCGACTGGTGCGCCATCGATCTCTTGCTCCCAGGCACCACCGCCATCAAGCGCGTCGCCGTGACTCACGTGGATGCAGCCAAGGTGGAGCTCGCTCGAGCGCTGGGCGAGCGCTATCCCCAGCCAGAGGACGCACCCAGGGGCGTCGCCCACGTGATCCGCACGGGTAAGCCGGAGCTCTACGCCGAGATCCCTCGGGAGCTGCTGGAGAGCGCCGCCCAGGACGCCGAGCACCTGCGCATCATGCAGCAGCTCGAGCTGAAGTCGGCCATGTGCGTGCCTCTGTCTGCGCACGGGCGCTCGATCGGTGCTCTCAGCTTCGTCTACGCGGCTTCCGAGCGCCGCTATAACGCGGAAGATCTGAGCTTTGCGGAAGATGTCGCGGCGCGCGCCGCCATGGCCATCGAGAACGCCCTGGCGTTGAAAGAGACAGCAGCGGCACATCAGCGTGAACGCTGGCTACGCGAACAGGCGGAGCGCACCAACCGCCTGAAGGACGAGTTCCTGGCAACCGTTTCGCACGAGCTGCGCACGCCCCTCAACGCCATCCTGGGTTGGACCCTGACCTTACGGCGCGACTCGATCGACGTGGACACCGAGCGCGCATTGAACGTCATTGAGCGCAACGCGCGCGCGCAAGCCACCTTGATCGACGACGTGCTCGACGTGTCGCGCATCGTGAGCGGTAAGCTCACCTTGCGGCTGGTTGCGACCAGCGTTGCCGATGCAGCACGCGCCGCAGTCGAGACCGTCACGCCTGCCGCGGAAGCCAAGGGCATCTCGATCGAATGCGAGATTCCCGCCGAGCCGACCACGATAACGGCCGATGCGGCACGCCTGCAGCAGATAATTTGGAACCTGCTTTCCAATTCGGTGAAGTTCACGCCGAAGGACGGCCGGGTCACGCTCCGCGTCTTTCGCGACGGCTCCGAGAGCTGCGTCACCGTGCAGGACAGCGGGGAAGGCATCCGGCCCGAGCTTCTGGGGGCGATCTTCGAGCCCTTTCAGCAAGCAGACTCCTCCACCACCCGGCGCCACGGCGGGCTAGGGCTCGGGCTGTCGATCGTCAAACAGCTCGTTGCCGCGCATGGCGGCTCGGTCAGGGCCGAAAGTGACGGGCCTGGTCGGGGCTCATTGTTCACGGTGCGCTTGCCGGTGCGGGCAGTGGCAACTCCTGGCGCGGAGCCGAGCCAGATTGCCTCCGCCAGCGTCAGCTACGATCCGGTAATGGGAATCGCCAAGGATGCGCGGCTCGACGGCTTGCGGGTGCTCGTGGTCGACGACGAACCAGACGCTCGCATGCTGGTTCGAGAAATCTTGCGGGCGCACGGCGCGGAGGTAGAGGTCGCAAGCTCCGCGGTCGAGGCACGCGCCAAGTTCAAGACCACGCCACCCGACGTGATCGTCAGTGACATCGGCATGCCGGAGGAAGACGGCTACTCCTTCATCCGCAAGGTGCGGGCCGATGGTGCGCGCACGCCTGCCGTGGCGCTCACAGCCTACGCCAGCCAGCAGGATGCTCAGCGCGCCTTCGTGGCCGGGTTCCAGAAGCACGTCATCAAGCCAGTCGAGCCCGCCAAACTGGTCAGCGTCGTCGCCAACCTGGGCGGCCGCAGCCTGTAGTACGAGAAACCTGGCTCGACTGATCAGGGGCGAGAAAATTCTCACCGCCGTCCTTGCACCCGCATCAGGCACGGAGCGGAATGCGAATGGTGGCCAGCGCACCCCCGCCCGGGCCATCGCTCAGCTCCAGCGTGCCTTCGTGCTTTTTGATGATCGAGTAGGCGATCGACAGGCCGAGGCCGGTACCCTGACCGACCGGCTTGGTCGTGAAGAAGGGCTCGAGCACGCGGTCGCGCAGCTCCAGCGGAATCCCGGAGCCAGTGTCGGCGACCGTGATCACGAAATCCTGCCCCTGCGCGCCGGCTCGGATCGCGACCTTGCCCGGTCCCTCGATGGCGTCGATCGAGTTGGCGACCAGATTGAGTAGCACCTGGTTCAAGAGCGCGGGATAGCACTCGAGCGTGTCGGGTGGCCCGACCTCGGTGACCACTTCGATGCGATCCTTGAAGCGGTGACCCAGAATGGTGAGTACCGAGTCCAGGCACTCCGCAAAGACGACGGCCTTGCGTTCACCCTCGTCGAGGCGCGAGAAGGTGCGAAGCTTCAGCACCAGGTCACGGATCCGCACCAGCCCGGTTTCGGTTTCGGAGAGTCGTGCCTGCGCGCGCTGCCACAGCTCTTCCGCGCGCTCCGAGGTGACGTCGTTACTCCGGAACTGTTCCAGCGATTTGCGAACGGTCTCCAGGTGGCTGAGCACGAACGCCAATGGATTGTTGATCTCGTGGGCAACGCCGGCCACGAGCTCGCCGAGCGAGGCCATCTTGGCCGACTGCACCAGCTGAGTCTGTGTTTGTTTCAGCTCTTGGTACGCCGCTGACAGATCCTGATTGGCCTGGCGTAGGTGCTGGTTGGCGCTCGCTAGCTGGCGCCGGCCCTGGTAAAGCTCGAGAAAGATGCGCACCTTGCTGCGCAGCACGTCGCGATCGATGGGCTTGAATAGGAAGTCGACGGCGCCGGAGCCGTAGCCGCGCAGTACGTTCTCTTCCGAATTATGAGTGGCGGTCAAGAAGATGATCGGCACGTCGCGCGTGGCCGGGTTCATGCGCGCGTGGCGGGCCACCTCGTAGCCGTCCATCTCCGGCATCTGGACATCGAGCAGCATGACCGCAAACTCCTGACGCAGGAGGTGACGCAATGCCTGAATACCCGAGCTGGCGGACGTCACCGAGCACCGCGTGTCCTCGAGTAGCGCGCGCAGTGCCACCAAGTTGGCCTCCACGTCATCGACGATCAGCACCGCCGGCGGCGAGGGTTGGCTCGCTGAGCCGGCGTCAGAGCTGGTCATGCCGCGCTCCGCTGGCGAAAGATGCGATCGGCCGACGAGAGCTCTTGGTAGAAGGGGCGCTGCGCTGCCGGCAGCGACTCACTCGAACCCAGGCACAAGAAACCGCCGTGCACCAGGCCGTCCGCGAAAAGCCGGAACACCCGCTGCCGCAGCTCGTCACCGAAATAGATGAGCACGTTACGACAGAAAACTACGTGCATTTCACCGAGCGAGTAGTCGCTGACCAGGTCATGCTGGAAAAAATGCACGTTCTGCTTCAGTGCCGGGCGGATCGAGACGCGCCCATAGGCTCGGGACCAGTAACTATCGAAATCCCGAGCGCCGCCGGCTGCACGGTAGTTTTGCTCGAAGGTCGAGAGCAGCGCCTCGAGATACACCCCTTCGCGCGCCTGCTCGACCGCGACGCTGCTCATGTCGGTCGCGTAGATCTGCGAGCGCTCGTATAGGCCGGCTTCGGTCAGCAGGATGGCCGTAGCGTACACCTCTTCACCCGAGGCGCAGCCGGCATGCCAGATCTTCAGCTGTGGGTAGGTGCGCAGCACCGGTACCACCAGCTGCTGGAGCGCGCGATAGAAGCTGGGATCGCGGAACATTTCCGTCACGCGCACCGTCAAGACGTCCAAGACGCCGCTGAAGGTCTCCGGCTCGGTCAGCAGCCGGTGTTGTAGCTCCCCCAGATGGCGCGCGCCGACCTTGGCCGCAGCCGCCTGGACGCGCCGAGCCATCGAGTCTTCGGCGTACTTTCGAAAATCATAGCCGTAGCGCAAGTAGATTGCCTCGAGCAGCAGCCGCAGCTCCAGCCGCTCGGCGCTCGGCTCGTCATGCATCCGCAGGCCTTGGCTGAAGGAAGCTGTGCAGCGTCGTCAGCAGCTTGTCGCCGTCGATCGGCTTGGGCAGGTACTCACTGGCACCGGCGTCCAGACACCGTTCACGCTCGCCCTTCATGGCTTTGGCCGTCAATGCGATCACAGGTAGCGCGGCGAAACGCTCGTCGCGTCGCAACTGGCGCATCGCCTCGTAACCGTCCATTTCCGGCATCATGACGTCCATCAGGACACCGCGGATGTCCGGGTGGGCCGAAAGCGCGGCCAGCGCCTCCTTGCCGGTCTCGGCCGTCACCACGTCCGCGCCCTTACTGCGAAGTAGAGCGGACAGCGAGTAAACGGTGCGCATATCGTCCTCGGCCAGCAGCAGCTTGATACCGCGCAGCGAGACGTCCACGCGCGTGGGCTCAGGCTGGGGCGCGACGGCCGCCCTATCCCTGACGTGCCGCACGAACAGCCGGATCTCTTCGAGCAGGCGCTCCGCCGAGCCACCTTGCTTGAGCACCACCACTTCTGCGTAGGCCTCGAGATCCCGCGTTTCTTGTTTGGAGAGCGCGCGGCCGGTGTGGATCACCACGCGTGGCGTGGGCAGCTCCGGCCTTTGGCGCAGCGTCTTGAGCAAGCCAAGGCCGTCCATGTCCGGCAGGCCCAGGTCCAGGATCATACAGCCGAACTGAGCGGTGCCGAGCGCATCCAGCGCAGCGCTGCCAGTCGAGGCGTGCTTCACCAGGAAACCGTCGCGCTGCAGCACCGCCATCACCGACTCGGCCTGGTCGGCATCGTCCTCCACGATCAGGACCCCTTGCGCGGCCTGCTTGGTTGGCACGAGCGTCCGGATCATGGTGGCCAGCTCCGAGTGTGAGGCCGGCTTGACCAGGTAGCCGACCGCT
This sequence comes from Polyangiaceae bacterium, assembly GCA_035281385.1. Taxonomy (GTDB): domain Bacteria; phylum Myxococcota_A; class Polyangia; order Polyangiales; family Polyangiaceae; genus PMG-095. The sequence continues at coordinate 6,860 of DATEDZ010000377.1, forward strand.
CCCAGCGCCAGCCCGCGCTGCGGTGCATCCACGCCCGACACGAAGTGCACCGGGACACCGCGGGTGGCAGGGTCTCGCTTCAAGCGCTCCATCACCGTCCAACCGTCGAGGTCAGGCAGTTTCACGTCCAGGATGATACCCAGACTCTTGCCATGCGCAGCCACTTTCAAACCTGCCTCACCGGTGCTCATCACCACGACCTTGAGCCCGCGAGCGTGGGCGATATCGACCAGCTGCTCGGCCAGCACGTCGTCGTCCTCGATCACGAGCAGGTGAGGCTCGTCGGGACTTAGGCCGCCCAAGTCGTCTTCCACCCGCTTCGCGCTCGGTGCTCGCGAGGTGAGCGGGACCTGAGCCAGCTCCGCGCGCTGCGGCACGATGCACACGAAAGTGCTGCCGCCAGGCGAGCTGTCCTCGAGCAGCAACTCGCCACCCAGCAGCCGCGCCGACTCACGCGCGATGGACAAACCCAGGCCGGTGCCGGCATGACCTCGGTTGGTCTCGCCCTGCACCTGTTCGAAAGGCGCGAACACCCGCTCCCGCGCGGACTCGGGAATACCGATGCCGGTGTCGCTGACCGCAAATGCCAGCGCTTCACTGGTAGCCAGGTCGGCGACGACGCGACTCGGGCGCCCGATGCGCAGCGCCACTTGTCCGCGCTCGGTGAACTTCAACGCATTGCTGATCAGGTTGGTCAGAATTCGTTCGACCCGCTGGCGGTCCGTCACCAGCTTTTGGGGGGCCGAAGCGTCGACATCGGTGATGAGCGCGATGCCGCGCTGCGCGGCCGTGACCTCGAACAGACGCCGCACGAAGCCGGCGAAATGCTGGACCTCCACCGACTCCAAGACCACATCCTGCTTGCCGGCCTCGATCTTCGAAAGATCCAGCACCTCGTTGATCAACCCCAACAGGTCCTGCCCCGCCCCATGGATGGTGCGCAGGTGCTCGACTTGCTTGGTCGAGAGGTTGCCGCCGTCGTTCTCGGACAGCAGCTGCGACAAGAGCAGCATGCTGTTGAGCGGCGTACGCAGCTCGTGCGACATGTTGGCCAAGAACTGCGACTTGTAGGAGCTGACGCGATTCAGCTCGTCGGCCTTCTCCTGCAATACCGTACGCGCACGCTCGAGCTGCTGATTCTGCCGGCCAAGCTCCATGCGTTGCTGTTCGAGCTCGGTATTGGCGAGCCGCAACTCCTCCTGCTGCGCCAAAAGCTCCTGATTGTTCAGCCGCAGCTCCTCCTCTTGCGCGGTCAGGCGCTCGGCCTGAGCCTGAGTCTCGCTCAGGAGTGACTTGCGCGCCGCACTCGACAAGGACGCCTCGAGCGCGATCACGAGCGTGGCGCGGATGGCCAGCAGCATCTGTTTCTTGGTCTGGCTGACCGGCTCGAGCAGGCCGAGCTCGACCACGCCCGCCTTGCGACCGAAATGCACGAGCGGCACGATCAACAGCTGCTTGGGCGGCATGTCGCCCAGCGCGGAACGAATCCGCATGTAGTCGCCGGGCAGCTCGTCCACGGTCGTCAGCTCATCACTGGCCACCGCCTGCCCCACCAGCCCCTGCCCATCTACTATACGAGGTACTGCTGCGAGCTCGCGCACGTCGCCGGAACCGGCGTAACTGGCGCGCAGGTGATAAGCGCCGTCGTCCTCCCGAACATAGAACGCGCCGACCAGGGCGCCCACACGCTCGGCGAGAAGCGACAGCGCACGCTCAGCCACGACTTGCGGCTCGAGGTCCCCACGCAGCTCCTCCGACAGTTTGACCAGGCTGGCCTTCAGCCAATCTTCCCTTTCGCGCTCTTCGGACAGGCGCTGCAAGTTGGTGGCCATCTGGTTGGCCTCGCGCGCCACCGCCGCAAGCTCGTCCCTGGTAGTGATGGGAATCGGTGACTGAAACTCCCCTTTGCCGAAGCGCGCCAGGCCGCCGGTCAGGTTGGTGAGCGTCTGCAGCACGCCAGCGCTGCCCCAGAACGCCAGCAGCGCCACCAGAACGATGCCGCTACCGGCCACCATCGAGCGTAGGCGCATGTTGCTGAGGTTCGTTTCACGAATGCTGTCGAAGGCATGTGCCAGCTCGTCGCGCTGCAGGCTGGTGCTGCGCTTGATCAGGGCAACCACCTTGGTCTGCTGGCCCTGCATGCGCGTGACATCGGCGGTTAGGGCTTCGCTCGACTCCCCGGCAATCAGTCGGCGCGACACGTCCCGCGTGGTCTCGAAGTAGTCCTGCACCGCCCAGCGCAGCGAGGCAGCCGTGGCGGGCTCGAGCACCGGCCCAGCCTTGGCAATGAGCTCGAACAGCGCGGTCTTGCGCTCGGCTGCCCCATCGAGCGCCGACAAGTCCTGCGCAGCCACCGCGTCCTGCATCGTGCGCGTGAGCCGTTCGAACTCGGCCTCCACGCGCGCGCCGAGCTCCGCCTTGGGCACCATGCGGCTCTGCACGTGCAAGAGCTCGGCGTTTTGCCGCAACGTGATCACGGCGCTCAGCAGCATCACGCTCACCAAAGTCAGAATGGCGACCCCGAAGATGACGAGCAGCTTGGCGCGGAAGGTCGTATTCACTGCCTCTACCTGATCGACAGCTCGCGCACGCCCGAAAGCTTGGCGCCGCCCGACACGTAGCCGACCGCACCGGGATGCCTGGCGACGAAAGCCAGCACGGCGTCGTCCGAATCGAGCTCCGGGGGGGGCACGTCACGACCGGAGAAGATGCGTTGCTGCCAATAGCTACGCACTGCGCCCACGCTGCGCTTGAGCACGACCTCGGTGAAACGCTTGCGGGCCCCGCTGGCGGGGCGCAAGTCCACGGGTCGAATGGTTTCTCCGCTGCTCCAGCGCGTGACTTTCTTCAGGAAGGCGTCGGTGAGAAACGCTCGCTCCACGTTGCCCACGGGATGGCTAGGATGGGCGATGACGCGGAACTCCGCAGCAGCCTCCTGGGCGGGCAACCGCGCTGCAAAACCGAGAAGCGATAGCGCGCAGAGCAGCGCCAAGCCCAGCAGGGCACGCCTGCGTGAGGCTTGAAGCCGAGAGCGCGGTGCCACGTCGCTCATGCCTCAGAAGTACCCCGTCGTCTTGAGCAGGAAGACGCCCCAGTTTTCTTCGAGCTCGTCACGCGACGTGCCGCCGTTGAGCTGGGGGTTCAGGCCCGCCGTGCCGTGCATATAGTGCCCCTCGAGCTTTGCCAGCCAATGCGGTGTGATGTCGTAACGCAACGTGAGCGCGACGTCGTGTTGGTACGACGACGGCGGGCTCTGGTCGGTGCCCTCCGGTCGCTCGGCATCGATGTTGGGAAACATCGCCGAGTAATAGAGGCCCGGTGTGAACCACGGCATGACCTGGTACGAAGCCATCAAATAGCCGTTCTGGTTGACGATCTCGGTCTGCGGCAAGACCAGGTTGGTCTCGTATGTCACGTACTGTCGCCCGTATTCGGCGGCAACGAGCAGCCCGTGCCACTGGTACTCGGCCGACGCCACCCAGAGCTCGAAGGGGAGGCGGGCCCTGACGGTGCCGTCGAAGTCGGCCGGCAATTGATCGGCCATGTCGTACTGCATCACTTGCTCGGGCGTCGGCGTGAAGTCGAAATCGAAGCGCGCCACCTGCGCGCTGGCGCCGAGCTGCAGGCCTTCCAGGGGCGCTTGCCACATCAAGCGCCCGCCCGCCTCGTAAGGCACTTCGAATTCCCGCAGCTGTGCGGAGGCGTCCTGGGGATTGATGAAGATAGTTCCGCCATACAGCCGGTACTCGAGCGACCCGGCACCCCCAAGGGGCAGCTCGCCATACAGCTCACCACCAGTCTGGGCGAATAGAAACTCACGGCTCGACACTGGATAGACGGACTGCGGCAGCAAGATCGGCACGCGGCCAGCGTCAACGTCGTTCGATTCGTTGTAAAGGCCCCAAGGGAGCTTGGTTTTGCCGGCGCGAAAGCCGAGCCAGTCGAAGGCGCGATAGTCGAGATAGTACCAGTCGAGCTGCGGTGCGTAGTTGCCCAACGGCCCAAGATCATGCGCAAAGACCTGCAAACCGACGCGGAATTTATCGCCGAGCGGCTGCGTGAAGTTGATGCCCACCTCGGTGAAGTCGAAGCTTCCCTGATCGCGCTCGGTCTTCCCGAGGTAGTTGTGCTGGGTGGTCTTGATGTAGCCCTGGCTGACGAAGCCGTGCACTTGTAGGGCGGCCGGATCTTCCTGCGCCCAGGCGGTAGTGCTGCCGGAAAGTAAGAGGCCGACCGCCCAGGCTGCTTTCGCGCTCTGCATTGAACCGTTCCCTGACCTTCGCACTACTCGCGCAAAGACTCCCTTCAGCATCGCCAACGTGCGAAGCGCTTGTCAACTAAGAGGCAGGCGAGAACGCGGAGCGCGCGCGTCAAAAACCTTGACCCCAAGACGCGCGCTGAAAAAACAGATGCGAGCGCATCAAACCGAGACGATCGGTCGGGTAGCGGGACAAATTGTCTCGCCTGGTATCGATGCCGATCTGGCTTGATTCAAGGTCTTTTAGCTCCTACCGTCATAAGGTTGTGGACTGAGGAGCCAGTCAATGCCGGGGACACGTTTGGACAGCTCGACCGCCGAAGCGCTAGCAGCGCGAGGGCGAGTCTTGCTCGTAGATGACCAGCCCGAGCTGCGGCGGCTGTATCGGCGTAACCTGACCAAGCTAGGCTATGAGGTAGTGGAGGCGAGCAATGGCCGGGCCGCCATCGAGCTGGCGTGCCAAGAGCACTTCGATGTCGTGATCAGCGACGTGCGAATGCCCGATCTGAGCGGGGTGGAGCTGCTGCGCGAGCTCTACGAGCTGGATCCCGATCTGCCAGTGGTGCTGATGTCGGGCGGGATGGATGTCGAGACCGAACGAGCCGCCACGCAGTACCGTGCCTTCGCCTACTTGATGAAGCCGGTCCCGTTCGAGCACATCCAGACCAGCGCGGCCCGAGCCATCGAGCTGCGCCGCGAACGCGAAGAGGCACGCCAACACTTCGAGCCCGCCGCTTCGCTCAAGCGCCTGCGTGTCCGCGAGCGGCACGAGCCCTAGCCACCACTGATTGGCGGCGCTCCGTCGTTACCTACCGACCTTGGTTGCCTCAGGGTCGGCAAGGTCAAAATCGCTCTTCCAGTCCAGAGGGCTTGCCAGAGTTCCACAACGAACGCAGCGAGTACCGAGACTCATCCGTAGCGCCGTCAGCTGCGAGCGACAAGGTCGGCAGCTGCAACGCAGCTGCAACGCCTATTGGGCCCAATTCGACAATCTCATGCTGCTTGAGCGGCACACGCAGTACTTTGCTCGACCGGGGTCGAAGCTGATTGGGCAATGGATATCGAGGGGGCTGCCAATTTGCTGCCCGATTCGCAGCAGGCTGCCGTGCATCCCTCGGTACCGCTGTTCGTCTGTCGCCACCTAGCGGGCTT
>DATEDZ010000378.1:0-82576 GCA_035281385.1 Polyangiaceae bacterium
GCGGTGGCGGCGGTGGCCGTCGCGGTGGCGGCGGTGGCGGCGGTGGCCGTCGCGGCGGCGGCGACCGTGGCGACCGCGGTGATCGCTGGTGATCGCCTGGTGATCGAAGGGTTTCTAGGCTCTAACCAGTGACATCAACACAAACGGTGGGCGCGCCGCTGCGCGCCCCTGAGCGGGGGGCCGCATTCGCGGCCCTCGGCCTCATCTCTGCCCTGGTGCGTGCCGTAATCCACGAGGGTTACGAGACTCCCACGCCGATCCAGGCGCAAGCGATCCCCGAGGTACTCGGGGGTTACGACCTGCTCGCAACCGCGCAAACCGGTACGGGCAAGACGGCAGCGTTCCTGCTGCCGATTCTGCAGCGACTCTCGTCCGGCAAGTCCGGTCCGATTCGAGCGCTGGTGCTTTCTCCGACGCGCGAGCTGGCGGCTCAGATCGCCGAGCGCGCCGACGCCTACGGGCGCCACTTGGGTCTGCGCAACGCCGTCATCTACGGCGGCGTGGGGCAGGGCGCACAAGAGGCGGCGCTGCGGCGCGGAGTCGACGTGCTGGTGGCCACACCAGGACGGCTGCTCGACTTGATGGGGCAGGGTCTGGTAAGGCTCGGAAGCGTGGAGCATTTCGTGCTCGACGAGGCCGATCGCATGTTCGACATGGGCTTCATCCAGGACGTGCGCCGCGTGGTTTCGGCCCTGCCGAAGGCGCGCCAAACGCTGCTCTTCAGCGCCACCATGCCCAGAGCGGTGGTGGAGCTGTCGCGAAGCATCTTGAACGATCCACGGCGCGTGGCCGTCGCTCCGCAAGAGACGAGCGCCAAGACGGTCAGCCAGGGACTTTACCTGGTGAGCAAGCAGCAAAAGGGGCAGCTCCTCCACCACGTGCTGTCGAGTGACGAAGTGACGCGCAGCATCGTGTTCACGCGCACCAAGCACGGCGCCAACCGCGTCTCGGATCAGCTGCAGCGTCGAGGTATCGGCGCGGCGGCCATCCACGGCAACAAGTCGCAGGGTGCGCGCACCCGCGCTCTGGATGCGTTCAAGCGCGGCACCTTGCCGGTGCTGGTCGCTACCGACATCGCCGCCCGCGGCATCGACGTGGATGAAGTGAGCCACGTCATCAACTACGACCTACCGAACGTCCCGGAGAGCTACGTGCACCGCATTGGCCGCACCGGTCGCGCTGGAGCGAGTGGCCATGCCATCTCGTTCTGCGAGCCCGACGAGCGCTCGGAGCTGCACGCCATCGAGCGGTTGCTCGGTCACCGCATTCCGCTCTTACGAGCGGAGCTACCGCCCTTGCCACCAGAAGCACCACGGCAAGCCCAAGCGGCGCCGCGGCCCGCCCAGCCGTCAGCACGGCGTGATGGTTGGGAGGGCGGCAGGCCGAGCGGTAACGGGACCCGCTCGTTCGGTCCTCGCGGCACCCGTCGCGGTGGCGGTGGCGGTCAACGCCATCGCGGCCCCGCGCGCTGATGCTTCGGGAGTGGGCTGCCACCCCGCAGCCCACTCCGCAGAAGCTAACGTGCCGGCGCCCGGCCGCCCCCGTCCGGCCGCCGTTTCTCAGTCGCCAATTCGACTTCGAAATCGAATCCAAGAGCGGTGTGCTCCGACCCATCGCAGCATCTCCACTTAGAGCAGAGCTCCGCGCCCCTGTAGGCGGGTAGGGGCCGGACACCCAACAAGCACGTCGCGCCGCTCCTTAGCCGAGGCTGATCACGATGGCGAAATCGCTGATCATGGTGGGCCGGCGCCCGGCCGCCCCGTCCAGCCGCCGGCAATCGTGCTTTCAGCGTTTACCAGGGCTTACCGACAGCAAACGCACGCTAGGAAAGAAAGTTTTGAAGCGCTCGAAATCAGCGATGTCGCTCGTGACCAACGGAGCGTCGATGAGCGCGCTGAATGCCATGACGGCGGCATCAATCGAGAGTTTGCTGTCGATGCGCGTGCCGAGCGCTCCCAGGGCGACCCCGGCAGCTTTCGCTACTGTCAGGGGAAGCGGCTCGACCCGCACGCTGCCGAGGAGCGCGTCGCGTCGATCGGTTCGTCCACGCCACCATTCGATGACGCAAACGATCGGCGTCATGACCTCTGCCCTGCCTTTCTGGACGAGTGCGATGTAGTCGAGCGGGCGCTTGTCGCCCCGCTCTGCGCCGATGAGCGCACCCGTATCGAAAACGTAACGCGGCGTCATGCGGCGCGGCGACGCTTTTTCTTGCCGGTCGGCTGCGTTGCGAGCTCGGCGGCGAGCTCCTGCTCGAAGGCCTCGCATTCGGCGTCGCTCAGACTCGGACGGCCGTGCATGGCAAGGAGTCTCGCGGCGGCCTCCTGTCGCGCCGCCTGCTCGGCGATCTGAGCGATGAGCTCCGAGACGTTTCCCCGGTACGCTCGGTTGGCTACGTCGCGAAGGAGCTTCTTCGTACGCGGGTCAACGGAAACGGAAAACGTGACCGTTCGACCCTTGCGTTTGCGCTTCAATGCCACGAGAGAAGGGTAGCGCCGCCTACTGAGCTTGCAAGCAAAGTTTGCTACACAATGTGCTGAGGAGGCCCCTGGGTCCACCCAGACGCCGCGCGGGCCCTTCCGGTGTTTTCTGGCCGTGAAACCTAGATCCGATTGATAGGCTATTACGTGGCGGTGGGGTCGCCTGTGCTGCGAGCATTCGAGCGCTGTCGGGCCCAGTCCTCCAGCGCCAGAAAGGACGCAACGGGCAAACCAGTCTCCGGCATGATGCCGTCCGACAGCAAGAACTCCAGCATGTTCTGTAGCGAGAGGCCGGGAAATTCCCCGCGTTCATGGCGCTGGCGGAGCTCAGCCAGCGCGTCATCGTCGAGCGCGCCGAAGCTGGTCATGTTTCTTCCAATGTGCGCGCCGCGATGAACGAGATCAACGGCACCAGATCGCCGAGATCACTCGCTTCGATGGCGCGCAGGTGCTCGAGCCGGTCAGCTGCGACGAAGCGAAATGCCAAGCCATGCTTCCAGTGGAGCCAGTAGGCCAGGAGCAAGCGGCCGACACGTCCGTTCCCATCCTCGAATGGGTGAATTTGCTGAAATTCTGCGTAGAGGGTCGCTGCTGCACCAGTGGGTATGAGCTTGTCGGTCTCCTCCACAGGTGCGTTGAACCTCTCGAGCCAGAGGGACAACGCCTCTTCGACACGGCCGGGATGAACGTAGTCGTGACGCGTTCCGTCGGAGCGCAGCGTGTAATTTTGTCTGTTCTTGAAGCGGCCGGCGTCTTCGGCGAGGCCGTCGAGTAGGCGCCGATGGAAATCGAGCACGAGATCCTGAGAAAGGTAGGGGGAGAGGTCGAGCCGCTCCATCAACCAAGCCGTGCCGGCGCGATAGTTGAGGAGCTCTCGAGCTTCACGCACCGGGTGTCCGCTCACGGTGCGACCGGCTAGTACCTCGCGCGCCTGTCCCTCCGAGAGCGTGGAACCCTCGACCAGCGTGGACCCGATCAAGAGCCACTCTTCCAAGTCCCTCAGTGACCATCGCATCGCGAGCTGGCCCAGCGTACCACGCGGCTGGTCATCGATTGCAACCGCCCGAGCCGCGAACCGTGCTGGAAACCACATGATGACTGTGTCGTGGTAGCCAGCCGGACAATCTATTACCTACGCCCCGCGCGCCGCAGGGCAGTGGGGACCGCCAGGCGCCGCTCACGCCATGAGTGGCTCGAGCGGACCTTTGGTATTCGGGTCGACCCGCCAGATCGCGGTCGCCGAAGTAGTTGAGCTCGGTGCGGCCGACGGCGTGGGCGATGCTAACGAGTAGCTTGTTGTGGGGGACGCGGCCCTCGCCTTTGACGACCCAGGTCGCGAAACGCTGCTGAAGTACAGCTTGCGCCCGGCGCTTTCGACCGAGCAGTTTCAGCCCGGCCCCGAACGGCTTTTGCGCATCGCGTTGGCCCCGCTTCCGCCCTCGGCGCGCCGCGCGGTCCGCGGCCCCTTCGGCTAAGACGGATAGATGCGAAACGCCCGCCGGGCTCGCCAGCGATATGCTCTGAATCCCCTGAGGTCGAGGGTAAGCACGTTGGGCGTTCCCAACTCCTCGGCCAGGGCTACCAACGACGCATCGGCGTAGTCCATCGGAATGTCGTGGTACTTTCGCATCAGCTCGCCCGCGCGGGCGGCACGCGCGTCAGTCCACGCTTTGACGATCGCGCCTCCACGCAGGCAGAATTCGAGCGCAATAGAACCATCCGCGCCGGCCGACGCGAGCAGGTACGCGGCTTCGGTCACCACTGCCTCCGTCGTTACGACAGCGCCGCTCCATGCCGAGAACGCGGCCGCGCAGTCCCCATGGCGTCGCTCCGCCGAGTCGAGCAGGGCAACGAGCGGGCCTGTGTCGAGCAGCAGCTCAGCGACCACGCCCGAATCCGAGCTTCAGGTGACGCCGATGGTCACTGCCCAGGTCAGGCCGCCCGGAATTGAGGACCCCGATGAGATCCTTCACGCGTTCGAAGGGTCGACTGACGGTGGTTTCGTCGGCAACGAGCTGTTCGACCACCTGCCGCAACAAGTCGGAGCGCTGAAGGCCGCGACGACTGGCGATCCGCGTCAGCTCGGTGGCTGCCTTCTGCGGAAGCCGGAACGTGAGTTGTGCATCAGCGCGCTCAGCCATGCATTGCATTTTGCACTGCATGGTCACAGTGTCAAGCCAGCCCGGCACGCCGCCAGAGGCTGCTCACGCCATGAGTGGCTCGAGCGGACCTTGGTATTCGGGTCGACCCGCCAGATCGCGGTCGCCGAAGTAGTTGAGCTCGGTGCGGCCGACGGCGTGGGCGATGCTGACGAGGAGCTTGTTGTGGGGGACGCGGACGTCGCCTTCGATGTCGCGGAGGCGCAGGTAGCGACCCAGGCGCAGTGTCCGGCCGCCACCGCCGGCGATGACGGCGGGGTGGCGCATGTGCTGATTGTCGTGGCCGAAATGGCCGAACTCGCTGTGCCAGAAAATGACCGTGTTATCCAGCACGCTGCCACCGGTGGGGTCGAAGGGGTCCGGCACGGCGGCGAGCTCTTCGAGCACCGCGGCGAAGTGTCCGGCAGCCCAGCGCAAGCCCGCCGTATAGCCCTTGCGTAGCGTCTCGAGCGTGGCCCCCTGCGCGCCCCAGTAGTCGTGCACGAGGTTCTCGTGGAAACGGTAATCATTGCCGTAGATCTGCGCCGCGCCCGACGCCTGGACCTCCGGGACCTCGGTGTAGAAGTTGGGGTAGTCGTCCAGGATGCGGAGCGTGGCGCACGTCGCGCGGCCGCAAGCGAACGCCTGAGCGATCACCGCTGCGTGCGCTCGAGCGACGGGCTGGACCTGGGTGTAGTCAGCGAGGTCGCCGCGATTTTCCGGCAACTCACTGCCACGGGTGGTGCATTGACCCAGCGGCAGCATAGCACCGGGCGTCTTGAGCAGAGCCTTCATCGCCTCCCGGTGGGCGGCGATCTTGTCCTTCTCGACGCCCGTTAGCCGCGCCTCGAGCGCGCTGAGCTGCGCTTGACCGACGCTGATGATCCGGTTCTCGCCGTCCGCATAGTCAACTGGCGCAACGCCCGGATCGGGCGGTGTGAAATCAGCCGGGAAGCATTGCCGGAACAGCTCAGCCGGGTTGGTCTCCGGCTCGCGACCGATGCCGGCGGAGTCGAAGCTCATGCACTTCCAGGTGCCGGCGCCTGAAACGCTCGCGGTGGGGAGCACGGGGGCGCCGAGCAGACCGTGGAGGTAGAAGTCGAGCGACGGATGGTTGTCGAAGTTCCCCTCGCGATTCGCCGGCGCCTGAGCCCCGGTGAGCATCGTGCCCTGCTCGTTGTGACCGTGATTCGGGTTGAGGCCGGGACGGGTCGCTTGCTTGGTACACTCGCTGTCCAGGCCGTCGAGAATCGTGATCTGGTCCCGCCACGGCATCATAGGGCTCAGGATCGAGTTTTCGTACTCGAAGCTGAGGCCGGAAAGTGCCTCGTCCTGCGTCTTGGGCTGACTGCCGTCGGGGTTTCGCGGGATCCAGAAATCGCGATCGACCCCATGCGGTGTGCGCACGGCGAGGAAGCGAACCGGGCCCGCGGGCACCTGGCCGCGCGCCGCGCGCTTTTCGCCGAGCACGAGCCCGGTGAGCGCGGCGGAACCTGCCAAGACGACGCGACGCCGAGTGAGCATGACTACTTCCTCCTCTCGATGAAGGTCGGGTCGCCCGCGATGGCAACGAGGAGCTCCTCGAAGGCTCCCGCGCTGTCCTTGAAGGCCTGGTAGGCCGCGCCTGAAGCGCGTACCGTGAGCGGCGCGCCGAAATCAGCGCCCAGCAGGAAATGACCGAAGCGTTGCACCAGACACTGCTGGAAGGCTTCGTCGTTGGCTAGCGCGACCGAGATCTGCACGGCGCTCTCGTAGGGCACGTTGTTCCAGACCACGGCCGCGTCGACGGGCTTGCCATCGGCGTACGTGGTTTGATAGCGCCCGTCACCGCCGAAACTCTCGAACGAGAGCCCAACGGGATCGGACGTGGCGTGGCAGGCTCCGCAGGTCGCGTTGCTGCTGCGCGCGGTGGCGATCTCCTTGATCGTCGCATCCGCGCCGACCAGCTCTCGCTCCGCGGCCACCAAATCGATGTTGAGCGGCTTGATGTCCCGACACATGGCGTCGCGGTAGACCCCCATGCCGCGCCGCACCACGTTGTCTCGCCCCTTCTTACCGTGCGACACGAGCCAGGCGCCCAGCGTCAAGAGTCCTGCGCGCTCGGCGGGGTCGAGCTCGATCGCCGCCACTCCGCTACCTGGATGGCTCACGCCGTAGTACTCGGCGACGGCCGGCGTGCCCCACGTTCCGGTCGACGTCAGAAGGTCGGACAACTTGCCGCGATTCTTCACGACGATGTTGCCCACGAACGTGCGGTACTCGTCTTCGAGCGCCGCCACCAGCGCTGCATCGAGGCCAGTCTCGTTGCCCTGGCTCTCGAGCGTGGACATCTCCAGCCACTCCCAGAAGAAGCGCTGCCAAATGGCGCTCGAGCTGGCCATGAGCCGGCGTGCCTGCGTCTCGCGGATCGCCGGGTCGCGCAGCTTGCCTGCTTTAGCTTCATCGAGCAGCGCCTGGTCGGGGCCCCGGTCTTGGAGCGAGAACGAGAGGAGCGATGCGATCTCGTAGTCGTCCAACTGGACTATGCCCGTGCCGCTCGGACCAACCTCCGTGCGATACAAGAACTGGGGCGCGAGCAGCACGCTGCGCACCACCGCCGAGAGCGCCCACTCCGCGCCATACGTGCCCACCAAGTCGTCGTACACGGCGCGGAGCTCCGCCTTCTCCTGCGGCGTCGGCGGCCTGCGGTATGCCGCCTCCGGAAACCAGTCGAGCAGCGCATCGACGCACTCGCTCGTCCCAGGCGTCGCACAGCGTGCGGCTGCGGCGCCTTGCGCCGCTACCCAGGAGCCGATCGTGCGCGCGGCCTCGCTGAATTGAGTCGCGTTGCCGGTATCGATGCGGGCCGAGGCGGCAATGTTGGTTAGCCCGTACTCGGCCCCGCCCACCGGCAGCTCGACCTCGGGCGCGCCCGGAAAGGCTAGCTGGACTTCGGCGTTGTACTGCGCCGGCGTGAGCCGCCAGACGCGCGCCTCGAGCCGCGGATCTGTGGGATCCGTACCAGCCTGCGCGGGGCCCAATCCTCCGGCGGCGCCTTCGGATGGACTGCCGCCCGGAGCAATGATGTCGCCGGTGCAGGCGACGGCGGCATACGCCAGGAGCAAGCTGAGCCCACGCGCCACTCTCGTGAGTGTCTCACGCCCGTGCCCCTCGTCGCTCTTAGCGAGTAAAAAAGGTGCGAGCGCGCCCCACCTCTTGGGGTCACAAGCCCGGAGTGTCGCGGGTGCCCTGCGGCCGGGGTTTGTGCGGGCCTTCGGTGATCGATCCTCTATTTCCTGAAAAACAGGATTTACATATCCTGATTTTCAGGAATACTAATGCCCCCTATGATTTCCAGGCGGCTCCACCCCATTGCCCTCGAAGTCGCTCGTGGTTACCCGGTGGTCGCTGTGACGGGGCCGCGGCAGGCAGGTAAGACGACGCTGGCTCGCGCCGCTTTCGCCCGCCTCCCTTACGTGAGCGTCGAGGATCCGCTGGAACAGGGGGCCTTCCAGGCGGATCCGCGCGCCTGGCTCGGCCGATACCCCGACGGCGCCGTCGTCGATGAGATCCAGCGCTGCCCGGAGCTGCCTCGCTGGCTGCAGGGCATCGTCGACGAGGACGGCCGCATGGGCCGCTGGATACTGACCGGCTCACAGCAACTCGATGTCATGGACAAGGTCTCCCAGAGCCTCGCGGGCCGCGTCGCACGGCTCGAGCTTATGCCGTTCTGTTACGGCGAGCTCTCCGCCGCGCACCGGGCGCCCGCGTCGGCGGCCGAAGCGATCTGGAAGGGAGGGTATCCGCCGCTCTACGATCGCGCCGTCGAACCGGGCCGCTGGCTCGCCGACTACGTCGCGACATACGTCGAGCGCGACGTGCGCACGCTCGCGGCCATTCGTGACCTGACCCGCTTCGCGGCGTTCCTGCGCCTATGCGCCGCGCGGACCGGCCAGATCGTGAACCTCGCGAGCATGGGCGCGGAGCTGGGAATCGACGCCAAGACCGTGCGCGGCTGGTTGTCCGTGCTCGTCGCCGGGTACGTGGTGCACCTGCTGCCGCCTCACCATGCCAACCTCGGCAAGAGGATAGTGAAGCACCCCAAGCTCTACTTCCTCGATACCGGTCTGGCCTCCCGGCTCTTGGCTATCGCCGGCCCGGACGACCTCCGCAATCACCCCGCGTGGGGCGCGCTGGCCGAGACGTGGGTCGTCAGCGAGGCGATCAAGGCCGAGCGCGGCGCCGGGCGGGCCGCCGACAACCTGTTCTACTGGCGGAGCCACGACGGGCTGGAGATAGATCTCGTCGTCGAGCGCGGGGCGAAGCTGTTCCCGATCGAGATAAAGGCAACGACAAGCCCACGGGTGGCTCACCTCGACGGGCTCGAGGCGTTCACCTCCCTGGCGTCGCGCCGCGCCCAGCTCGGGGCGCTGGTCCACTTCGGCCGCGAGCGGACCAAGCTGCGCGGCCACGACCTCGTCCCATGGACGAAGGTTGACGAGATCGCAGCGCTGCGCGCCGTCTGACCTCAGCGCCGCGACTGGCGCGCGCAAAGCCCCCGGTCATCGCTCTGGGTCTACGCCGCGCGGCTGTTGCGTCCGGCCGCCTTTCGGCCGATAAAGGCGGCTTAGCAACATGACGAGCGAGCTAAACAACGAGGTTTTGACCAAAGCCGCGACAATTGCGCGGGGCCTAGCGATTGACGCGGTGCATGCCTGCTCGAGCGGGCACTTGGGGCTGCCGCTGGGCTGCGCGGAGATCGGGGCGGTGCTGTACGGGCACGCGCTTCAGCATTGTCCGAAGCATCCGGAGTGGCTGAATCGCGACCGCTTCGTGCTCTCGGCGGGCCACGGCTCGATGTTCTTATACGGCTGGCTGCACCTGAGCGGCTACGCGGGCTTTCCGCTCGAGGAAGTCAAACGTTTTCGCCAGCTCGGCTCGAAGACGCCCGGTCACCCGGAGCTGATGCTGACACCGGACGGGGTGGAAACCACTTCGGGCCCGCTCGGGCAGGGCGTTGCCAACTCGGTGGGTATGGCCGTGGCGGCCAAAATGGCCGAGGCGCGTTTCAACACCGCCGAGCACACCATCTTTGATCATCATATCGTGTGCCTGGCGGGTGACGGCTGCTTGCAAGAAGGTGTGGCACTCGAGGCGGTCGAGTTTGCCGGCCACCAGCAGCTCGATAACCTGATCCTGATCTACGACTCGAACGCCGTGACGCTCGACGCCATGGCCAAGGAAACGCAGAGCCAGGACACCGCCAAGCACTTCGAGGCGCTGGGTTTCGACGTGCAGACTGTCGATGGCCACGAGATGGACGTATTTTTGGCTGCCTACACGCGCGCCAAAAACGCGGGCAGCGGCAAGCCGCAGCTCATCATCGCCAAGACGCTGATCGGCAAGGGTATTCCGGAGGTAGCCGGCACTCAGAAGGCGCACGGTGAAGGCGGCGCCAAGTTCGCCGATGCCGCCCGCAAGGGCTTGGGGCTGCCCGACGAGCATTTCTACGTTTCGGGCGAGGTGAAGAGCTACTTCGCCGCGCACGGACAGCGCCTCGACTTGGCCTACGCCGAGTGGAGCAAGAAGTTTGCGGCCTGGCAGGCCAAGAATCCAAAGCTCGCCGAAGAGCTGGGCACGACGCGGGCCTCCGCGCACACCCTAGCGGCAGACACCAAACAGAAGACGCCTGATGTGGCAGAGCTTCTCGCCGCAATCCCGGAGTTTCCGGCCGACACCAAGGTCGCTACGCGCAAGGCGGGGCAAGACGTGCTGCAGCCGCTCGCCGCCAAGAATCCGCTACTCATCGGCGGCAGTGCCGATCTGTACGGCTCGACCCTGAACTACATCGGTGACCTGAAGACCGGCGACAACGACTTCAAGCCTGGTCATCGTTCGGGCCGCAACATACGCTTCGGCATCCGCGAGCACGGCATGTGCTCGATCCTGAACGGCGTCGCGGCCCACGGCATTTTCCGGCCGAGCGGCGCCACCTTCCTGGTGTTCGCCGACTACTGCCGCGCCGCCATCCGACTGGCCTCGCTCAGCCACCTGCCGGTCATCTACATCTTCACGCACGACAGCGTGGGCGTGGGTGAAGACGGCCCGACGCACGAGCCGGTCGAAACCATTCCCGCGCTGCGCGTGATCCCGAATCTCGACGTGATTCGACCTGCGGATCCGGAAGAGACCGCGGGCGCCTTCGTGGCCGCGCTGGATCGCACCGACGGCCCGACGCTCATCGCCCTGACGCGGCAAGCCGTGCCGCTGCTCACCGAGATTCCAGTCAAGGTGCGTCGTGAAGGTGCTCTCAAAGGCGGCTACGTCGCCAAGAAGGAAACCGGCAAGCTCGAGCTGATCCTGCTCTCGGCCGGCAGTGAGCTGCAGCACGCGCTCAAGGCCGCTGAAAAGCTCGGCCCCGGCACGCGCGTCGTCAGCCTGCCGAGCTTTGCCCGCTTCGAGCGCCAACCGGACTCGTATCGCGAAGAGGTGCTGCCCGCGGCCTGCCGCAAGCGTGTCGCCATCGAAGCCACGGTGAGCCGCACCTGGGACCGCTACGTCGGCCTGGACGGCGCGGTCGTCGGCATCGACCGCTTCGGTATGTCGGCGCCCGGCGGCACCGTCATGAAAGAGCTCGGCATGACCCCGGAGACCGTCATCGCCACCGCGCAGAAGCTCGGCTGAGCCACGGGCGAATGCGAGCGCTCCTTTTCGGCGGCTGGGTTGCGCTTGGTTGCGCGGGCGCGGCTCCTTCGCAGCCAGCCACTCTCGCGCCGCAGGGCCTGAGCCAACAGGAAATCCAAGAGGTCGTTCAGGCCAAGATGAAAGTGATCGAGGGCTGCGCGGTGATCGCCGAGGCCACTCGCGGCAGCCTGACGATCTCGTTCCAGATCTCCCCGAGCGGGGCCGTAGACGACGTCAATGTCATCGACTCGAGCGTCGCCAACGCCGCGCTCGAATCCTGCCTGGTGCGCACGTTCCAGAAGATGAAGTTTCCCGCAGCCGACACGAGCACTCGCAGTGAATTCCCGTTCAGGCTGCGGTCCAGGCGGTAGGGGTCACATTGCGCTAGGCTAAAGTGGATGCTCCGGGAGGTACTGGTATCCGCGCTCACGTTGACGCTGGTAGGCGGCTGCGACCGGCCCGAGTGGGAGCAGCAGAGCCCACCGCCTGCTCCGGTCATGACACCGGCGCCGCCCAACCTGATGCATCCGCTAGGCGACTTGCTGCCGCTCGCCATTCAGCTCGATTGTTCCGAGCTCGGCGACGGAAAGCGACCAGCCAGCGTCTACGTCACGATCAGTGCATCGTACGTCAACCCCACACAGTCGCTGGTTGCGCGCGTAGACAGCGACACGTTGTGCGAAACGCACGACATCGCTGAAAATCCCCAAGCTATGGCGCTCGCGATCCGCTGCCCCCCGCGCCAGATCATGGAGTACGACACGGGCCGGTATGACTGCACACATCACGACATCCAGATCGGTGTGTGCAGCCCGGGCTTCTTGCCCCATTCCGACCATTGGACGGACTTTTCCAGCTGCGGCAGGGAACTGGAGCAGCCAAGCTGCGCTTCGCTGATGGCCGGGGACGCGAGCTCGTATGCCTATGCCCCTATCGTCTACAAGCTCACGCCCAAGCCGGAGGGTTCCGGAGTATCCTGCGGTGACGCGCCCGCGACATTGCTGGCCGACGACCCCACGTTCGAGTGCCCCTGCTTCGAGGAGTAGGAGGCGCTAGCCACTGGCGGCGGTGTCACCAGGGACTCGAGCGCGACTGAAGTGAGCACCCGCCGCGACTTCCCGTTCAGGGCTCCGGGGACGTGCCGCTCGCAGGGCCTGGGCTGAAAGTCGCGAGCTCAGTCACCCCGCGACTATCGCGTCAGCTCACAGGCCGCTCAAGAGCGCGCTCCGGATACTCAGAACGCGTTCGCTGCCGCAGCGTGACACGAGAGACCACTTTGTTCAGTCGCCTGTGCAGCACCCGGAGCACGTTGTCGCCAGGCGGGCGCCGAGGGGCCTCCAGGCGCCGACTTGAGTAACTGCCCCCACGCAGGAGCGCCTGGCCCTGCGGGCGGCGGCAACGAGCCTTCAGGCGCTCGCGTTGGCTGATGGCCGCCGGCGCGCCATCGGCGGCCAGGGTGAGGTGGTTGCGGCAGCGTTTGGTTCGTGGGGGTTTTCGAGGTGTTGGCTGTAGGCATGACGCTCGCATTCGGGTGCGGTGGCCCATGCAAGCTATAGTTGGGGATATGTTCGTCGGTGCGAGCGTTTCGATTCGCTATCCGGTTCGACCGAATCCCGAAGCGTGGGTCATTCCGGAGGGACCGGTGCCTGAGTCGACGGCGCATGACGCAGCGGTGTTGAGGATCTACTTGCTATCGATCGCGTGGGCGCAGGGGAGACCAGGGCGCGTGCGGGCTGCGCGAAACTTGGCGGTGCGCTGGCTCGAGCAGTACCCGAGAACCGGCATCGATCCAGATGTTTGCGTGCTGGATCCCGCGCCGGAGGCTTTCGACGACGACTTGTCCTCACTCTGCTTGTGGAAACCGGGCCACGTTCCCCCTCGTTTCTGTGTGGAGGTGGTGAGCGCTTCGCACCCCTATAAGGACTATACGGCGATTCAGGAGCGCTACGCCGCGCTCGGTACGCCGGAGCTGCTGGTGTTCGATGGACTGCTGTACGGTCCGCGGTCGCTCGGTGGTCCGGCTCCGCTTCAGCTCTGGCGTCGCGACGCGACCGGCACGTTCGAGCGGGTACACTTTGGCAGCGATCCGGTGTTCAGTCAGCAGCTCGAGGCGTGGCTGATGGTCGAGGGGCGTGACTTGGTCATCGCCGAAGATCGAGCGGGTACTCGACGGTGGCTCACGGAAGCCGAGCGCCTTCAGGCGACCGCCGAGCGCGAGCGAGCGGCGGCGGAGCGCGAGCGAGCGGCGGCGGAGCACGAGCGAGCGGCGGCGGAGCACGAGCGGCAGCTGCGCGCCGACGTGGAACGACGACTGCAGGAGCTACTGGCCAAACGCGGCTAGAGCCCATCTCATAACTGAGATGGGTTCTCTAGTTCTTGTCTCGCGGGGAGGCACGCGCCTCCCCGCCCCGCTGAAATGAATTCACTGCGCCTGCGGCGCTCCCTCGCCTTCGGCTCGGGCCGTAGACCTCCGTGGACTCCGTCCAGCTAGCTGGACTCCGTCCACTCCGGTTCAGCGGGCCCCACCCCACGCGGCTCGTCGCGTTCGCTCCTCGCAGTTGAGGTTATGAGATGTGCTCTAGGCGAATCTGCCCGACGTCGACAATCTGTGCTGGAATGAGGCCCGCAGCCATGAGCTAGCCGCTGGCGGCGGTGTCCTTGCGGGCGGCGTCGGCCATCTCGTCGACCAGCGACTTCAAGACGTCGCGGTCGGGGCCTTCGGCCATCAAGCGGAGCTTCGCTTCTGTGCCCGACCAGCGCACCAGCACGCGACCTTCACGGCCTAGTTGCTTTTCCGCGGCGCCAATGCGCGAGGAGAGCTCGG
The DNA here is from genome assembly GCA_035281385.1 of Polyangiaceae bacterium. Classification (GTDB taxonomy): domain Bacteria; phylum Myxococcota_A; class Polyangia; order Polyangiales; family Polyangiaceae; genus PMG-095. The sequence continues at coordinate 14,106 of DATEDZ010000378.1, forward strand.
GCATCTGGTCGAGTGGGCGGCGCGCGGGAAGCTGAATGCTTTCGAGCACCTGCGGTACGCGCTCCATCACGTGGCATAGCTCGCTCAGCGGCTCCTGCTCGGCCACCATGATGGCCAGCACCTGCAGCGCCGCGACCAGGCCGTCGCCGGTCGTCGCATGTTCCATGAAGATCAGGTGGCCAGACTGCTCGCCACCAAAGCTCAGTGCCTCACCACGCAGCGCCTCCACCACGTAGCGGTCTCCGACCGCCGTCCTGACCACATCGCCGCCGACGCGCTCGAGCGCCCGCTCCAGGCCCATGTTGCTCATGACCGTCGTGACCAGCTTGCCTTTGGCCAGCTTGCCGCTTTTGTGCATGCGCGTGGCGCACAGAGCCATGATGGCGTCACCGTCCACGATCGCGCCGCCCTCATCGACGAAGATCACGCGGTCGGCGTCGCCGTCGAGGGCCACGCCCAGGTGCGCCTTCTTCTTCTTCACTTCGCTGGCCGTGTGCTCGGGGTGCAGGGCGCCGCAATTGCGGTTGATGTTGACGCCATTGGGCTTGCAGCCGAGCGGAATGACCTCGGCGCCGAGCTCGGCAAACACCGCGGGCGCCACGCGGTAGGCAGCCCCGTGGGCGGCGTCGACCACGATCTTCAGCCCGTCGAGCGTGAGCTCCTTGGGGAAGGTGTTCTTGGCAAAAACGATATAACGCCCCTTGGCATCGTCGAGCCTTTCCGCCCGTCCCACCGCGCCGCCCGTCTTGCCGTCGGACTCGAGCTTGGGGTCGGCCAGCAGGGCCTCAATCGCTGCTTCCTCGTTGTCCGGCAGCTTGAAGCCGTCGGGGCCGAACAGCTTGATGCCGTTGTCCGCGAACGGATTGTGGCTGGCGCTGATCACCACGCCCGCGTCCGCTCGCATGCTCTGGGTCAGGTTGGCCACGGCCGGCGTGGGAATGGGGCCCGAGAGCAGCACCCGCCCGCCCGCACCGCAGATGCCAGCCGCAATCGCAGTTTCCAGCATGTAGCCGGAGATGCGCGTGTCCTTGCCGATCACGATGCGCGGGATTCGTGACTTGCCTCGGCGCGCCACCAGCGTGATCGCGCGCCCCAGCCGCAGCGCGAGCTCTGGCGTCATCGGATCCACGTTGGCGCGACCACGGATGCCGTCGGTACCAAAAAGCTTACGTTCGCTCATGATGTGCTCGACCGACGGCATCGGGTTACAGGTCGATCGCGGGATCGGTAGGAAGGTTCAAGAGCGACGCGCGCGCCGCGCCAACCAGGAAGATCGAGCCGGTCACCACTACAAGGCCACGCTGGCCGACCAAGGCTCGGGCGCGCGCCAGCGCGTCGGGTACGCCCTCGGCGACCTCGCCGGCATGGACTGCCGACATCTCGTACGGATCGACCGCACGGCGCACCGGCGGCGCCACGAACACGCGATGCCCGGCCACCGACTCGAGGCGCTTGAGCATGGCTTTCCAGTTCTTGCTCTGGATCGCCCCGAACACCAGCGCGATCTCCTTGCGCGACTCGATCTCGCCGAGCACGCTCGGGTCCAGCGCATGCGACAGCGCCACCGCGCCGTCGGGATTGTGCGCGCAGTCGAGCAGCGTCAGCTCTTGTCCATTGCGGTGGAGCAGCTCGTTGCGACCGGGCCATACCGTCTGCTCGACACCCTTGGCGAGCACTTCTGGCGAGTAACCCAGCTCACGTCCAATCGTAACCGCCACGGCCAGGTTGGAGCCGACCAGCGCCACACGAGGGTAGGCGAGCGGCGCGCCTGGTACCGGCTCCGGGCTGCCCAGCGGCACGAGCCGCGCGCCGACCTCGACGCAGCGCTTCTCGGCCTCGATTCGCGCATCCGGGTGCAGCTTGCCGAGCACGACGGCAGAGCCAGGCTTGATGATGCCGGCCTTCTCCCAACCGATCTTCGTGAGCGAGTCTCCGAGCTCCGCCATGTGGTCGTAGGCGACGCGCGTGATGGCCGCCGCACGCGGCGGAGGAATCACGTTCGTGGCATCGAGCCTGCCGCCCAGGCCCACCTCGAGCACGGCCAGCTCCACCTTGGCGTCTCGAAACGCCAGGAACGCCGCCACGGTCGCGACCTCGAAGAAGGTCAGATCCGGGCCGGTGTCCATGGCCTGGTTCAGATAAGAAACCAGCTTGTCGTCTTCGATCGGCGCGCCGCCGATGTTGATGCGCTCGGCGAAACGGCACAGGTGCGGGGAAGTGTAGACGCCCACGTTTTGGCCGGCGGCGCGCGCCATCGAGCCGACGAAAGCCGTGACCGTGCCTTTGCCGTTGGTGCCCGCTACATGCACGCTCTGAAAGGCGCGCTCCGGATTGCCGAGCTTGTCGCAAGCAGCCTGGACTCGCTCCAGCCCGAGCATTCGCCCGTGAAGCGCCAGCGCGTACAAGCGCTCCAGCGTCGATTTCAGATCGCTCAAGGGGCCTCGACCCCTAGGTGCAGGAGCAAACTGGCGATCTTCTTCTTCATCTCCGTACGCGGGACGATGGCGTCGACCATGCCGTGACTCAGCAAGAACTCGGACTGCTGGAAGCCTGCCGGCAGGGTGGTTCGAATCGTAGCTTCGATGACGCGCGGGCCAGCAAAACCAACCAGCGAGTTCGGCTCGACCAGGTTGATGTCGCCGAGGAAGGCGGTGCTGGCCGCCACGCCGCCGGTCGTCGGATCGAGGAGCACGCTGATGTACGGCTTTTTCCGCTCACGAAAGCGCGCCAGCGCCGCAACCGATTTGGCCATCTGCATCAAGCTCAGGATGCCTTCCTGCATGCGAGCGCCGCCCGAAGCGTGCAGTAGAATCACCGGCAGGCCCGTGTCGGCCGCGCGCTCGAACAGCCGCGTCAGTCGCTCGCCGACCACCGAGCCCATGCTGCCTCCCATGAACGAGAAGTCGAAGAACCCAATCGCAACGAACAGCCCCTCGAGCTTGGCGCGACCAACTTGAATGGCCTCGGTCACGCCGGTTTGCTTTTGTGCGCGCGCCACGCGCTCCGGGTAGGGCTTGTCATCCACGAACAGCAGCGGATCTGCCGGCACGATGTGATCATCCCAAACCTCGAAGCTGCCCTCGTCGAGCAAGAGCGCGCGCCACTCCGCAACACTCATGCGATGGTGATGACCACAGGCTGGGCAGACGTGCAGCTTGGCCGCGAGCTCCGGCGCGCTGAGCACCTGCCCGCAGCCAGCGCACTTCTTGAAAAGACCCCGACCGACGGAGCGCTTTTCCGCGCTATCGGTTTGGGTTGGATTGCGTTCGGGCAGTGCCACTGGAAACCGTGACTCTAGCAAAGATCGGCGGAGACTCGATCATGCTGGGCCGTAGTGCAAGGAGCAGGCAGGGATTTTCGCCCTTCCACCCCCTCTCTGGGCTTGAGGCTGGGGGATCGATCGAGCGAGCATCGGCCCCCATGAGCCAGCCGCCGCCGCCGCCGGAGCTCCGCGCCCCTCTCGTCGGCCGCGAGCTGGAGCTGGCAGCGCTACGGCGAGCTGCTGAAAGCGCGCTGGATCAGCGCGAGGTCCACACCGTGACCTTGGTGGGTGGGCCCGGCATCGGCAAGGCGCGCATCGTCGAAGAGTTTTTGGCGCAGTTCCTGAGCGAGCGGCCAGGAGCTTTTCGGGTGCTGCAGGCCCGGGTTCGCCCGCCCGCGCTGAGCCATGGCCTGATCGAGCGACTGCTGCGCGCGCGGTTCGGTATTCAGGACGGCGAGGTTCGCGAGAGCTCGGTCGAGCGTATCCGCACCGAGGTCGCCTCAGTGCTCGACGATCGCCGCGTCGGCGACGTGTGCTTTCTGCTGGGCTCACTGATGGGCATTCTTTTCCCGGAAACGCCGCTCACACGGGTTCTGGCCGAGGACGCGGCTCAAGCGCGGGTGCTCAGGCGCTCGGTCGTCCGCAGCTTCTTCGAGACCGATGCGGTCCGCAAGCCGCTGTGCGTGGTGCTCGAAGATCTACACGCTTCCGATGGTGACTCCCTCGAGCTGATCGGGCACTTGCTCGAGCACGGGCGCGGCCCCGTGCTGCTCATTTGTCTGACGCGCGCCGAGCTGCTCAGCCGCTATGAGGGCTTTCGCGAGCTGGGGGGCGCTCGCCACGAGGTGCTGGAGCTGGGCCCGGTTTCGGCGGAAAGCGCCACACGCATCCTACGCGAGCTGCTGAGCCACTGCGAAGGCGGGGCGCCGCAGCAGTTGCTCGATGCGGCGCTCGGCATGTCCGGAGGCACGCCGGGCTTGATGGAGGCCATGGTGCGGGTGTTCTTCGAGGCTGGCGTGCTCGTGGAAGCCAAACCAGAGCTCATCGGGCAGCGCCGCTGGCTGGTCGATCTCGATCGCCTGCAGAGCGCGAGGTTGCCACTCACGGTCGATGACGCCGTGCTGGCGCGTTTGTCGGCACTTTCGGTGCACGAGCGCCGCGTGCTCGAGCACGCAGCTGCGGTCGGGAGTGTGTTCTGGCTGGGTGCGTTGATCGCGCTGGGGCGATTGGATGCCAAGGCGCCCGACTACTGGACCGATTCGCCGGCCGAAGACGTGGCCAAGATTCGGCGGCTGCTGTCGAGCCTAGTGGAGCGCGACTATCTGCTGCGCTTGCCTGACTCGGCCTTCACCGAGGATGAAGAGTACATCTTCAAGCACAACCGCGAGCGTGAGAAGATCGCCGAGCTTACCAGCCCGGCCGCGCTGCGCCGTTACCACCAGACCATCGCCGATTTTCTGTCCCAAAAAGAGGCGGTGCGCAGCCAGGAAGAGTACCTGGCGGTGCTGGCGCGGCACCTCGAGCATGCGGGCTCCCTGACGCGCGCCGCCTTCATTTATCTGGAAGCGGGCACCGTGGCGCGCGAGCATTTTGCCGCCAAAAAAGCTCACGAATACTACCAGAAGGGGCTAACACTACTGGGCAGCGACGACGCGCGCCGGCGTATCGACGCGCTGCACGACATGGGCGACGTGCTCTTGTTGCTGGGGCGCACCGACGAGGCGCTGGCGACCTTCCGCGAGATGCTCGAGCTATCGTTCCGGCTGGGACTGCACGGCAAGGGTGGAGCCGCGCACAACCGCATGGGCCGGGTGCATCGCGATACCGGCTCCCTTTCACTGGCGCAGGAGCACCTCGAGACGTCGCTCACCCTGTTCGAGCGCGCGCGCGATACGCGCGGTATCGCGTCGTGCCACGACGACATCGGCAAGTTGTTGTGGATGCGCGGCGAATACCAGCTGGCGCTCGAGGAGCTGCGGCGCGGCCTGGACATGCGCAAGGCGCTCGGCGACGGCCGCTCGATCGCGCTGAGCCTGAACAACATCGGTCTGGTCTGGCGCGATCACGGCCAGGAGGCACAGGCGCGCGAAGCATTGGAGGCCGCGCTCAAAATCCGGCGCGAGCTGTCGGATCCGATGGGTATCGTCGAGAGCCTGAACGATCTCGGTCAGCTGGCGCTCGACCAGGGCGAGCACCCGCAGGCGCTCGAGCTGCTGGAAGAGGCGCACGTGCTGGCTCAGGATCTGGGCGAGCACAACCGCATCGCGGTGGTGCTCGCCAACATCGGTGAGGCGCACCTGCGCACGCACGACACCCTCAAGGCCATCGAAGTGCTGCTGCGCGCCGAACAACTCTGCGAGGACTTGGGGGACAAACTGCACCTGGCAGACGTCAAGCGCGCCCTGTCCAAGACCTACCTGGAGCGCGGCGACTTGAAAGCGGCTCGCGAATGCATCAAACGCTCGGTCGATCTGTTCGGCCAGGTGCGCAGTAAGCCGCACTTGGCGGTAGCGCTGCGCACGCTGGGTGAGGTCACCGGGGCCGGCGCCTGGGGTGACGGGCACGAAGTGAAGGCGGTCGACTACTTCATGCGTTCGATCGCGATCTGCAAGGAGATCGGCAACGAGATCGAGGTCGCCAAGAGCTATCGCGCCTTTTCCGGGTACGTCTCGGCTTCCGCCCACTACCAAAACATCCCGGAGATCCAACGCGAGGCGCAGAAACTCTCGGCAATGGCTGACGAGATCTTCGAACGCCACCGCATCGTGATCTCCAGCACGAGCGCCTCCACCAACCCCATCTCATGACCAGCCCCGCCACACTCCGCCTGCGCCGCGTCGGTGCCGTTTCCGTCCCGCTGCCCGCCTACCAAACGGCTGGCTCGGCTGGGCTCGACCTGTGCGCCGCGCTACCGGAAGCCGTGCGTATCGAGCCGGGTGAACGCCGCCTGATCCCGACCGGCCTGATTTTCGAGATCCCGGCGGGCTACGAGGGGCAGGTGCGGCCCCGCTCCGGGCTGGCGCTGAAGCACGGCATCAGCATCGTCAATTCCCCGGGCACCATCGACTCCGATTTCCGCGGCGAAGTCGGCATCGTCCTGATCAACCACGGGCAGGAAGCCTACGCAGTCGAGCCGCTCTCACGTATCGCTCAGATCGTGATCGCCCGTATCGAGCAAGTAACCATCGAGGAGACTCAAAGTCTCACCGAAACCTCACGCGGCGCCGGTGGCTACGGCAGCACCGGCCACTAGCCCAAACCCCCACCGCCAACTCCTTCCCTGCCGCCCGAGGTCGGCGTCGCCCCCAGGGCGCCCCTGGTCCCCCCTCAACTCGACTTACATTTTGAATCCAAGAAGCCACGCTCGGACACGCCAAATTCCATTTGGGCCCTTTTCTTTGCGGCGCTCTTGGATTACAAATGTAAGTCGAGTTGTGTTTGGGGAAAGGGGGCGCCGCAGCGGACAGGCGGGGGAGCTCACGGCCCGCGCGCGAAGACCTTGAAGTCGTCGAAGATTCCGGCGGCGTGCTCGGGATCACCGAAGTCCCAGACGCCGAGCGTGAAGTAGCCGCCTTCGTCGGATGCCATGAAGAAGGAGTTGGGCGCTTCGATCTCGCCGACCAGCGTCCCATCCATGAACAGCCGGACGAAGCGCTCCGGCATGTCGGCGCCGAGGTACCAGATGAGCGTGATTCGGGTCCACTCACCCGGCGACAGCGAGTACCGATCCGCCGGCACGCTGAGCTCCATGGTCTGGAGCGTGCTGCTGGCGACGATGACTTGGAGGGCGTTGTCGTTGTTTTCGGCTGCCTTCCGCATACGGAAGCCACCCGCAGTCGCCCAGTTGGCTGTCCCGAAGAGGTGATGATTCAAGCCGTCGGTGTGCTCGTACGAAGGCATGTACCAGAAGTCCATCGAGCCCACGACCGGCGAGTAGTGGCTCACTCCGTTATCGGCGTAGTGATACTTGATGTAGTCGTAGCTCTGATCGACGTTGATCCCGAGGCTGCAGTGGTCTCCATGGTAGTCGCCCTCGTCGTTACTCACGAAACCGAGCTCGCCGATCATCGGCTCGGTGATGGCAACGGCGCTATCCAGCGTGGAGTACAGCGTCGGTACGATGCCGGTGCCGAAGGCGTTCGGCCCGCAGTCGACCAAATCGATGGTGACCAGCTCGCGGGGATCGGGCTCCGTCCCCGAACCTGACTGACCCATCCCGCCGCCGGTGCCGCTACCAGTGCCGCCGCTCGGCTGTGGCGTGACGTCGCCGGGCTCGACCATCTGCCCGCTGCCGCCGATCGAACCACCTGGCCCCGGCACAACGACCGTACCGCCGCCAGTCGTAGACGGTGGCAGCTTGCTCGAGCTGCCGCTTTCGCTGCCGCCGCTGCCCTCGGGCTCGGCGCTGATGAACTGCTCACCGCTGCAATTCAGGCTGCCCAGCGCCAGCGCCAAGCTCAACCAGCACGCCGCTGCCATCCGGTCGGTCATCTTGAGGCTCCCATCGAAGAAGAAAGGGTGACTCTAGGAGACTAGCATCAATGCACAGGTTGGTGCTCAGTGCTTAGTGATCAGTTCGTACAATCTGCGTGGTGCTATGGCGATGTAGGCGCGACTTGGCGAAGGAATGAAACCAGCTCACTGCGCACCGTGTCGCGCTCGACGTCGCGAGTCAGGATGTGCTTCGAACGAGGCAGAAGCACCGTGCGCTTACGGATGCTGCCGAGCCGTACGGCGACGCGCCAGGCGTTGGAAACGGGCGCGACGGCGTCTTTGACGCCGTGCAGGAGCAGCGCGGGAGCCTTGACTCGGTGCAGCTCGGCTGAAATACGCTCGCCCCCACGCAGCAGAGAAATGGCCGCACGCATCGGCTGCGCGTTGTAGGTGAGATGGATGGCGCGCTCCACGCGGTCGCTCAGATCCGGACCCGACTTGGGCATCCAGAAGTCAGGAATCCGCAAGCGATCTGCCAGCTTGAGGCCCAGCGCAGGCCATGGACTACGGAGCCAGACGGCGTTGGCCATCGCGACCACTCCAGCAGTAATATCCGGGTAACGCGCAGCCAGCTCGAAGCTCAGCACGGCACCCATCGACAAACCGGCCACCACCACCGGACCGTTTCGGCTCAGCTCTCGGTAGTGCTCGTCCGCCGCCGCCAACCAGTCGGCGAACCGCAACGGCGCCAGGTCCGCCACGCGTTGGCCGTGGCCGGGTAAGAGCGGCGCGCGTGCAGCCAGGCCCAGCTCGCGTGCCACTTCGATCACGAGCGCGACCTCCTGCGGTGTTCCGGAAAAACCGTGGAGCGCCAGCACGCTCGGTGCGCGCCCCGCTGCCGACAGTGCGTCTGCAACACCTTCTCCCACCAGGCCGCCGCGGCGCCGCGTCGAGCTCATGCGTCGCCGCGCTTGATGCCGTAAGCGCGGATCTTCTTGTGCAGGTTCGTGCGCTCGACACCCAGCAACACGGCAGCCTTGGAGATGTTCCAATCGAGCTGCTTGAGTGTATCGATGATGTAGGTGCGCTCGGCGCCTTCGCGGAATTCGCGCAGCGTGAGCTGAGCACCGCTTGGCGATGCGGCGGGCAAGGGCAGGGGAGTGCCGGTCGCGCTGGCGCCGTCCTCCGTCTCTGGCTCGTCGTCGAACGGGCTCAGGTGCGGATCCTCCGGCAAATCCGCGACCGTGATCACGTCGCTCGACAAGATGGCCGCGCGCTCCACCACGTTCTTCAGCTCTCGCACATTTCCGGGAAACTTGCGCCGGGCGAGCGCCTCGTAAACCCCCGGGTCGATCTTCTTGTCGCGTAGGCCATTTTCCCGGCAGAACGACGACACGAAGGCGTCGGCCAAGAGCGGCAAGTCCAGGCGTCTTTCGCGCAGCGCCGGCACCCGGATCGGGAACACGTCCAGGCGAAAGAACAGATCCTCACGGAAATTGCCGCCCTGGACTGCCTTGGCCAGATCCTTGTTGGTCGCGGCCAGCACACGCACGTCCACGTGGATCACGTGCTCCGAGCCGACCCGTACTACCTCACCGTTTTGCAGCGCGCGCAGCACCTTGGCCTGGGCGGTCAAGTCCATGTCCCCGATTTCGTCGAGGAACAGCGTGCCGCCGTGCGCCTGCTCGAAGAAGCCGCGCTTTCGGCCCTGAGCGCCGGTGAACGAGCCGCGCTCGTGACCGAACAGCTCGCTCTCGATCAGCTCGCGCGGGATGGCGGCGCAGTTGACCTTGATGAACGGGGCGTCTTTGCGCGGGCTCAGGCGGTGGATGGCGCGGCTGACCAGCTCCTTACCCGTACCGGATTCACCGGTGATGAGCACGCTGGCCTTGGTGGGGGCGACCTTGTCGATGTCGGCGAAGAGCTTCTGGATCGGCGCGCTGGTGCCGATCATCTCGTAGCGCGCCTCGAGCTCGACGCGCATCCGTTCGACCGTGCGAGACAGCCGCGCGGTGCGAATCGCGTTCTGCACGCTGACCAGCACGCGCTCGCGCGAAAGCGGCTTTTCGAAGAAGTCGCTGGCTCCGAGCTTGATCGCCAGCACCGCGTCGTGGACCGTAGCGTGCCCGCTCACCACCACCACCGGGATGTGCTTGGTGGCCTCGTCGGCGCGCAGCTTTTCCAGAGCCTGAAGTCCGGTCATTCCCGGCAATTTCAGGTCGAAGATCGCGACATCGACCGGCTGCTCCGGGTCTGCCAGGATCTCCAGCGCCCGCTCCGCCGTTTCCGCTTCCAGCACGCGGAAACCCTCGCCACCGAGCACCATCGACAGCGTACGTCGGATGTTCTTCTCGTCGTCGACCACCAGAACCGACGGCGTGGCCTCGGTCAAGAGCACGCCCTCTGTCATGTCGCGTCCAGCTGCGCCAAGAAATTGCGCGCCGGAACCGTGAAGGCGCTGTCCGGGTAGAGCTGGAGCAGCTTGTTCAGCACGTCGCGCGCGTCCTTCTTGCGCTTCTGCTTGAGGTAGATCTCGCCGAGCAGTACCATCCCCTCCGGCTCGAGCCCGGAGCTTTTCAGCGTCTTCAGCGCGTATTCGCAGCGAGCGATGGCAGCGTCGAAGCGCCCCTCGGCCAGGTAGTAACGCGCCACGTACAGCTCGTGGCGCGCCAAGAGACCGAGCACCACGTCCAGCATGTAGCGCAGCTCTTGGATGTGCTCGCTCTTGGGATAGTCGGCCAGGTAGCTGCGCAAAGTGTTCAGCGCGTCGTTGACCGAGGCCAGGTCGCGCTCCTCGAGCGGTGGCAGCATGATCGACTGACTGACCGAGTCGTACTCACCCTTGGCGATGCGGTAGCGCGCGTACGGCACCTCCGGATCGTTCGGGTGGTCGTGCACGAACTCCTTGTAACCCGAGATGGCCTCGGCAAACTTCTCCTGCTGGAAATTGGCGTCGGCCAGGCGCAGCTCGGCGAGGCGCGCGTAGCGGCTGTAAGCATACTTGCGCTTGACCTCGTTGAGCAGCTCGTCCGCTAGCTCCCAGTTCTTGTCCTCGTACGCTTCGAGAGCGACCTCGTAGTCCCGGCGGGCGTTATCGGTGTAGTCGAGCGCGGTCTGCGCCTGACCCTCGCTCGATGCGCAGCCGGACGCCAGCAGGGGCGCGAGCAGGAATGCGGCTGCCGAGGCGATAGTCAGAAGCTTCATTTTTCCACTGCTCGAGTAGCGTTCCCCGTCACCGGAGGCAAGGGAAGTAAGAACTTTCTAGCCTGCCGTGGAGCTTGGGGTAATGATGGCGCCCCATGGCCGAGCCGGTCCCCATGACCCCCCAGGGAGCTCAGAAGCTCCGTGACGAGCTAGCCCGCCTGAAGGAAGAGCGACCCAAGATCTCGCGGGAAATCGGCATCGCGCGCGAGCACGGTGATCTGAAAGAGAACGCCGAGTACCACGCCGCCAAAGATCGCCAGGGCATGGTGGAGGCGCGCATCAAGGACATCGAAGACAAGCTGGCACGAGCGGAAATCATCGACCCGACCAAACTTTCCGGCGATCGCGTGCGCTTCGGCGCGCACGTCAAAGTCACCAACCTGGATACGGACGAGGAGACCTCGTACCAGATCGTCGGCGCCGATGAGGCCGACATCAACTCCGGTACGATCTCGGTTTCCGCGCCGCTGGCGCGCGCGCTGATCGGCAAGTCGATCGGTGACGAGGTGGTCATCAACTTGCCCGCCGGCAAGCGTCGCTACGAGATCGCCGAAATCGATTTTAGATGAGCGTGTCCGTCGCGGAAGGCGCCCGGCCCGGCCTCAAAGTGAACGCGGCAGGGAGTCCGTTCGATGTTTCGATAGCGCGCGCCGCGCTGTATGGCAGTCTGGCCGGCTTGCTCTTGCTCTTGCTCGAGCTCGGTGTAGTGCTGTTCACGCGCGGCGCCGAGGTCTCGAGCATCTGGGAGGTTCACAACGGAGCCAGCATGCTCCTGCCGGCCTTCGTGGTGCTGGCTGTCCTGGCCGGGGGCGCGGGCGGGCTGCTGCTGTACCTCTTGAGCCGAGCCGAGCGCTCGCAGTCCCACCGTATCGCCCTCGGCCTGCTGCTGGCTGCCGGCGTGGCGCTGGCAGCCTTCGGCGTGGGCGGTGGCCGGCAGCTGGCGGGGCCCGGGCTGCGCCTGGGCTTCGCGCTAGTGGCAGCCAGCGTGGCGTGCGGGGTCGCGATGCTGCTGGCGAAACCGCTCGCGCGACTGCTACACCGCTCGCGGGGGCTATTCGCGGTCGGCAGCGGCGTGGTCTTGCTGCTCGTCGAGCTGACCAATCACTTCGTGCTGGTCCGGCTCTATCCGGCCTTTCACACCGCCCTCGCCGGGGCGGCGCTGCTGCTGGCTCCGGCGCTGCTGCTGCCATGGCTGAAGGCGCGCCGCGCCGCGCCACGGAGCACCCGACAGGGGCTGGCGGTCGCGCTGGGGCTGCTGCTCGCGGTGCTGCTGGCCGGTGCGCTGTTGCGCCCTGCCGCCGAGCGCCTGGCCCGCTTCGATAACTTGAGGCTGATCCTGCTGGAGGCGGCGCCGATCGCAGCCGAGGTGGTCACGCTGAGCGCCGCGCTTTCGCCCCCCGAGGCTCTGGCGCCCTCGGACGGGCCAAGCCCCGGTGCGGCCGGCAGTGGGGTGGCGAATGGCCCTGGGGCGCTCGGCTTCCAAGGGCGCGATGTGCTGCTGGTCACGATCGATGCGCTGCGGGCCGATCACGTTGGCGCCTACGGTTACGAGCGCAAGCTGACACCGGCCCTCGACGCGCTGGCTGCCCAGGGCACCCTGTTCGAACGCGCCTACTGCCCGACTCCGCACACCTCTTACTCGGTCACGTCGCTGCTCACCGGCAAGTACATGCGGCCGCTGTTGCTACAGGGCGCGGGGGAGGACTCGGATACGTGGGCTGGCCTGCTGCGCACCTACGGCTACCGCACCGCGGCCTTCTATCCACCTGCCGTCTTCTTCATCGACCAAAACCGCTTCGAGGGCTTCGCCAAGCGGGCGCTCGATTTCGAATACCGCTGGGTCGAGTTCGCCGAAGGCGAGAAGCGCTTGGCTCAAGTGCGTGAGTACGTGCAGAAGTCGCCCCACGACAAACCGCTGTTCCTGTGGGTCCACTTGTTCGGGCCCCACGAGCCCTACGAGGCGCACCCCGGCTTCGATTTCGGTGACCGCGACGTGGACCGCTATGACTCGGAGATCGCAGCCGCGGATGCCACACTCGGGCAGTTGGTCAAGCTGATGGAAGCGCGCCGGCCCGGCGCGGTCACGATCGTGACCGCAGACCACGGCGAGGAGTTCGGCGACCATGGCGGCCGCTACCACGGCAGCTCGGTGTACGAGGAGCAGGTTCGGGTACCGCTGGTCGTGGTCGGGCCAGGCGTGAAAGCGCAGCGCGTCAGCGAGGTGGTACAAACCATCGACCTCTTGCCCACGGTGCTTTCTGCGCTTTCGGTGCCTCGGCCGCCGCGCATCCGCGGGCGGGACCTGGGACCGCTGCTTTCGGGCGCGCGCGCCGCCGCCCCCGGTATGGCCTACGCGGAGACCGAGGAACAGGCGCTCTATGCCGAGGGCACGCTGCGCCTGCTGTGCGCGCGCCGCCTGGGGGCCTGCAAGCTCTTCGACCTCAGCAAGGACCCCGGTCAGACGCGCGACGCCAGTACCGACAACGCGGATGCGCTCGAGCGCTTGCGTAAGCTGCAGCGCGAGCTCTCCGCGTCGCACGGACACTACGAGCAGTCGGGCCTGCGCGCCGAAGGCAAAGGCTGGCCGGCGGCGATCCTGCGTGGCGTGGGCGGCGATGGCGACGCAGCCGAAGAGATCGCGTCGCTCTTGGACGACGCCGACGCCAGCATCCGACGCAAGGCGGCCGAGCTACTGTTCGAGCTGCGCCGCAAGGAAACGGCGCTCGCGCTGCGCCTGGCGCTGGGCCGCGCCGAAGACGACGACGTCCGGCGCTTCGCCGCGCTCTCGCTCACTCGGCTGGGCGAGGGCGCGCCGCTGACCATTGAGCTCTTGCACAGCCCCGACCTGCACTTCAAGCGTCTGGCGGCGCTCGCGCTGGGCGAAACGGGCGACAAGCGCGGCCAGGAGCTGCTCATCGCCTGGTGGCGCGACGACCGCGCCCGCGATTTTCAGCGCTCGCGCGAGCTGCTCGAGGTGTTCGGGGCACTGCGCACCAAGGACGCGGTGGTGCCGCTCATGCAGTCGCTTTCGGATGTGCGGCTCCGGCCCTACATCGCGGCGACGCTCGGCAAGATCGGGGACGAGGCGGCTGCCGGCGCGCTCCTCTCGGCCTTGTCCGATGAGCGCATGCAGAGCACGCGCGTAGCGCTGGCGAGCGCGCTCGTCGAGCTCGAGGCGGGCCCGGCGCTCGCCACGCCATTGGCCCGCTTCCTGGGTGTGCCCGATCCGCTACCTGGTGGGCTGCTTTTGGCGCGCCGCGCGAAGATTCTCGAGCACATCGGCGGCCCGATCGGACGGGACGCTGCGCGCCTCAGCCGCGACGAGAACCTGGGGGTCAAGCTCACCGTCACCATCCCGGCGGGGGGCAATGGCAAGGGCGTCCGGCTCTTGGTGCGCGTGAAGAACGGCGGCAGCGCGCCCGGCACGCTCCTGTTCGCTCGTGGCGTCGATGGCGCACCCATCAAGCCGAAGGGGTCGACCCTGCCCAAGCTCCCGGTCATCGATGAGAAGCAGGCGCTGCGTTTGAGCGTGCCTCCATCGAGCGAACCGGTGGAGCTTTCGGCCCGGTTGCCCGACAGCTTCGGGGCGCGTCCGGCGCTGCGCGCGAGCTTTCTGCTCTACGCCGAACGCGGGATCGAGGTGGAAACCCTGGCTTTGGTGCCACTTTCGGACGAGCTGCCGCCGCCGCCCCCCAAGCCCTGGTAAGTGGTATAGAGGCGCGCCGTGAGCGAGTCGAAGGAAGCCGAGCCGGGCAAAGGCGCCCCCGAAAAGACCGAGACCGAGACCGAGACCGAAGCCGAGGCAGCGGCCGCGGCCGGAACCGGGACTGAGACCGAGGCTGAGGCCGACGCCGAAGGGGAGGCCGAGGCCAAGCCCGAGAAGAAAAAGAAGAAGAAGGCGCGCGACGCGAGCGAGCCCGAGACAGTTCGGGATCGCAACGAGCGGGTGCGCGCTGAAGCAGCCGAGAAGCGCCGTGCTCGACGCGAGCGCGAACAGGCGGCAGCCGCCCCGCGCCGCAACCTCGACGCCAGTGAGATGATGGACGATGCGCTCGCGCGCTCCACGCATGCAGCCGCCGGGTTTCTACGCCGCCACTTCAACAAGGTGCAGTGGGCGATCGTGATTGGCCTGGTCGGGTGGATCGCCTGGGAAGTGTACTCCTGGCGTCACACGCGCCAGGCCGAAAAGGCGACGGACGCGCTGTTCAAGGCGCTCGCGGCCGAAACCGGGAAGGTGACGGCTGGGCCCGAGCCGGGCGAAGTGGAGGAGGGCGATACGCGCCCCAGCTTTGCTACCGACGAAGCGCGCCTGAAAGCCGCGCAGAAGGCCTACCAGCTCGCCAGCAGCGTGGCTGATTCCGCTTCGGGTGTGCTGGTCGACCTGGGAGCCGCGGGGGTGGCCTACGACCTGGGTCAGTACAAGGAGGCTCAGGCCGCCTACGAAAAGGTCAAACAGTACCCGGCCTTCGGCACTGACAACGACATCCGCGGCCGCACGCTGGAGGGGCTGGGCATGTCGCTCGAAGCGCAGAAGAAGGACGACGCCGCGCTCAAGGTCTTCAAGGAGCTTTCGAGCATGGATGCGGCGAATTTCAGCGCGCTCGGCTCCTACCACCAGGCCCGGTTGCTCAAGGCTCAGGGCAAGAACGAGGACGCCGTCAAGTTGCTCGACAAGGCGACCGAAAAGCTCGTCCTGCTCAAGGACACGCCCGCAGCCATCAAATACGTGCGCGTGTCGATTCTGGAGCTGCTCGAAGGCCTGGACCCGAAGAAGGCGCGTGAGCTACAGCAGAAGCTCTTGCCCGCCGACATCCTGAAGCAAATGCAAGACTCGGCGAAAAAAGCCGGCGTCAACCTAGGCGGGCCGACCCCGATGCCGGTCATGCCAGCCACGCCCATCGAGGAGGCGCCTGCGCTGCCCGAGCAGGCCTCCCCCGGACCGCTGCGCGACGACGCCCCGGCGCCCGAGCCGCCGAGCCCCGCACCGTCGGGTGCCCCATGAAGGCGACTCGGAAGGCGACTCGGTCGGCGCTGATCGGCTGCATCGCGCTCGCCGGCGCTGCCTGCAGCTCCCTGCGCTCCGGAGCGGATCCGGAGCTGCCGCTGTGGGTGCATCGCGCGAGCGGCTCGCTCCAGGTGACCTTCAAACGCAACATCGTGGCGGAGTCGCGACGTACCGGGGAACCGTACGAGCGCGGCCAAGTAGAGATCGATCCGGCGCACGGCCGCATCTTCGTGGGCTCGTCGGATCAGGGACTTTATGCGCTGCGCGCCGACGACGGACAGAAGCTTTGGCGCTTCGAGACGCTCGGCTTCGTGCAGTGCGCTCCGCTCTACGATGCGGCTGAAGATGTCGTGTACTTCGGCTCGAACGACGGCGCGCTGTACAAAGTGCGCGCGCAAAACGGCGCGCTGCTCTGGCGCTTCAACAGCAACGCCGAGGTGGCCCGTCGCCCGGTGCTGGAAGGCGGAACGCTGTACGTCGCCAACGCCAACGACACCGTGATGGCGATCGAGCCGGCCACCGGCAAGCTGCTGTGGAACCAGCACCGCACGCCCGCCGCCGGCATGGAAGTGGCCGGCTACGCCGGTGTCGCGGTCTTCCACGGCAAGGTCTACGCCGGCTTCAGCGACGGTACCGTCGCGGCCTTCGACGCCAAGTCGGGCGCGGAGCGCTGGCAGCCGGTGGATCTGGCGGCTGAAGCGGAGCAGACGCTGGGGCAAGTGCCCGAGCAGCTCGACGTGGACTCGACGCCCATTCCCGACACGCTGCAAGCCGGCGCGGTGGTCTACGCCAGCAACTACGCGGCCGGCGTGTTCGCGCTGGATGCTGAAACCGGTACGCAGGTCTGGGCCAATCTGGGGATCTTCGGGGTGACCGATATCACGCTGTTCGAGCAGCCAGCGCACCGCCGTCGCGACGGGCGCCTGGAGCCGGAGCGGCGGGTGCTGCTGGCGGCCAGCGGCACCACCGGTCTGTGGGGCCTGGATCCCGAGACGGGTACGGAGCGCTGGCGCCGTTCGCTGCCCGCCACCGCGGTGTCGCACCCGGTCGTGGTCTCGGGCGCGCTTTTGATTTCGGCCTCGCGGCTCGGCTTGTTCCTGGTGAGCCCCCTCGGGGGCGAGCTGATCGACGGCATCCACATGGCCGACGGCTCCAGCATGACTCCCGCGGCCTACGGCTCGCGCGCGTACGTCATGACCAACGGCGGCGCGCTGCTCGGCCTGCACGTCGCGTCGCCGATCTGAGAGAAACGCGCCGGACGCGTCACGCCCACAGCTTCCCGTGTCGCGGACGGCGGGCAGGACCGTCATTTCGACATGAGAAGAGCTGTGTTCCCGGCTACGGCAAACCTAGCTCCTGACAGAGAACGCGAAATGGCAGGACCGTGACTTTGCCCCGCTCGAAGTGTGTGTCGCCCTGGGAATCAGAAACCCATTTACGGCTCAAACGTGAGCGCGTTCACGGTCAGGCAAACGGTGGCGGAAGCAGTGCCCCTCCAGACTCGTCCCTTTCTCACCGCGGGAGCGGATGCCCTTGGCGTCCCACATAGACCACCAATCGCGTCTGTCCGTTACTCCCTTCGATCTTGTGGGTGGTAGCGTTCGCGAAGCTCGCGAGGTGACGCATGGCGAGAAGCACGAAGTCCTGCGGCCGTTTGTCAGGTGGCGCATCCATTTCGATCCGGCACAAGGTCGCTCTGCACGCAATCTCCTTAGCCAAAAATCCAGCGAATTCCGGCGCGCCAAACCAGGAACGAATCGACGCTTCAGTAGCATGAGTCCATTCTCTGTCAGGGGCCTCCGAGTGCAGGGTCTTATCGAGTCTCGCCCGCCGTTCGATTGCTTCCTGCTCCTCACGGCGCGCGCTGTCCTCCATACGGGCACGCAGCTCCTCGGGCGTCACATCAGGATCCTCTCCCGCCTGTGAGCTCGCAGCGTTGATTGGTGGAACCCCGCTCGGCACCTGTGCCGCAGCGTTGTGATTGGCTAGCTGCGATAGGGTGACGAGTCGCTCCAGTCGTTCCACTTTGGACTTCAACAAGGCCGCCTCTGGTGGCGCTGATTGGACTTGCTGGGACTCTCGATCGCTCCGAGCCCGAAGAATTCCCCAGCCTGAGGCTGCCAGCCCCATCAGAACGACAAGCGCAAGAGAGAGTTGGGTCTTGGACATGTGCCTTACTGCCAAGCGACTGACCGATCCACCCGAGGCCCGAGGCGCTCCTACTCGGACAAGTAGTAGTTGTAGATCCAACTGTCTGCCCCGAGGTTACAGACGGCCGCGAATCCGCCCCAGCTGGCGGAACTGATGTTGTAAAACTCTAAGTACTGCGTACCGGCACCCACGGATGACCGGCTTTCCGAATCCACCTGCGAACCCGCTTGGTTTGACGCGTAAAACGTGCACGACGTGGTTTGCCCAGCAAGATTATTGATCCTGAAGTACGCATAGATGGTCGTCGCTGAAGCCGGTGCTTCCCGAGGCACTGGGCAGTTCACGTGGACTGAGTTGCTGGCGTCGTTGAACAGCTCGGTGCCATTTCGCTCCAAATCAAACGTCCAATTGTCTGTATAGAGGACACACATGGAACCGGGGAATGTCATGTCGTCGGCTGCGGCCGGCGAGCTTACAAGTGCCAGGGCCCCCACGATGGCTCCTATCTTGGCAACGATTCCCACGGTCTTCTTCTTCGTTCGTACCGAAAAGCCGGCAATTGTCCGGCTGATGTCTGTCTTCATCATGTGACGTGCTCCAATGTTAGAGGAGGGCGCTCCGCCGGCCCCCGCCTGGTGCCTTTTTGCGACAACATCATTTGTCATCAGTTACTCCGTGGTTAGCGCGCCGTAACGAGACCGCGCCGCAGCGATGCAATCGGTAGCACGGCCGACAACGTCGCTACCGTCAATCCATCGTCAATCAGTCTGGTCGCGAGCTCCGAGAGGCTCAGATTCAGGTCCAGGGTGCTCTTCGAGGTGAGGCAAATGAGCACGCTCGGGCAGGCGAGCCGTTGCGTGTTAGTTCGTCTTCAATTCATCCTCAAAGTGTTCAGGAAACGACCCTCCTCTGGTCTTGACGCCCATCCATCGCCTCGCCTAAACACCAAGCGTGTGGAGACGGCGATGGTGATGGTGGTTTCGACGATGTGTGGTGAGGTATTCTGGGTGGATGGACAGGCCGGGGCACCGCTAACGACGACCATGGAGGCGCTCCGGGATTTCGAAATTCGGCACATCAGGGAGCTCCGCAGTGCTTCGCGCCAGGAGACTTCGTGGGCAGCTCGCGTCCCCGACCTGTATTTTCTGGTGGGCGATGTGGTGTCGGAGCAGGCCATCATCGATCTGAGGGTCCGTGCGGCGGAGATGCCCCTTTACGTCGTCGCTTCGGCCCTTTCGCAAAGTCGGCCCGAAGAAGCGCTTCTCGAGGCGGGCGCAGATGGGTGCTCCTTCCTGCCGCTTCCGACATCGATCCTGTCTGCCCGAGTCCGAGCGCTGATGCGTCGTCGTAGCACCCCGCCACGAATGGTCGCGGAGGTACGAATCGATCCCAGCACGCGCGAGCTGCATCTGCCCTGCGGTCAGCGCATCCATCTCTCGGAGTCCGAATGTCGCCTGGTACAGTTCTTGGCGTTGCGCCCGGGAACGTGGATCTCGCGCGATGAGATCCTGGCGAAAGTATTCAGCACGCTGCCTCGCTACGATTCATCTCTGCTGCGCACGCATGTCTGGAATCTGCGCCGAAAACTGGGCTCCAGCAGATGGCTCCTGCGTAGTGATCGAGCCAAGGGGGTAATGCTCGGCGTCAGCCTGCTCCCCTCGGGGATAGAGCTGGCCTGCGCGCACTCCTGATTGGTGATGGGTCCCGGTTCGGGGGCAGGCGCGGCTGATCGGAAGGGGTAGCGGGCCGGATCACGCTGCCGAGCTGATCGCGATGCTGCGGACGGAGTGATCGCGATGGGCGGAATTCGCAGATATGTGCCTTGCCGCCAAGCGACTGACGGATCCTCCCGACGCCCAGAGGCGCTCCTACTCGGACAAGTAGTAGTTGTAAATCTTACCTCCTGGCGGGAGGTCGCAGCTGATCCCGAATGCGCCCCAACTGTAGGAACTGATGTTGTAAAACTCTAAGTACTGGTCACCGGAACCCACGCCCGCGGCTTCCCGGGTTTCCGAATCCACCACCAAACCCGACTGGAGTGCCGAGAAAAACGTGCACTCCATGGGTTGCCCCCCGGGATTAGTGACAGGCTCATGGATCCTGACGTACGAATAGATGGTCGTCTGTGCAGCGGGTCTTTCTCGAGGCACTGGGCAGGTCACAAAGACTGGGGTGTTGGCGCCGCTGTACAAATAGGGGGTAAGTCGCCGGAGATCATACGTCCATTGGTCGTTATTTGGGAGGCACATCGAACCGGGGAATGTCGTGTCGTCGGCTGCGGCCGGCGAGCTTACAAGTGCCAAGGCCCCCGCGATGGCTCCTATCTTGGCAACGATTCCCACGGTCTTCTTCTTCCTTCGTGCCGAAAAGCCGGCAATTGCTCGGCCGCTGTCTGTCTTCATCATGTGACGTGCTCCAATGTTAGCAGCGTAGTGATTGGCTAGCTGCGATATGGTGACGAGTCGCTCCAGTCGTTCTACTTTGGACTCCAACAAGGCCGCCGCAACCCGCTCGAGCCCCGAGGCGCTCCTACTCGGACAAGTAGTAGTTGTAGATCGAGCCTCCTGGCGGGACGTAGCAGACTAATGCGAATGCGCCCCAACTGGCGGAACTGATGTTGTAAAACTCTAAGAACTGGCCACCGGAACTCCAGGTTTCCCGGGATTCCGAATCCACCTGGTAACCCGACTGGCTTGACGCGTTAAACGTGCACCCCGAGACTTGCCCCGCAGGATTATTGATCCTGACGTACGAATAGATAGTTGTCGCTGCAGCCGGTCTTTCTCGAAACACTGGGCACTCCATGTAGGCTGGGGTGCTGGAGACGCTGTACAGCTCGGCGGAAATTCGCGGCAAATTGTACGTCGTTTGGTCCGTAAATGGGAGGCACATGGAACCGGGGAATGTCATGTCGTCGGCTGCGGCCGGCGAGCTTACAAGTGCCAGGGCCCCCGCGATGGCTCCAGTCTTGGCAACGATTCCCACGGTCTTCTTCTTCGTTCGTGCCGAAAAGCCGGCAATTGCCCGGCCGCTGTCTGTCTTCATCATGTGACGTGCTCCAATGGTAAGGGAGGGCACTCCGCCGGCCCCGCCTGGTGCCTTTTTGCTACAACACCTTTTGTCATCAGTTTCCTCCGTGGTTAGCGCGCCGTGACGAGACCGCGCCGCAGCCATGCAATCGGTAGCACGGCCGACAACGTCGCTACCGTCAATCCATCGTCAATCAATCTGGCTAACCGTTCAGCCAATCACGCGCATGAGGCGCTGGCCTCGGAGCCGAATCAACCTGAAGCAGTACCCCCTGAGTTAACATAATGTATCTTATGCGCTCTACCGAGGACGAACAGGAACAACTGCTGTTGCCTGTCCTGGCGCGCTGGGAACGCGGACTCGAGGCACCTCAAGCGCTCTTGCGATGCGGTCTCCCGCGCTCGTAGGACCGCCAGTTCGGGAATGCGAGCACGGCCGGATGCACACCGAGCGCCCCAGCCAGCTTCTCTGCCCGTGCGATACCGATGCCCACGCGGCCGCTCTCGATGGCCGAAATCGTCGATTGAGTCAGGCCAGAGCGCCGGGCTAACTCGTCCTGCGAAAGCGCTGCCGCTTCGCGCGTGAAGCGCAGCGCCTCACCTTGCGTCAGTTTTGCCCATTGCCGTTCGCGTTCCATTGCTCACCTCCTGCTGGGCAGCCACTGTATCGACACGGTCGACTGCAAGCTAGGCCTGACCTGCATCACCGAAACGATGCCCCCAATCAAGGCATAGGCGCCGCTACTCGACGGTGGCTCGAACCTACTAAAGCACGTACTGGTCGCCGATGGCTGTGACAGCCAGGTTCACGCCCTTGAGCCGCGCGCACTCTTGCTCGACCTCGCGCTGGAACACCGGCTTGATGTGGTAGAGCAGCGTCGGCAGATCCTTCGGCTTCTTGAGCTTCTTCAGGTCCTTGAGCAGCGTGCGCGGCGTGTGGTGACCGCTCACGGTCGCCAGGCGCTGCTCGCGATCCGGAAAGCTTACCTCGAGCAACAGCGCCTTCAGGTTCTTTTCCTGATTGAGCAGCTCCCAGAGACGGTCCGTGGGACCGGTGTCGCCGCTGTAAGCGATGGTGGCGTCCGGTCCCTGGACGATGAAACCTGCGGTATCGATGGTGTGGCTGACGCTCACCGCCTGCACCTGGTACCCGGCGATCTCCACCCGTTTTTCCGGCTTCAGCTCCTGGAAGCGAATCGTGGGACGGGTCTTGTTCGGAATGCTCGAGAAGTCGGGCCAGAGATGGTTGTTGAAGAAGTACTTCTTCAGCGAGTTGATCGTGTCTTTGGTGGCGGCCACGATCAGCGGCTCACAATCCGCCTGACAGCGGTTGTCCGCGATAGTGGCCAGATCGCGGATGTGGTCGAGGTGTGCGTGGCTGACGATGCACGCCTGGAGCCGAAACTGGGCGCTCAGGTCGAGGCCACTGGTCAGCGAGCCCGCGTCGATGGCTAGCCGTTCATCAACGACGAAGGCGCTGGTCCGGTGCTTGGGCGTCTCTCCGCCGTGGCAGCCGACTACTCGGAGCTCCATCCGTTCCTATGTTGGGACCGAGACAGCCGCGACGGGCACATCCAGGCTTCAACATAGCCGCTCGCCGGCCGTCTGCCAAAACTGCCCTGAATCCGCCGAAGTATCGGCCGGGGCTCGGTCGGCCGCGAGGCCCGCGCAACGCGGGCATCTCGTGCCCGCCGGGAATCGCTGCAATCGGCTTGCGCTCGAGGTCTTTTGAGGATAGTTAGCCCCGCCTCGCCCTCTCCCCCTCCCCGTCCTTGAAAAGACACAACGAAGGCTAACCTCCGAACTTGATTGGGGGATCGTCTAACGGCAGGACGCAAGATTCTGGCTCTTGCTATCTAGGTTCGAATCCTAGTCCCCCAGCAAACCTCACTACATAAGCGAGCCCCGAAGGCTCGCCTGGCCCCATCGTCTAGCGGTTAGGACACTGGCCTCTCACGCCGGTAACGCGAGTTCGATTCTCGCTGGGGTCGCCCGGAAATTCTGCTGGCTCGTGAATGACCGAGATAACATGCAGGATCGATGAGGATTGTCACGCCCCGTGCCACACCGATCGTGCGCGCACCAGCTCCGAGCGTCTCCCCGCCCTCGGAAGGTCTGCGTGAAGCGCCGCCGCTGCTGCGTACGCCTGTGAGTATCATCACTCCTATCAGTGAAGTGGACCTCCACGAAGGGTCTCTACTCGTCGGCCGCCTGCCCGAGTGTGACGTGATGATCGATGACGCTTTGGTGTCGCGCATGCACGCGCGCGTCAGCGTTCGTGACCAATCCGTGCTCGTCGAAGATCTTCATAGTACCAACGGCGTGTACGTGAATGGGGCGCGCATCACCCACAGCGCCCTCCTGCGCGAGGGGGATCGGCTGCTGATCGGCACCACCGAGATCTCGCTATTCGAGGCGCGCCCCGACGCCCGTGTCGCGCCGCTCCGGGCAAAGCGTGAGTCTAGCCCTGCGCCCTCGCTCGAGTCGCTCGCCAACCCGCGCATGCCGGTGCCCACCACGGTCCCGGCCAAGCGTCGTGAGTCGTTCGGCAGGCTCGATCTGCACCTCGACGAGCTGCCTCTCGAGCACCCAGAAGCCGAAGGAGAACCCCCGCCCTCAGCGCGCCCGGCCGATTTGCGCGCCCTTCGCGATCGCAGAGCCGGTGTGCCCTCGACCGCCCGTGCCGACGCGCTCGAAGTCATCGGTGCCTTGGCCGATCGCCTGGCCGGCAGCGGCAACCTGGACGAGGCCCGACGCGTCCTGTCGGCACACCTGAAGCGCATCCTGCAGGGCGCCACGGCGGGGCTTACGGTGCCGGACGAGGTCTGCAAGCTGGCCTCGCGCCATGCGCTCTCGCTGGCGCGCTGGACCGGACAATCGACCTGGATCGACTACGTGGTCGAGCTGCACCTCGCGGCACGGCGCGCCATGAGCCCGCTCACGTTCCCCGACTTCGAGAGCGCGCTGCTCTCGATCGGTGATTTCGACCACCCGCTGCTCGCCTACTACACCGAAAGCCTGCGCGACGAGCGCTCGCTGCTCACGAGTGACGAACGCCAGGTGCTGCAGCGCTTGATTCGACTGGCCGAACGCTGATCGATTCGCTTCAAGCTTTCTTGAACGCCCTGGCCAAAAGCTCCCCGGCCAGCAGCCCTGCCCCGCCGCCGATCAATAGCGCCACGAAAAAAGCCACATAAACGCGGCCAAACGCGTCCTTGCCGGTATGCGTCGACAAGTACACCGCGAAGGTGGCTGCGATGCCGATGAAGGCGGCAAAGCGCGCCTTCGTCCCGCGACGTGCTTCGAGCGTGTGCACCACCAGCGCCGCGACAGCCGCCAGGTACAGCATGGCGCGCGCGAAGGGCGCCAGATCACCAAGCACGCTGACACCGAAGAAGCCGCTCGCCACGCACAGCTCGCCCGCCAAGATCGTCGCCCAGCCCACCACGCTCCCGGCGCGTTCCAAGCTCAGGTCGCCACCCTCGAGTCGTTTGACGCCCATCACGACCGGTACGATCGGAATCGCGACCGCAAGTAGGCGCGCGATATGAGGACGAGCCACTTCGAGCTTGGCGCCGCCAATGACCACCACCAGCGCGGCCATGACCCAGGGCAAGCTCGAGCGCGCCGAGTCGTCGCTCATGGCAGTTGGTCGAGCATGGACCAGGGCTTCGGGCCTGCGGGCGCGCGGCTCTTTTTCAGCCACTGAAATACCGCTTCGGCCCAGGCTTGTCGACCTTCTTCATTGGGATGGATCTTGTCGGGACCGCGCGGCAAATTCTTCACCAGCACCGTGGAGTCGAGCACCTTGCAGGGCGCGCTGTTGTCTTTGATGATCTGCATCAAGCCGCTGTCGGGTTTCCACAGCGGCGGCAGGATCCACACGCAGGGGCGATCCCCAATCTTTTTGACCAATCGTTTTACGGCGCCGGTGCGCTGAGGCGGATCGGGGATCTCGAGCTCGTTGGCACCCAGCGTGACCAGCACCAAGTCGGGATTATAGTTGGCGATGAGCTTGACCAAGTCGGGGCCGAAGGCCCAGGTCGGCACGTAGCTCGCCGTCTTGTACTCGAGCGAAGTGCGCACACCGACGGCCCGCAGCCTTTTACCGAGCTCGATGCCGAGCGCCGCTGCGAAGGAATCGCCGACTTGGAGCACTTTGGTGCCCACCGGGAGATCGGGGGCGAGTGCGGGTGACTGAGCCGGAGTTAAAGTTAAGGATGAAGCGGGAGCGGGAGTTGGAGCGGGAGCGGATTCGGGCGCGGCCTTCGGCTCGGACTTCGACTCAGGCTGCGTCTGGGACTCGGAAATCGGATTCGGACTGGGACTGGGACTCGGGCTCGGGCTCGGGCTCGGCGGTGGGGCCGAAGCGCAGCCAAGGCCCAGCGCTACGGACAACACGTAGAGTTGAAGCCGACGCCGACGTCTCGGTTCTTGCATCCTGCGCTCCGGCTCACCAGATTGCGGCCGCGGTGAGTGCCGCCCACGTAGCGGAAGGCGTGCGGGCGGTCACGGAAATTCCGCTGGCAATCTGCATCCAGCTCCGGCGACGGTGTTCGGATCACCCCCGCCTTCTCCGCGTCCAGATCGGCACCTTTCGGGCTGGCTTCATCCTCCGACACGCAGCCATGCCCCAGCACCTCCACGCGGCCTTCTGGGCAGCGCGGCTCGCCGGGTCCAGCACAGCGCACACCGTTCCATTGTCTCGGTGCGTCACAGGCGCGCTCGAGCACGCCCGTAAGGCAACGCCCTGGCTCCCCTTGTCCGAAAGGGCACTTCACGTTCGGCGGCGATACGGCGCAGCGAAACCCCAGATGCGAGCCCGAAAAAAAGCGCTCGGACTCGCGATTTCTGAGCCGGCTGTGCAGCCACTTCTCGAATCGCCGTGACCAGCCGCCGCCGCGATAGACGCGCGAAAAGCCGTGCTGCGGTGGCCACGGGTACGGGCCGTAATAGTCCGCAGTCCACTCCCATACGTTGCCGGTCATGTCGAACAGCCCGAACGCGCCCGCCGCGTAACTCTTGACCGGACAGCTATGCGCGCGCTTCCAGCAGGTGCGGCCATCCGGCGCTTCGTTACCCCACGAGTACTCGAAGTACTGCTCCCCTCCCCGCGCCGCCGCCTCCCATTCGGGCTCGCTCGGGAGCCGCGCGCCGCGCCCTGCGCAGAAGCGATCCGCCTGCTGCCAGGTCACACAATTGATCGGATGCTGGCCGCGATCGGCATAGCGGAAGTTGCAGTGGAACTGCTTGTCGATCGGTTTCTTGCAGTCGCCCTGGTCGACGCACGCTCGGTACGCATCGACCGTGACCTCGGTCGCGTCCAGGCAGTACGCTGCCAGCTCGGTGAGAAAGCGCGGGCTCTCGTCCTCGGAGTACTGCTCCTTCGGGTCGGAGCCGATCCAGAGCTTGCCGCCGGCAATCAGCTGCATGCCGGCCGGGCAGCTCGCTGGGGACGCGACGGCTGGCGCGCTCGCGGGCGGCGCGGTGGCCGAGCCTTTCGGCGCGGGCTCGCTCGACGGCGCAGTGCTGGCGGGCGCTCGCGATGTCGGGCGTGACGGCGCCTGGTCGTTTTGCGACGGACACGCGACCAGGGCCGCACAAACCGCCGCCAAACCGAAAGCCGCCAGGCGCGGGTGCAGTTTCGCGAGCAACACGGAATCGGGCCCGGCTATAGCATTGCCCATGCATCGCCGCGCGTTCTTGCTCAGCGCCGCCGCCGTTTCGGGCGCCGCAGGCTGCGCGCCAAACGATGCGCCACCCGGAAGCGTGCTGGTGCCGTTCTGGTTCATGTACGGCGGGCGCAACCGCACCACGCTCGAGGCGCTGGTCGCGCGCTTCAATCGCTCGCAGGCCGATGTCTGGGTGCACCCGGTCTTTCAAGGCGACTACTTCGAGGGCTTGGCCAAGCTGCGCACCGCGCTGGCGGCCGGCGCCGCTCCGCCCCTCAGCCACGTGATCGGGGAGGTCGTGCCCTACCTGGCCGAAGCGGGCGTGCTCGAGCCGCTCGACGACCACCCCGGTGCGCGGGAGCTGCCGATCCATCCCGCGCTCGGCCAGGCCGGCTCGTTCGAGGGCGGGGCGAAGCGGCCGCTGGTGATTATTCCGTTCAATCGATCGACTCCCATCGGCTACGTGAATCAGCGACTCCTCGAGCAGCAGGGCCTGCAGGCGCCCGCGACCTGGGACGAGCTCGAGTCGGTGGCGAGCGCGCTCACGACCCAGGGCCGCTTCGGCTTCGGCTGCCCCACCGATTGGTGGTTCTGGGCCGCGCTGGTCGGTCAGGCCGGCGGCGAGATCGTTCGGTTCGACGGCACGGTGACGCTCGGTGGTGCGGCCGGCGTGGAGGCGCTGAAGCTCTGGCAGCGAATGGTCAGAGCTGGGTCGATGAAACCGCCGCCGGGCCGCGACTTCAACGCCTGGGAGCAGCTCAGCCAAGACTTCTTGGCCGGACGCGTGGCGATGATGTGGAGCTCGACGGCGTTCTTGCGTTACCTGGAAGAGACTGCAGATTTTCCGGTGCGGGCGCTGCCGCTGCCGGTCGGCACGCGTGCGGCAGTACCGACCGGCGGCACCCATTTCGTGGTGCTGAAGAGCGCGCCAACCGAGCTCAAGCAGGCGGCCTGGCGCTTCGTGCGCTATATGCTCGAAACCGAGCCAGCCGCTTACTGGTCGAGTGAGACCGGCTATTTGCCCGTCACGACACCGGCCGTTACTCAGCTTCAAGCCAACGGCTTCTACGCCAAGCATCCGAACTACCTGGTCGCGCTCCACCAGCTGCGCGTGGCACGGCCCTGGCCCTGGTCACCGGGTCTGTTTCGCATCCAGCGCGAGATCATCCAGCCACGTCTCGAAGCCACCGTGCTCGAGGATCGCGACGCGCTGAAAGTACTGCGTGAAGCCCGAGCGTTGGCGCGGGAGAGCTTGCCGTGAGACCAGCTCGCAAGAGCGATCCGGCGTGGCTCTTGGCGCCGATGCTGGTGGCGCTCGCCGTGTTCTTCGTTTACCCGCTGTTATCGGCCTTGCATTCGAGCTTCTTCGAGTGGGATCTGCTGACGCCTCCTCGTTATGTGGGCCTCGCCAATTATTCGGCGATCCTGGAGTCCGGAGATCTGCTGGCGTCGCTCGGCACCACGCTGCTGATCAGCGCCATCGTGGTGACGGGGTCGATGCTGCTCGGTCTGGGGCTGGCGCTGGCCGTGCACCGCCCAGGCCGCCTCGCCGCCTTTGCGCGCAGCGCGGTGTTCAGCGCCTACGTGGTGTCTTGGGTCGCGGTGGGCCTGCTGTTTCTGTGGATCTTCGATAAAGAAGCCGGCGTCGTGAACCGCACGCTGGTCGCGCTCGGCGCGACGCCGGTCAAATGGCTCACCAGCACCTCGGTGGCGCCGCTGACAGTCGCCCTGATCGTGATCTGGAAGGTCACCGGCTACGCGATGGTGGTGTTCCTGTCCGGGCTCTCGGCGCTGCCGCCCGAGGTCAAGGAGGCGGCCGCGATCGACGGCGCCGGACCCCTCGCGCGGCTGCGCCACGTCACGCTACCGCTGCTCCGGCCCACTGCGGCGTTCGTCGCCACCACCAGCCTGATCGCGAGCTTCCAGCTCTTCGACGTGGTGCGGCTGCTCACCCAGGGCGGCCCGGTGCGCTCGACCACGGTGCTGGTCTACGCCATCTACGAGCAGCTCTTTCTCGACTTGCGGGTCGGCCGCGCCAGCGCGCTGGTCGTCGTGTTCTTCTTCGTCCTCGGCGGCCTGACCTGGCTCAAGTTGCGCGCCTTCCGGACGGAGGAGCCGGCTTGATCGGCGAGCGAAACCTGCAGCGCTGGGCGCTCGTGGCGGCGCTGCTCGCCGCGGTCGTCTGGCTCTTTCCCTACGCGTGGATGCTGCTCACCAGCTTCAAGACCACCAAGGAGCTGGTCAAGGCGCCGACCTCGCTACCCGGCTCGCTCGACTTCAGCGCTTACGCCGAAGTCTTCCGCTCGATCCCGGTCGCCCGCTACCTGGGCATGACCACCCTGATGGCCCTGTCGATCGCGGCCCTGCAGATCGCGATCGCATTACCGGCCGCCTACGCCCTCGCCAAGCTCCAGTTCAGAAGCCGCGGGCTCGCCTTCGGCTTCTTGCTCTCCGCCCTCCTGATCCCGGCGGAGCTGCGCTTCGTACCGACTTTCACGCTGTTTTCGGCAGTGGGGCTCGTCAACACGCTGCCCGCTCTCGTGCTCCCCTTCGCGGTCAGCGCATTCGGTATCTTTCTCCTGCGCCAGGCGCTGCTCTCCGTGCCCGACTCGCTGATCGAAGCCGCCCGTCTCGACGGCGCCAGCGAGCTTCAGATCGTCTACCGACTCTTGCCCCCCATCCTGGCCCCCTCGCTCGCCGCCTTCTTCCTGGTCAGCTTCGTTCACCACTGGAACGACTACTTCTGGCCGCTCGTCATGACCGTCGACGACCGCGTCCGCACCCTCCCGCTCGGCATCGCGCTGCTGCGCGAACAAGGCTCCGGCGTCCGCTGGCACATCGTCATGGCCGGTAACACCCTCCTCAGCCTCCCCGCCCTCTTGCTCTTCGCCCTCACCCAAAGGCACCTGCTGCGCGGCCTCGGCAGCAACGTCGGCTGATCGGAGCTTCCTCGCCCATCACTGGCACGCGCAGCCTCTATTTCTGCCGAGCGCGCTCCTCCGCGATGAGCTCGAGCTCTGCGAGCCGTTCGAAGTCCTTCGGGCGACCCGCAGCCCGTTTCAAGTGAATCAAGGTCTCGAGATTGACGAAGCGGCACTCGAATCCGAAGACCGTTCGAGGTTCCGAGCGTGGCAGCAGCGCGTCGTACGTACCCGCCCCTGTCGC
The DNA here is from genome assembly GCA_035281385.1 of Polyangiaceae bacterium. Taxonomy (GTDB): domain Bacteria; phylum Myxococcota_A; class Polyangia; order Polyangiales; family Polyangiaceae; genus PMG-095. Next base: position 44,028 of record DATEDZ010000378.1, read on the forward strand.
CTCGTGGCTGCAAACCCGCCAATGATGACGTATTCGACCCGTGCCGCGTTCAGCGCGACCAGAAGTCGTTCAAAGTCGGTCATGCAGCCCGGCCTGCTTGCCGGCGGCTCGAACCTCATGAAAGAAGCGCAGTGCCCCAAGCATCTTTTCCACGTGCTCGGCCGGTGTCAGCTTGAGGTTCTCGAGGATGAGCGTCCGATCCACGCCGAGCTTATAGGCCTCAATCACCGGGCTCGACTCGAGGCTAACTGGAACCAGATCGGCCGTGTGCAGCTCCATTCGTGAGCTAACATAGCGCCATACGCCCGCACCGACCAGCGGGTCTTAGCGTCCCGAACGCGGAGCGCCAGGGGCGTGGGCTGCGAGCGTTTCGTGCAGCTTGGGAACGTAGTCGGTCACCAGCTCCCAGATTTTTTCGACCTCGATGGTCCAATAGTGATGCGCGAGCTTGTCACGCAGACGCGCGAGGTTCTTCCAATCCACGCCTGGCAAGGCGAGCTTGAAACCATCCGAGAGTCCCTTGGCCGCTTCCCCTACCAGGAACAGACGGCGCGCAACGGCGTCCTGAAGGATGGGATCGATGCGAAAATCGTCGAACGCCTTACCGCGAGTGTAAGACTCGAGTGCCCGACACGAATCGACGATGTCGCACACGTAGGCGGCGTCGCGATCGGGGCGCGGCGCTCGGGCATCAGCGGCCATACACCACCCTGGCGCTGTCCAAGATGGACTGCTTGCGAATCGGATTTGTCGATGACTCGACTGCGCGCCGGCTCACCAGATCCACCGGCCGCCCCCACAGCGCTTCGAGCTCATCTGCCATCTTCATTTGTTCGAAGTACCCTGGCCCACTGCCCTCCGGCTCGAACATGACGTCGATATCACTCTCTGCATCGAAGGCGTCCGTCAGCACTGAGCCGAACAGGTACAGCGCCTTCACGTGGTGCCGCTCGCAGAACGCCCCCAGCTTCCTGAAGTCCACCTTGAGGCCTCGTCCGCGCGCCGCTGCCTCACCCGCCGCGTCGGCCGGCACGAGCGCCGCGATCGGCCGCCCACGGCGCTCGATCAGAATCGGTCGCTTTCGCTTGGCTACCTGCCGCAACGTGACGAAAAGGTTCTTACGCAACTCTGCAGCTGGCAAGGTTTTCATGCATTAACTGTACACTTATATGTACGTATAACAATCTCAAACTGTACACTATACTGGCGCAGACATCTCGACTCAGGCGTGACAAGCTGGGCCCGCCGATGGGTCCGGAACAAGGTAAGGCGCAGCAATTTTATCGCTACACCGATGCGGAGGGACGCGTGCACATCATCACGTCGCCCAGCTCTTTGCCGCCCGGAACGCGCGGGAAGGTTGAGGTCATGGTGCTCGATGCCGAGGCGACGCGCGCCGAGCACACGGTGTCGCACACACCCCGCGAAACCGCGATCTTCAAGATGATGCCCGAGAGCGGCAGCCGCTGAACAGGTGAAGGGGCTTTCGCCGCTTCTTGCCCGGGAAAGTACCGACATCTACAGCGCGTCGAGCTGGTGACGAACGCGTGACACGATGATTGGCAATCTGCATTGCAGGAGCCTAGAAGTCTTGCTCTACTGCCGGCACGATGTGGGACGCGCTCGTGCGTTGGATCATCTCTGATGCGCCAAGGCTACCATTCGAGGCGATTATTTCTGGCTTGGGTGAGCGCCTGCGCGCGGAGCACATGCCGGTCGAGCGACTCTCGTGCCGAGTCATGGAGGTCAATCCGCTCTCGTCCGGATATTCACTGACGTGGCAGCCAGGTCACGATATCCAGCGCCACACGCCCAGTCGCAGTAAGGCGGATAGCCTGCATCCGCGGGCGGCGCATGGCGCGGGCCCCATGGTGCACGCCGAGATCACCGCCTTCGGGCGGCTGCGGCTCGACCAGTTGCCGGCCGGCAGCTGGGGATTGCCCCAGCTGTATTGGGACGAGCACTTCACCGACGTGGTCGCGTTCGCAACACCACGCAGCTTGATCGGCTCGGCCACGCTCCTCACTTTTGCAACCAGGGACGAGCGCGGGTTCACGCAGGCCCAGGTCGATCGCATCCGCGAGCTGCGCGATGCGCTCGGCTTGGTTTTCGACTTACGCACTCAGGCGTCGCTCACTCAGACCCTCGCTCACACCTACCTGGGCAAGGGAGTGAGCCAGCGCGTGCTCTCGGGTCAGATCCACCGCGGCGACGGCGTCACCATCCCAGCCGCGCTCTGGTTCTCCGACTTGCGCGGCTTCACCGTGCTCGCCGATCGCATCCCGCGTGACGAATTGATCGACCTGCTGAACGACGCGTTCGAGTCCCAAGTCACCTCGGTCGAGGAGCACGACGGGGAGGTGCTGAAGTTCATCGGCGACGGACTTTTGGCCATTTTTCCGGTCAATGACGCCACCTCACCCGAGCTCACCTGCCAGCACGCCCTGGCCGCGGCCCGAGCTTGTGAGAGCCGCCTTGCCGTCGTCAACGACGCTCGCGCCGCCCGCAGCGCCCCCACCATCGAATACGGCCTCGCGCTCCACTTCGGCGACGTCATGTACGGCAACATCGGTGCCCCCGGCCGCCTCGATTTCACCGTCATCGGCCCCGCTGTCAACCTCGCCGCCCGCCTCGAAGGTGTCGCCGCCCAACTCGGCCGCCCCCTCGTCCTCTCGGCGACCTTTGCGTCACTCTCCGGCGCAGCCGTCACTTCCGCCGGTGTCCACTCTCTCAAGGGCGTCACCGAACCGTGCGAAGTCTTCGTGCCTCGCGAAGTGCACGTCCTGCCCTCCGAACGCCCGCGCGCCTGGCAAGCGCTTCCCAAATGTCACGACGGGTTGCCGCGGTTGCCGTGAATGCGACGCCCGACCCCGCGCGAGGCTCGATCGATCGCCAGCAATCCCACACGAACCAACCGCATCGTCATTCCCAAACGAAATAGTTGAACCCGGACCGCTTTACGCAGCCCGGGTTCGCCCCGTTGTCCTCCACCGCGCATCGATAGCGACGAACATCACTCGATGACACCCCGCGAAACCTCGTGCGGCCCTGGATTAAGTCGCTGCTGAGACAAAGAGCAATCGTCGTGCCAGACTAGGTCCAGAGCCTCGCCAGCTGAAAACGCCCGCGCAGACGCGCTCCTCTAGCCGGGTAGCTCAGACTGCGCCGCGTCGACGCGGACACTTTGGACGTTTTCCGCCGGACGTTCCGGACACTCCGGACACTCCGGACGCGTCCGGCGAGGCCAAGTATCGCGACGGATTGCCGCGCTTCCCGTAGCCGAGCTCAAGGCTTCAGTACGCATCGTCCAACAAACCGCTCGACGGCTTCCCTCTTGGCCGCGGGCACGCCGGGATCCGCGAGGAAACGCTTTGCGGCGTCGCTCGCTTTCGCTAGCTCGAATTTCGGATCCGAACACGCGATGAGAACCCGTAGCCGTGACGCCTCGCGCACCACCCTTTGCGAGGGTGGCCAGACGATCTCAGGGCGCAGCGCAGTAGGGTCGAGTGCCTCGTCGATGGCGGCTAGGGCTGCTTCGGGGCGACCGTGGAGCCACAGGTTGCGACCGAGCAGGTATTGAGAGAGTGGGTTTCCAGATGCTGCCTCGAGTCCGAGGGCCGGAGCGGCTTCGTCCCAAGAGGGGCCACGCTGCGGGTCGCCAATCAGCAGCAGGCGCATGCCGGAGGTTGGTTTCGCGAGCGCGGCTATAGTTTTGACTTCGAGGGTGCGCTGGCGATCCTCGTCAGCGTCGATCTTCGCGACTTCCCGGTAGGCCTCGATAGCTTCTTTCGGCTGCTCGGCCATCACGTTGACGTCGCCGCGGGCTTCCAGAGCCGAGGCGCGTTCGAGAACGCTGAGGCGCGGGTCAGTGGCGAGGACTTGGTAGCGCTTGATGGCGGAGTCGAGGGCGCCATCGCGCACGTCACAAAGTGCCAATCCCAGACGAGCACGGGTGTTGTCTTGCTCCAACTTGAGCAGAGCTTGGTAGGCTTCGCGGGCGCCGCGGATGTCGCCGGCGCCGAGGCGGGCTTCGGCGAGGGCGAGATCGCGGTCGATGCGGCGCGGGCAGACGCGACCGAAGATGGAGGGGCGATCGAAACGAGCTTTGGCCATCGCCAAGAGCTCGGGACGGAGCTGAATCTTTGCGAGGTGGGCGCGGAAGTCGTTGTCCAAGACGGAAAGGGACTTGCCGCCAGTCACGGACTCGATGGCGTGTCCGCTATACCAATTGCGAACAGCTTCAGCGCCGTACGTTTCGTGCAGCCAGCTGATGAAGGCGCCGGCCACCGTGTAGGCGGTGGAGGATTGTTTGGTGATGAAGCCGAGCCGAAAGATCGAGGGCATTTCCGGCAAGAGCTTCAGATCGAGCAGGGCCTTGGACCACTCGTCGAGCGTGAAGTCGTCGTCTTCGCTGGGGGCGGCGGCGACTGCGATGCCTTCGATGCGGCCGGGGTCGGGGATGAGGCCGCCGAGGGGGCCGGCAACGCGAAATGGTCCTGGCCCGAAGGCTCCGCTCACGACGTGGGCGAGCTCGTGGCCGAGCGTGGGGTGCGGAAAGCCCGCCGCCTGGATGTAGATCTCGGCGCGCCAGGGTTTGGCGATGTAGGTGCGGCTCGCGCCCATGTACGCGCCCTTTTCGGCGTCGTTCGCGAAGAGATAGACGGTAACGTGCTCGGGGCCCTTGGCGCCCAGATAGGCCTCGATCTGTGGCAGATGCCCGACGCACTCGCGCGCCAGCCGTTCGGCATCGGGCTTGGGCACGCCCGAGGAATAAACGAGGCGACAGCGCCCCTTTTCGACGCTGCGCCCGAGCCCTTCCTCAATGCTGCTCGCGGTGTGCCAGTGGCCGAGCCGTGGGCCCGAGAGCGTGATGCCCAGGCTCACCCCGAGCGCCAGCACGCCCGCCGCAACAACACCAGGCCGCCCGCGCCAGACCCAGCGACAGCGCCGACTCTCCTCGCCTACTTCAAGGTGAAAGGCTGTAGTCGCGACCGCGAGCAAGCTCGCCAGCGATCCGATGCGGTAGCTGATCAGTCGATTCCCCGGATCCACCACGGTGTCGTAGAGCGGCCCCGCAAAGTAGCCGACGAACGGATCGAACCCGAACACCATCGGGCTCGTGTAAAAGCGCCCGATCCCCATCGCGATCGAACCGAGCGGCCCGAGCAAGGCGAGCAGCACCGCCGCGAGCCGCACCCGCTTGAAGCGCCCCGCCAAAAGTCCCGCTGCCGCACCCCAAACCCCTCCCAAAACCGCTCCCGGCCCCGGCCCCGTCGCCCACAGCTCGTAACCGAGCGGCGCATCGCAAAACCCCGTGCGAAGCCCGTGTAGCGTCGCAATCAGCACTCCCACCACGGCGAAGATCGCTCCCAATACCGCCCCCCGACCGAGCACGTCGAACGGCTGATCGCTGACGGCTGACGGCTGACGACTCCTCCCGACTAACCACAGCGCCGCTCCGATGGCCGCCGCCGCTGGCAAGATGATACCCCCCATCAACGCCGACTCGTAACCCGGCCCGCCGAATTGCGGCACGAACCCCGTCGCCGTCAGCAGCGCCGCCGAGCTGAGCAGCGCGACGCGCTCAGCGCGCGATCCGATCGATGTCAGTCTCACTTGCGGGGCAGACGATCGCGCAGCTCGCGCAGGGCTTGGTGTTGGTCCTCACGCATCGCCAGCTCGGCAATGAGGGATGACGTAGTCCTTCCAGCTCACGCCGTGGACCAGCATGCGCTGTTCCGGCAGCCTCCGGGCTGGGTCGAGCGCGGGCTCGTTCATGGGCTACTCACACGTGCGCTTCCGGCGCCGCGGGGGCGCTAGGCGCGGTGGGCTCCTGGTCGGGATCCGGCTCGGGCTCGGCGAGGACCAGGGGCAGGACTTCGTCGAGGCGGGAGACGAGATGGATCTTCAAATCAGCTTTAATTTCTGCGGGTACTTCCTCGAGATCACGAGCATTTTGCTTGGGCATCACGATCTCGCGGATGCCGGCGCGGTGGGCCGCGAGGACCTGGTCTTTGATGCCGCCGACCGGCAGGACGGTGCCGCGGAGGGTCAGCTCGCCCGCGACGGCCACTTCGGGTTTCACGGGCGCGCGGAGCAGCAGTGACGTCACGGCGACGAACATGGCGACGCCGGCGCTGGCGGCGTCACGGGCGGAGCCGCCGCGCGGGACGTGAAGGTGCAGGTCAATCGACTTGAGCCACTCCGGGTCCAACCGGAGCCGGTCAGCGCGAGAGCGCACGAACGAGACCGCCGTCGTCGCGCTTTCTTTCATCACGTTGCGGAGGCTGCCGGTGATGAAGATCTCTCCCTTGCCAGGCATGCGGGTGGCTTCGATGATCAGGAGATCGCCGCCTGCGCCCGAAACCGAGAGTCCGGTCGCGACGCCGGGCGACAGCTTGCGCTCACTGAGCTCGGAATGGTGCTTTTCGGGACCGAGCAGCTCGCGCACCAGCGCTGCCGTCACCTTGGTGTGCGGGGGCGCGGTGCCTTCAGCGATCCTGACGGTGACGTCACGGCACACCGCCGCCACCTCGCGCTCGAGATTTCGAACCCCGGCCTCCCGCGTGTAGGAATCGACCAGGCACTCGATCCCCTCGCCCTCGAACTCGATCTGGGCGGTGGTCAGGCCGTGCTCCTTGATCTGCTTGGGCACCAGGAATTGCCGGGCGATCGAGCATTTTTCGGCGCGAGTGTAGCCGGGCACCTCGATCATTTCGAGACGATCTCGGAGCGCGTCCGGGATGTTCCAGCGGTAGTTGGCGGTGGCGATGAACATCACCTCCGACAGGTCGAACGGCAGATCGATGTAGTGGTCCTGAAAGGTGTCGTTCTGGGCAGGGTCGAGCACCTCGAGCAACGCAGCGGCGGGGTCGCCGCGCATGTCGGAGCCCATCTTGTCGACTTCATCGAGCACCAGCACGGCGTTGCGACAGCCGACCTTCTTGAGCGCCTGGATGATGCGGCCCGGTAGCGCGCCTACATAAGTGCGGCGGTGGCCACGGATCTCGGCCTCGTCGCGCACGCCGCCGAGCGAGATGCGGCCGTAGCGACGACCCATGGCGCGCGCGATGGAGCGGCCCAGTGACGTCTTGCCGACGCCCGGGGGGCCCACGAAGAGTAAGATGGGGCCCTTCTTGTCCTTACGGAGCTGGCGGATCGCCGAGTACTCGACGATGCGTTTCTTTACACGTTCGAGGCCGAAATGGTCTTCGTCGAGGCAGCGCCGGACTTCACGCACGTCGATGCGGTCGGGCGTGGTGCGGTTCCACGGCAGATCCGCGAGCCACTCCACATAGGTGCGCGTCAGCTGAAATTCGGCGGATTGCGGCTGCATGCTGGCAAGGCGTGACAGCTGCTTGCGTGCCGCTTTCTCGGCTTCGGGGGGCAGCTCGGCGCGGGCGATGCGGTCACGGAGCGCCTCGACCTCGTCGTCGTCGCTCGCCTCGCCCAGCTCCTCCTTGATCGTCTTCATCTGCTGGCGCAGGGCGTAGTCGCGCTGCGAACGGCTGAGCTCCGTTTGCACGAGCGAAGAGATCTCGTCCTTGACGCGCAGCACCTCGAGCTGACGCTCGACCATGCTGAGCACCAGCTGGACCCGCTCCTTCACGTCGAACGCCTCCAGGATGCGCTGCCGGACCGCGATACTGGCGTGCTCTTCGGGGAAGTTCGAGGCAATCAGATCGGCGAGCGCGCCAGGCTCACGCACGTTGTCGAGGATGCTGGCCGTCTCCTTCGGGAGGTTCGGCAGCAGGCCCAGCACCTGACGGGTGCTTTCACGCAGCTTGCGTCCCAGCTCGCGCAGCTCCGGGGCAATCTCGCTCGGCTCCGGGATACGCTCTATCTCGGCGCGCATGAACGGCTCGAGCCCCAGTGACTGACGAAGCTTGAAGCGCCCCAGGCCGTTGAGGACGACGCTGTAATTCGAAGGCCCAAGCCGAATGACCTTGACGACCCTGGCCAACGTGCCGACACCGTAAAGGTCCTCGTAACCGGGCTCGACCGTGTCAGCGTGACGCTGCGTCAGGACGCCAACCAGGGCGCTTTCCTCGCCGGCAAGCTCCTCGACCAGCCGCACGCTCCGGGGGCGCCCGACGTTGATCGGCACTACCGACATCGGAAACAGCACCGAATTCCGTAGGGGCAGAACCAGGATCTGCTCGGGCTGGCCCGGGCGCCGCTCACCGCGCATAGCCTTCACAGTACTACCGCAAGCCGCCTAGTCCAGGGGTGGGGGTGGGGTCCGAGGGCGAGTTAAGGTTAAAGCTAAGGCGGGAGTGGGGGTTGGAGGGGGGAGCGGGAGGGAAGTCGCCGGGTCGGCGTTGCTGTGGTAATTCGCGGAGCTATGCGTCTTGCGGCCCTGGCCTTGCTTCTGGGTCTCACCGCCTGTGGCGGAGGGGCGGGGTCGGATCCGGATCGGGTGCTGCGCGAGTACTCGCTGGCCGTCGAGGGCGGGCGTGCGAAAGAGGCGTATGCGCTGCTCAGTACAGAATCGAAAAAATCGATATCTTTCGAGCAGTTCCAGCGAATATTAAATGAAAATCCTGAGGAGGCTCGAGAGCTGGCGCAGAGCCTCCGGCGGCCCCAGGTCGGCCCCCCGCGCGTCACCGCGACGGTCACGGGGCCGGACGGTGAGTCGTCCATCCTGCTCGTCTACGAGCAAGGCCAGTGGCGCGTGGACGCCTCGGCCGTCGACCTCTACAGCCAGCGCACGCCGGAAGCAGCCGTGCGCGCGTTCTTGCGCGCCTACGAGAACAAGCGCTACGACGTGCTGCTGCGCTTCGTGCCTGAGGACCAGCTCGACAAGGAGCTCACGCCCGCCGAGCTGAAGAAAGCCTGGGAGGGCGACGAGAAGGCCGACATGGACCGGCTGACCGATGCCCTCAAAGTGTCGCTGCCGATCGCGAAGGTCGAACTGTTCGGCGATCGCGCCACCCTGGCCTTCGGCGCCGGCGGCTCGGTCGAGCTCGTGCGTGAGCGCGGTGTCTGGAAGATCGAGGACCTGAAATGACCGCTCCCGCCCGCACGGCGCGCATCGAGCGCAAGACCCGCGAGACCGAAATCGTCGTCGAAGTGAACCTCGACGGCACCGGCAAGGCGTCGATCGACACGCCCCTGCCCTTCCTCTCGCACATGCTCGACCAGATCGCACGGCATGGCGCCATCGACCTCACCGTCAAGGCGCACGGCGACACCGAAATCGACGGCCACCACACCACCGAGGACATCGGCATCGTGCTCGGTGAAGCGGTCCGGACCGCGCTCGGCGATCACCAGGGCATCCGCCGCTACGGCTCGGCCACCCTGCCCATGGACGAGGCGCTCGTCACCGCCGCCATCGACCTCTCCGGCCGCCCCTTCTTCGTCTGGAAAGTGCCGCTACCCAAGGCCAAAATCGGCACCTGGGACGTGGAGCTGGCCGAGGTGTTCTTCGAGGCTTTCGCCCGCACCGCGCAGGCCAACCTGCATATCGTCAAGCACGAGGGGCACAACCTCCACCACATCATCGAGATCAGCTTCAAGGCGTTCTCGCGTGCCCTGCGCGCCGCCGTGGAGCCCGATCCGCGCGCGTCCGGCGTGCCATCGACCAAAGGGATGCTGGTGTGATGGCGACCGAAGGCAGGCTCGTATGACCACGGTGGTGGTCGACTACGGCTGGGGCAATCTACCAAGCGTCGTTCAAGCCACCCGGGCCGCCGCACCCGACGGCATGCAGGTGCTGCGCAGCAGCTCACCCGACGACGTGAAGCGTGCCGGTCGCGTCATCGTCCCGGGCCAGGGCGCCTTCCGCGACACCTCGCTCAGCCTGCACCAGACACCGCTCGGCGAAAGCATCCTCGAGAAGATGCGCGCCGGCACGCCGTACTTCGGCATCTGTATGGGCCTTCAAATCCTCTTCGAAGCCAGCGAGGAGTCGCCCGGCTCGCCGGGCTTCGGCTGGTTCAAGGGCAGCGTAAAAAAGCTGCTCGGCGGCCCCGGCATCAAGATCCCGCACATGGGCTGGAACGCGATCGAGCTCCACAACGGCGGCCATCCGCTGCTTCAAGCTTGTGGGGGCGAGCAGACGTACGTCTACTTCGTCCATTCATTTCACGCTGTGGCATCGGAAACCGGGGTGGTGAAAGCCACGGCCCAGCACGGCGACAACGTCGTCACCGCCGCCGTGAGTCGCGACAACGTCGTCGCCACGCAATTTCATCCGGAGAAGAGCCAAGCCGCGGGGATTGCGCTGTTGCGGCATTTTCTGACGCATTGAGCGAGAGAGCCGTAACCTGCTCTGGAGCAGGTAGCGAGCTGGCTTGGAGCGGCTCGAGCCGCCGCTGGCTGAGAGCGTTCGGGTCGAGTCCGCCGCCGTGTTGGCGGGCACTCTCAACGGCGCTGGCGCCGGCGATGGCGAAGTGGCGAGCTTCTGGGGCGATGGGGCGGGCGGGGCGGGGGGCCCCGCAAGTTCCGCCCCATCGCCTTGGGCGCCGGCGCACAAATTTGGCGACGACGACCGCGACGCGAGGAGCCGATTGCGAACCCGTTCCCGCGGCTCGATGTGGCGACGAGCGTCGCGTTTCGGGCGCCCCAACTGACTTTGCCTGTCCTGGAGCAGGTACGCGCGATTCAAGGTCCACCGATCGCAACACGACGGATGCGAAAAGAGCGTCATGAGTTACGATTTTTCTGGACAGGTTGCGAAGCGAGGATCGCCCGGGTAGCGAGCTCGCGTTGAGTTGTGCGTTTGCAGCTCCCCACATGCGCTGTGGTGCGCGTTCAGGCTCTCGGACGACTTCAAACGCGTTGGGGTTGTCGAAACGCGATCCTGACGCAATTGAGAGACACGAAAATGTGCGGGTTATGTAAGCAGCATGTCAGACCTGTCGTCGCTTTCTGATGATGAGCTCGTCGCGCGTTTGCCTGCGCTCGTGCAGACCGAGCGGCAGGCAATGGCCGACGTGATCGAGCACCTGGTCGAGGTGGAGCGGCGGCGGCTTTACTTGGCGTACGCCACCTCGTCGCTCTACCGCTATTGCATCGATCGGCTCGGTTATGCGGAGGACGCGGCGCTGAAACGGCACCGTGTGGCTCAGCTTGCGCTGCGCGTGCCCGAAGTGCTCGAGGACCTCCGAAACGGGACGATTCACCTAACCGGGCTATTTCTGCTGTCGAAGTATCTAACCGAGGAGAACGCGACGGCGATCCTGGAGGAAGCGCGGGGCAGGTCGCGGCGAGGGATTGAGGAGCTCATCGCGCAGCTGTTTCCTCGGCCGGACGTGGCGGCGAGCGTTGCGCTTTTGGAGGCTAGATCTGACGTTACCTGCTCTGGAGCAGGTAACCTGGAGCAGGCGCGGCTCGAGCCGCTCTCTCCGACTCGAGTGCGGGTCGAGTTCACGGCCCGCGCCGAGCTTTACGACAAGCTCCAGCAAGCCCGGGAGCTCCTGAGTCATGCCCTGCCCGGCGGCGATCTCGGTGCGCTGTTCGAGCGAGCCCTGGATGCCCTGCTCGAGAAGGAGACACGGCGGCGTTTCGGCGCAGGGCGGCCGCGCAAGCGACGCGAGCTCAAGCAAGGCTCGCGGCACATCCCGGTCGAGGTCGAGCGCGCCGTTTGGGAGCGCGATGGGGCGCAGTGCACCTTCGTCGACAATGAAGGTCGGCGCTGCAGCGAGCGGCACTACCTGACCATCGAGCACCGGCAGCCCTTCGCGCTCCAAGGTCCCCCAACGCTCGACAACCTGTGCTTGCTGTGCGGCGCTCACAACCTCGCAAGTGCCCGAGCGGTATTCGGTGACGAGCGCGTTGAGGCGAGCATTGCGGACCAACGCCGCCGTGACACTAGAGGACGGAGCGAACCCCAACTACCTGCTCCAGAGCAGGTACGGTCGCACCACGCCTCTAGTGTTCCGCAGGCAACCGCGAATGCTGCCCAGGCGCTTGCGGCGCTCTGCCGGCTCGGGTTTCCGCGACGCGAGGCTGCGGCGGCAATCGCGCAGATCTGTGGCAATAGCCCTGGTCTTGAAGTCGAGCAGCTGCTTCGAAAGAGCCTGCCGCTCCTCGTACCCACTCGGGCGAAGGCCGCGTGAAACCGCCGCAACGACTTCTCGCAGCGCGACGCAAGCGACGGAACGACGCGGCGCCCCCCCTGCCCGATCTTCGTGCCTTCGCGTCTTCCTGTTGCTTCCCTCCTCCGTGGGCTGGCCGTTGCCACCAAATCGGTGTAAGGCGCACGCCGCGATGGAAGTGATTCCGGCGATCGATTTGCTTGGCGGCAAGGCCGTGCGGCTGATGAAGGGCCGTTATGAAGACGTGACGGTGTATCACGACGATCCGGCGGTGCTGGCGGCGGGGTGGGCCGGCAGGGTCAGGCGGCTGCACGTCGTGGACCTGGAAGGCGCGCGCGTAGGCTCGGCCGTGCAGCGCGATCTGGTCATCCGCTTAGTGAAGGCGTTCGGGAGCGGCGTGCAGGTGGGCGGGGGCGTGCGGTCGTTCGATGCGGTGAAGAGCTATTTCGACCTGGGGGTCGAGCGCGTGGTGCTGGGCACTGCGGCTTTGCGTCAGCCGGAGCTGGTCGAGCAGGCCGCCCTAGCTTATCCAGAGCGCATCATCATCGCCGTCGACGCGCGCAATGGCCGGGTGGCGACGGCTGGCTGGCTGGACCAGTCCGAGCGGCTGGCCACCGACCTCTTGCGGGAGCTGTCGCAGCACGAGCTGGCGGCGGCGCTCTATACCGATATCGATCGCGACGGCACCGAGATCGGCCCGAACGTCGAGGCGACGGCGCGGCTCGGCCGCGAGACCCAGGTTCCAGTCATCGCCAGCGGGGGCGTCGGCACCCTCGCCCACTTGACCGCGCTTGCCCAAGCCGGCTCCGGCATCGTTGGCGCCATCGTGGGCCGCGCGCTGCACGAGGGCCGTTTTTCACTGGATGAGGCGGTGCTGGCAGCGAAAAGTGACGCCTAGGGCGAAGGCTCAAGGTAGCCTTCGCGCATCGCATGGGTGACGACGCCGATCACAGCGCTCCGCCCGGCCCCAGCATCTCGCAACGCGCGACGCTGGGGCCCCTGAGCGTGCGCTCGCCGCGCCTGGCGGATCGCACCCCCGACTCGGAGGCTCCGCCCTCCGGCAACTTCGACGGTGAGGATTTCCTCTACCACCTGTACCGCGGCAGTGAGCTGCTCCAGGACAACTGCGTGAGCGAGGCGAAGGAGGAGCTCGAGCGCGCGCTCAAGCTCCAGCCGCGCGATACCGAGGGCAGCGGCCTTTTGGGGGTCGTCTACTTCCGGCTGGGCCTGTATCCGCGCGCCATCCAGATCTACGAAGACATCGTCAAGGCGGTCCCGCACGAGATCAGCCCGCGCGTGAACCTAGGCCTGTGCTACCTGAAAACCGGGCAGGTTCACCTGGCGCGCGACGTGCTCGAGGAAGTGATCCAGCGCGTGCCCGACCACGTGCGCGCCTGGGGCTACCTGGGACTGACCTTCGAGCGCCTCGGCGAGCTGGCCAAGGCCGAAGCCGCGTTCGACAAGGCTGGGCAGCCCAATCTAGCGCGGCGCATGGGCAAGCTGCTGGCCGAGCAGACGCAAGCGCAGCACGAGCCCGAGGATCCTGAGCGCGTGGAAGTGCGGCTGGCCGCTGCCGACGCGGTGCAGGAGCTCGACGGACGCGAGGGCGGTTTCTCACGGGCCAAGCCCGAGGCTGAGCTCGATCCCTCGCGCTCGGGGCGCTGGCGCGCGGTGGAGCTGGGCGATGCCTCGGTGCCGCCGCTCCCCAAGCAGCGCCGGGCACCGTCGATGGTCGGAAGGCTCGGCCCCGCGGTCCCGGCCATCTCCGACAGTTCGGAGCTGACGCGCGACTCGGTCCCGCCGCCGGCCTCGCTGCGCGCGCCCCCCTCCGTGCGCGCCCCGACCGCGACGAGCGGCTCGCTCGCTCTGGAGGGCGGGCTGGCGTTTCCAGAGGCGCCCGCCAAGGTGCTGATCAACGGCTCGCGCATCGGCACCTGCCTGACCAGCGAAGGCTTTGCCGCTCGCTCCGACGTGCTGTCGAGCGTGGTCGGCGCCGTCAAGACGCTCGCGCCCGTTCCACTGATGCGGCGCCTGCGCGGCCGCGAAACCGGCGAGCCCTTTGGCTCCGGTTCGAGCCTGTGGCACGCCTACGAGGGCGCCTCCAAGGCCATCGTCATCGCCGGGCGCGATCGAGTGCTGTGGGCGATCGAGCTGGGCGGCGAATTCGTTTATGTGCGCGAGTCGAGCCTGCTCGCCTTCGAGAGCACCGTTCGCTACGAAAACGGGCGCCTGACGGCGGGCGGGCGCGAGCCGGTCGCGATGGTGCAGCTCGCGGGGACCGGCTTCGCGGTGCTGGAGACGCATGGCCCGGTGTCGGCGCTGAGCGTCGGTCAGGATACGCAAGCGATCGTGCGCGTCGATGACGTGATCGGCTGGACCGGCCGCTTGCTCGGCCAGGCGGTAGGCACCGAGGCGTCGCCCGGGCGACTACCCGGCGCGGTGGCATTCAGCGGCGAAGGGGCCCTGCTGCTGGATCTCAGCCGATGAGCGTCCACGATAGCGAGACCCCGGTCGAGAGCAGACGCGGCAAACGCCGGCGCGCGCGCCGCTCCCTGCGTCAAGATGCCTTGAACCTGCCGAACCTGCTCACTTTCGGGCGCATCTTGGCCATCCCGATCGTCTTGCTCTTGCTCGATCGGGGCACTCCCGAAGACTGCGTGCTCGCCGCGCTCGTCTACTCGGGCGCCGCTCTCACGGATCTGCTCGACGGCTACCTGGCGCGCAAGATGAACGTGGTCAGCGTGCTGGGGAAGTTCTTGGACCCGCTGGCCGACAAGCTGCTGGTGATGGCCTCGCTGGTGTACATGGTGCCGATGGGGCGCATCGCCGAGTGGGCCGTGGCCGTGCTGCTGGCGCGAGAGATCTCGGTCACCGCGCTGCGCGGCATCGCCAGCAGCGAGGGCGTCGTGATCGCCGCCGGCGACGATGGCAAAAGCAAGACCGCGCTGCAGATGATCGGCATTTTGGCGCTGATCCTGGGCTATCCGTACCACCTGAGCTTGCCCGGAATCGACCTGGGCATGGTGGACCTGGTCTACGTCGGACGGGCGCTGATTTACACCTCACTGGTGTTCTCGATCTCGAGCGCGGTCTCCTACGTCCGGCTATTTGCCGCGGCAGTAGAAGCCAAAGAACAGCGGCGCGGCGAGAGCTGACCGACCTGGAGCTACCTGATCGGTCTTGGCACGAGCAGATCATGATCTGCCCCAAAATATGTTAGGACACCGCTCCTCATGCCTTCGCCGCTTCGTTCCGCCGCCCTTTTCACGCTGACTTCTGCGCTCCTGCTGGGCCTGCTCTCGCCAGGCTGCTCACAGCAGGGCGAGGGCGAGCGCTGCGATAACGCGCAGGCCGGCGACAGCGACTGCGAGTCGGGCCTGATCTGCGTGCGTGCGGACAGGCTCCTCGAAAACATCACCGATCGCTGCTGCAAGCCCGACGGCTCTTACGACGATAGCCGCTGCGCGCCCAACACCGGGTCGGGCAATACCGGCGGCAAGGCCGGCAGCAGCGCCATGTCCGAAGGAGGCGCCCCCGACGGTGGGGGTGGAGTCCCGCAAGGGGGCGGCGCAGCGGCCGGCGGGGCGCTCATGGAAGAGCCGATGGGCGAGGCGGGCGCTCCCAGCAGCGCAGGCATGCCTTCGATGTCGTCGGACGGCGGCACACCGAGCGGCGGCATGACGTCGACGCCCGCGGGCGGCCAAGGGGGCGCCGGCTGATGCCCGCGCTGGCCGAGCTCCTGAGCCTCAGCCAGCAGGCGCTCTTGCTTTCGGTGGCGGTCGCATTGCCGGCGCTCGGAGTCGCGGCGGTCGTCGGCTTGCTCGTGTCGGTGGTGCAAGCCGCCACGCAGGTTCAGGACTACACGCTCAGCCACCTGCCACGCCTGCTCGCGGTGGTTGCGGTGCTGGTCGCGACCGGGCCCTGGATCGGTTCGCAGATCGCGGAGTTTGCCCTACGCGCGTTCGGCGGCGGGTGAAGGTGCCGCCGCTCTCGCCCAGCGATGTGGGCCGGAGCCTGGGCAAGCGCGCCCAGCGCATCGAGGTCGCAGGTCGCGTTTTCAACCTGGAGGACGAGCTGCTGGTGGTCGCCGACGCCTTCGCGCGGGTCGCGATACAGCTTTCACGCAAGACGGCCCTAGCGCCAGGAGACTTGGTCGTGGTGAACGCCAAGCCCGGAGCCAAGCGCCTGACCGAGGGCAAGGTGCTCGAGCGCATCACCTGTCCGACTCCCCAAGCCACCGGTGAGTTTTATCGACTGCTGCTTACGGGCGAGGCCGAGCGATTGCGCGATACGGCGCGGGCGGCCGCGGCGGTGCGCGCCTTCTTCGCTGAGCGCGACTTCGTGGAGGTCTCGACGCCGTGGCGCGTTCCGGCGCCGGGCGTGGACTTTCACCTCGACGCGGTGCCGGCCGACGGTCAGTACCTGATCACATCGCCGGAGCTCGACATGAAGCGGCTGCTGGTGGGCGGCATGCCACGCATCTTCCAGCTGTCTCACGTGGCTCGCGCGGACGAGAGTGGCCCGCTTCACGCCCCCGAGTTCACGATGCTGGAGTGGTACCGGGCCTTTGCGAGTCTCGAGGACGTCCTGCGCGACACCGAGCAGCTGGTGCGCAGCGTGGTGCGAGGGCTCTGCGGTGAAGACGAGGTGTTCGTGCTCGGTAAGCGCAGGGTCAGCGTCGCCAAGCCGTTCGAGCGCCTCACGGTGCGGCAAGCCTTCCAGCGCTATGCGGGCGTGAAGGACGCGGCGCGGCTGGCAGCGCGCGACGAAGATCGCTACTTCGAGCTCCTGGTGTCGAAGGTCGAGCCCGGGCTGGCCGAGCTGCCTCGCCCGGTGTTCTTGACAGACTACCCGATCTCGCAAGCCGCCCTCTCACGCCCGCATGCTACCGACGGGACGGTCGCCGAACGGGCAGAGCTGTACTTTGGTGGCGTCGAGCTGTGTAACGCCTACGGCGAGCTCACCGATCCGATCGAGCAGCGGCGCCGCTTCGTCGCGGAGGCCAAACGCCGTAAGGCGCTGGGTCGTCCGGTTTACCCGCTCGACGAACGCTTCCTGAGCGCGCTCATCGAAGGTCTGCCGCCCTGCGCCGGCAACGCCCTCGGCTTCGAGCGGTTGGTGATGGTCGCCACGAATCGGAGTGCGATCTGATCCGTCACCCGCGCAGCGTCAGTGCGGAGGTCGCGAGCGCGCTTGCGCGCGAGCTGGAACCATCTCAACCGACCTTGGCGATGGCAGATCACGATCGAAACTGAGAGGAAGTTTGAACAAACCCGGCGAGGCCGGGCGCCCGCTTCCTTTCAGCTCACGAGAAACGCGAACGGGTGAAGCAAGGGACGGAGCAGGAACCAGACCCCGGTTACTGGCCGATAACGGGCGGCGTCGCGCCCGTGGCGCTGGTGAGAAACAGGACCATGTCGTCGTTGGCTTGTGGGACGTCGAAGACGACGAAGTGGCCGTCACTGCCGCTGGGCGCGCCGTATTGGCGCATGCCGAGCGTGATACCGGTGCCGGCCGCCGCGTAGCCCACCGTCACGGGTGCCGGCAGCGGGTTGTCGCCGTCCTCCCAGGGCGGATCGGCACTTTCGTGGGGAGTGACTTGCTTCAAGCTACCAGCGACCGCGAACGTGCCCATGGTCACCGGCGGGCTGTAGGTGTCCTCGATGCCGAAGGTCTGCAGCACGTGCTTGCCCGTGTGGCCCTCGAGCGGCCGCCCGAGCAGGTCCGCGAAATTGAGGGGATCTGCCGGATCGATCCACTGCTGCAGCAGTGACAGCACCGGATGATAGAGGGTCACGCCGGGCCCGAGCGTCTCGTGGCTCATGAGCGGATCCTGAAGCACGAGCGTGAGGGCCTCCTTGACGTTGACCGGCTGCGTCTTGGTGCGCAGAGCATCGCGCAGGCTGGCGCCGTTACCCGAGAGCACCGCCGCCTTGTAGTCGTCGCCGAACGGCAGCATCAGGCTACCCTCGGTCGAGCCCTGCGAGTGGCCGAAGAAGAACAGCTGGGTGGGGTCGATTTTGATGGGCTCGCCGGTCGTGACGCTTCCGGCCACGTCGAGCGCCTTGGCGAAGCGCGCCACGCTGAGCTGGTCGGCAGCGCCTTGCAGCGGATTGCCGCGCGTCGCCGCCGGATTCAGGAAGTTGAAGAATAGGTTGTTCGGGTGCTCCGTGGAGGCGCCGCGGCGCGGACCGTGCTCGACCTGATCGATGCCAATGACCGCGAATTTCGGCGTCGCGGCCGCCAGCACCCCTGCCACCTCGTCGCGCACGTGGCTGCGGAACGAGCCGCCCGTGCCGTGAGCGTGCACCACCGCCGCCCAACCCGCCGCCGGCGGCGCGCCTTCGGGCACCGTGATCGACATGCACACCTCTTCGGTGGTGGGCTTGGTGGTGTCGATACCGCCGCCATCGTCCGGTGTCAGGTACGGCGCGGTGCCCTGCTGGAAAACCGGGATGGAGAGCAGCGCGTGGTACTCGTCGTAGCCTGCGACATCGTCACCACAAGCGCGATCCTCCTCGGCCTGCACACACGGTGACGGGGCCACGCCGTCGCACTTGACCCAGCCACTGGCAGTCGGCGCGTCGGCCGCCGCCACCGCCGCCGCCAGATCGGTCATCGGCGCGCGAATGTCACCCACCGTGAACACCGCGGCCGTGAGCACGTTCGCAGCTGGCTGGTTTTTCGCCGCCAAGTAGGCACGCAGCGGCGCGAAGGCAGCGTGCGCCGCCTCCAGCGCGGCGTCACTGGGTGCCGTGCCGCTCATTACAGCGGCCATGTTTTCGGAGCTCACCACCGGCTGACCGTCATCGCGACCCAGAAGCGTGGTGTTGCCCACCTCGCTGAGGATGAAGACCGCGTAGGTGTGGCCGGGCTCTAGCGGGCTGCCGAACGGAGGCTGCACCGCGACGAAGTTGTCGCAGACGTAGTGGGTGCGAGCGTCGGTGTAGAAACGGCGCCAACCGATGCTTCGGCTGCTCGCCGGATCGGTGATATCGACGAACTGCACCGCATCGCGCTCGAAGGTGTTGAAATCGAAGGGACCCGAGAAGCGAAACAGCACCGTCGGGTACGCGCCCCAACCCGAGTCATTCTCCGTCACCGCGTCCACGTAGAGCTGCACCGGGTCGACGCCGGTCAGCGCCGAGCCCGGAGTCGGAAAGCCGCTCAGGTCCAGGGTGTTTCCGCTCCTTCGCACATCAGTCGGGAACGGCAGCCGGAAAAAATCGCCCTCCTCCGCGCCCGCTGCGCCCGGCACCTCGAAGTAAGCCTTGACGTTCTTTTCGACCGGCGCCTCGCACTCCACGCCCTCCCAGGGCGCGCCGAACGGAGGCACACCGGGCCGCGGCACAGCGCACCGCTCCATCAGGCAGGTCAGGCCGCCGTAGCAGTCGTTGGCGGTCGCGCACTCGGCGCCGATGTCACTGGTACCCTCCGGGGCACAGGCCAGGCCCAGACCGACGATGCTGCAGCGCAGGCCCGCAGCGCAATCCGCGTCGGTCGAACAAGACGACCCGTTTTCACCTTCACCCGCGGGCGCGCACTCACGCAGCAGACACTGGCCGTCGTCACACTCCGCGCTGATCACGCACGACTCACCGGGTGCCTTGTCGCCGGAAGGCTCGCACACGTCCTTGGAGTTGCAGATCAAGCCGTCGCGGCAGGGGTTGTCGTCCGAACAATCCTCGGAGACACCCTGACCGCTCGGGATGGCGCCCGCGCCCCCAGCACCCATCGTGCCGCCTGGACCGGTGTCGTCGCCCCCCACGCCGGGACCCGCCGCCGCGGAGCCGCCGGTGCCGCCCGCTGGGGTGTCTCGAACGACCGCACCATCGGAGCACGCCGAAGCCATCGACATGCAAAGCACCCCACCAATCACGGCCCAAACGAAGGTACGACGCATGAAAAGCACCTCTCGCGAAAGCAAAAGCCCGGCGACCGAGCAGACGCCACCCCGAGCGTATCACGGCGCTCTTACCCCCGTACACGTGAACCTGCCCGCGCCCCGTGACCCGCCAGCCCTTCCAGCTCAATCGTAATGAATGATCGACACACAAGGCGTGGGCAAGAGCCGCTCGCGGCCGCTGAGCGACGCCAGCTCGATCACGAAGGCGTAGGCGAGCACGAAAGCGCCTTGTCGATGCACGAGCTCACCGGCCGCTGCCGCCGTGCCGCCCGTCGCGAGCAGGTCGTCGACGACCAGGACGCTTGCCCCCTCGCGCAGGGAATCGCGGTGCATCTCCAGCTCATTTTCCCCGTACTCGAGCGAGTAGCTCACCTTGTCGGTGCGAAACGGCAGTTTGCCAGGCCTCCGAACCGGCACGAAGCTCGCGTTCAGTCTGGCGGCGAGCGCCCCACCGAAGATGAAGCCGCGCGACTCCACGCCCACGACCGCGTCGACTTTCTCACCGACGAAGTGATGCGCGATGGCGTCGAGCACGATGTGAAACCCCTTCGGATCTGCCAGCAGCGGCGTGATGTCTCTGAACAACACGCTTGGTTGGGGAAAGTCGGGCAGCTCGCGAATGAGCGCCTTGACGTAGCCGAGTGAATCGAAGGGGCTCAGCTGACGGCGGGGCGTCGCTCGATCACTCTTGAGCGTGCTCGGCTTCTTCGGGTCGACTCCACGCGGGGTGGGCTGCAGCCGACCGGGTACCGGCTTGGACGCCTTCGCGAAGGAACCTTTGCGAGCTGCCATGCGGAGCTGTCTTGTATCACGGGCGGGGCGCGTTTGGGGCGTTAGACCCAAACGCTGGATCGACACAGGCCAGTCTTTGGCAGACCAGATCACGATCGGAATTGAGAGGAGGGACGAAACCCCGGCGAGGCCGGGCGCAAAACCCGGGTCAAGCTCGCGACAGTCGCCAAGCCATCCGGGCGCAACCCCTA
Organism: Polyangiaceae bacterium; assembly: GCA_035281385.1. Taxonomy (GTDB): domain Bacteria; phylum Myxococcota_A; class Polyangia; order Polyangiales; family Polyangiaceae; genus PMG-095. The sequence continues at coordinate 64,961 of DATEDZ010000378.1, forward strand.
GACCCCGAGGGGTCAAGGGGTCAAGGCGTCGGGGCAGCGCGCTGCAGCTCGTCAGCGACCGCCTCGGCGTGCTTGGCCGCATCGCGCGACCAGAGATCGAGCACCAGAGGCGTCAGGCCGATGATGCCGGCATCGTATGCCTCGGTGTCGGAGCCGGCGGCGGGGCGATGCTCGACACCAGGACCGCCCAGCCAGAGGTACTCGCGTCCCCGGGGATCCTTTCGGAACTCGACCTCGTCCGTATAAAACCGGCCACCCAGGCGCGTTGCCCGGGACTGCCACGGCCCGCCTGGCGGGATGTTCACGTTGATGAGCAGCGGTCCGGTGGGTTGGGCGCGAAAGAGCGCAAGCGCGATGCGCGCGGCCTCCGCGGCGGCAGCGGCTCGATCGGCATCGAGACCGGCCGAGAGCGCTAGCGCGGGCACGCCGCGCAGCGCTCCCTCGCGCGCGGCGGCCACGGTACCGCTGTAGAACACGTCATCGCCCAGGTTGGCTCCGTGATTCAGGCCGCTCAGCACCAGATCCGGGCGCCGCGGCAGGATGCGCGTGCCCGCGTAGAACGCCGTGTACACGCAGTCTGCCGGCGTACCATCGACCGAGAACACCCCGGCTCCATGCTCCGATAGGCGAAGCGGGCGATGCAAGCTCAGAGAGTGGCTGGAGGCGCTCTGCTCGGTCTCGGGCGCGCACACCACGACGTCGGCGTGGGGCAAAAGTGCCGTGCGTAAAACGTTGAGCCCTTGCGCGCGAAAGCCGTCGTCGTTCGAGAGCAGGAGCAAAGGGCGACGGCTCATAACGAGCTGTCTACCACCTTTTGACGCGCCTATGAGCTGGCGAGAACCGTGTCCAGCTCGCCCGATTCGTTGAGGCTCGTGACGATGTCACAGCCACCGATCAGCTTTCCGCCCACGTAGAGCTGCGGGAAAGTCGGCCAGTTCGAGTATTCCTTGAGCCCCTGGCGCAGCTCGGCGTCGGCCAGGATGTTGACGTCTTTGAAGTCCGCCCCCTTCTGTTTCAGGATCTGCACCACCTGTGCTGAAAAGCCGCACTGTGGGAAGTGCTTCGACCCCTTCATGAACAGCACCACCCGGCTTTGCGCGATCGTCTCGGCGATGCGCGTCTTCAATGCCTCGTCCATACGCTAGCCTCCGGCAACCTTCGCCCACGACTGGGGCGTGTATGTTTTGAGCGCGAGGGCGTGGATGGGACCGTGCATCGCGTCACCCAGGGCGCGATGCACGAGCTGGTGTTGCTCGATCAGCGTCTTCCCCTCGAAGGCCTGCGACACGACCCGCGCCTGATAGTGATCCTGAGTGCCCGTCAAATCGACGAGCTCAAGATCGGCATCGGGTAGAGCCGCAAGCACCAACCTTCGAACGCTTTCCGGAGACATCCAAGCCTTGCGTGCAGCTATCTGACGCATAGCGCCGAGCTTGTCAACGTCGGGGGTTACTGGGCCGCCCAGTGGTTAGTGGTTAGTGGTCGGTGGTTAGTGGGAGAATGCACGGAAACTAACCACTAACCACCGACCACTAACCACTCCTAGTCCTTCACAACCAGCGGACCAGGTAGCTTGATCTCGCGGATGGCTTCACGGAAACGGACCTGGGCCTCCCCCAGGGTAAGACGCAGCTCCACCAGCTTCTTGGTGATCTGGTCCAGGCGCATGGTGACTTCGGCCAGGCGCCTCGTCAGCTTGACCCGCAGATCCGCGGCCTGATTGTTCTTCTCGATGGCTTCCAGGCTCAGGCGTGTCTCGCGCGACGACTTTTCGAGCTCACGCTGCTCGGTCTCGAGCACGCTTTCCTGATCCCGAGCCTTCTTGAGCGCCTCGCGCAGCGTCCAAGCTTCGCTCAGTTTTTGTGCCACGCCGCGATCTGCACGCGGATCGCTCAAATAACCCTTCACCGCCTCATCGGCCAGCGGATGCAGCCAGTCCATCGACTGCTGCACTGCCTGGCGCTCGTCCACTACCAGCTCGGCGCGTCCGCGCGGCTTGAGCGGGATGGGCACGAGCGCCATCGAGGTGGCGATGTCATCTTCCGTGCCCACGGGAGGCTTGAACAGTCGAGCGCCATGCATGCGCGGGTGCCTGACGATGAGCTTGCTGGTCTCGTCGCTGCCGCTGACCACCTTGTAGGTGGTCTTGGTGACGCTATCGCGCTCGATGTACAAGGCGCCGGCTTCGATGCGAAACAGGCGCGCGCTCTGTTCGGTGCTCTGGCGCTCGCTGGTGACCGCGATGGCGCGATCGAGCGCGAACGGAACGGTCGCCTTGCCCTTGGGCGGCAGCGGCTCGAGCATGCCTTGACCGAGGAACTGGCCCTGGCCGAACACCGCGATGGGACCGCGTTCGAGCAAGCCGCTGGTCGCGTTCTCGAACCGAACCACGCGAAACGGGTGGGCGGACGAGTCCGGCACGCCGCCATCGGGCGCGAACAGGAACACGCTCTCACCCGGCACCTTGCGGCTGATCAGGAGCACCATGGTCGCGCTCTCGTCGGGCACCGTGACATGACCGGGGATCCGGTAGCGAGTGCTACCGCCGCCGACCGCCACCGCGGCGAGCGCTGACATGCGGCGCGGCGCCGACAGCCCCTGCTTCTGTAGCTCGTCCATCGCGGCGCGACGCATCGCATCACGCTGGGCGGGACTGCCGGGCGGTGGCGGCGGCGGCGCGGGCGCCGTGGCCGCCGTGGGCTTGGCGGGACGGGCCGTGCGCGTCGCTCCACCGGCGCTTCCGCTGACTTTTTTTTTCGCCGCGTCCTTGTCGGCTTTGCTCCGCAGCGAGATGTCCGCTCCGGACTCCTCCTGCAGCTCATCGGCGGCGGCGTCCGGCTCGATCGCGACGGCCTCAGCGGCCGGAGCGGGCGCGGGGGGCTCTTCGGGCGCGTAGCGATCGACTGGGCCGCCCGGTTCCCCTCCGATGGTGGTCATGCCCTCCGGCACTTGCGCGATGATCTCGCCGGTGTCGGTGATGACCGGACGGACTGGAGTCACCGGATCGCCGAGCGTCGACTCGAAGGCGATAGGTGCGCCCGCCACGAGCGTCAGCTCCACGTCCTTCCAATCTTCGCCCGACAGGTTCTGCACGATGCCCCAAACCTGGAGATCCGCGCCCTGCTTGCCGACGACTACGCGGTAGGACGGACGCCACAGCGGCGTGGCGGCGACGTAGCCGACCGCCAGGTCGTGCTCCTTGCCATCCAGGCTGAGCAGTACCTTGCGCAGGCGATCATCCGGCTTGGGCGGCGGGCGCGGCGGCTCCCCGGGGCGATCCCAGGCTTGCAGCATGCGATCGAAGCGCGGGTCCTGCGCCACCGGATCGTCCTTGTCGACGTCGATCGGAAACGACGCGGCCTTGAGGGAGCTCCCGCCGCGCTCCACGATGGCGAGCGTCGCCAAGAAATCCCCAACCATACGCTGCCGCATCTTGAACGACACCTGCTCACCGTCGACCTCGGCGCCACGCTCGAAGTAGCCGACGCCGTTTCGGTACACCACCACGCGCCGCAGCGGCAGCTCCGGGCTCGACACGTCGGGCCCACGCGCGCAGCCGCAGAGCACGACCGACAACGCCAACGCAGCGCCTGACCGAAACAAGACCCTCATGCTTCCCCTATACCCCATCCGCCGGGTTTTCTGGGGTAGGCCCGGTCCCGGCCGCCCAGCTGGGCTTCGCACGGCGCCGTTTCCCCAGCCCCGTACCGGCTCGGATTACAGGGAGACGGGGAGACGGGGAGTTTTTTGGGTTCGTGGCGAGCGACGCCGCTCGTCGAATGCGCAGTCTCCGGGGGTTTGCTCACGTCTCGAACCCAAGATTCTCGCTCGCAAACCTCCCCGTCTCCCGCCTCCCTGTGATCTCGACCCGTAGAGCGCCGTGTAGCGTCGTCACGCGTTGGGGTAAGCTGGCGGGCCGTGACTGAAGCCTCGCCGCCGAAGCCGGTTCCGCCGCCGCGCCGCCCGCCGCCTGCTCGTCCTGCGGCCATGAGCGACGGTCAGAAGGAGGCGCTGGCCATCCAGGCGCTAGGCCTGCTCAACGAGCAGGTACAGGCCCGCATCGTTCACTACAAGGGGGAGCTCGAGACCAGCCCGGAGCTCGACGCCATCACGGCACAGGTGGTGGCGCAGCTCAAGGCCATGCAGGCAGCGGTCGCGGGTGACGTCGGCGGCCAAAAGACGCCCGAGGAGATGGAAGAGCAGCTGACGAAGACGCTCGGCGTGCTTTTGCCGCGCTTCTTCTCGGCGCAAACCAACTTCGCGGCTCGCATCCTCAAGCCCATCGGCAAGCGCATCGCCAAGCTGTTTTTCGAGAGCGAGCTGCACGAAAAGTCCAAGGGCGACAAAGACAAGGTCATCTTCCACGCCGAGCAGGGCGTGCACTACGTGCTGTCGCGCTACAAGCATCGCTTGCGCGCCGAGCTCGAGGGCTTCGAGTACACGAGCCTGGAGGTGCGCGAGGCAACTCTGGCGCTGCTCTCCAAGAGCGAGCGCGATCTGCAGGTGGCATTTCTGTCGCGCCGTTCGCCCGAGCTCAACCGCGTCATGACCATCTACACCGCGGTGCTCGGGGATTTCCTGCAGAAGCACCTGCCGCCGCGTCTCGAGCAAATGGGCAAGGTCACGATCCGCGTCAGCAAGGCCGCGCGCAGACCCAGCAGCGTCGGCTACAAGGTGCGGGCCGATGCGTTCGGGGATTTTCGCGCGGAGTGGGAGCGCCTGTTCATGCAGCAGATGGTGTTCTTCTGCGGCGACGAGCTGCTGGAGCGGCTGACCCAGGCCGATGAGGAGTTCCAGGAAGAGACCGTCAAGTTCTTCACCGATCCGCACGTCTTCAGTGAAACCTGCGAGGTCGTCTGCGAGCAGCTCTACGACTTCCTGTGCCTCGAAGGCTTTTTGGATCTGCCGGTCGACTGGCGCGTGTCGATGAACGTCGCCGAGGGGTGAGCTAACATCGCACGGACGATTCGTTTTCCAGCGGGCCTCCGCGATCGAATAGCGGCGGACGCGCAGCGCTGCGGGCGCAGTTTCGAGGGTCAAGTGCTCGCGTTGTTGCGCCGGCACTATGGCGAGGACGTGGACATTGCCCAAGCGCCGGCGGAGATATTGGCGCTGGCAAGCGCAAGCCTCGACGACATTGAACCAGGAGATGCTCGGATCCTGCTGAGAAGGCTGAGGGAGCGCGGCCGGTTTCGACTACGACTGGCCCGCGGCGACGCGGTCCTCTAGTATCCGGGCAGCGAGATGTCCGACGATGACAGGACGGCGACGTTCACCGAGGACGCCGAAGCTCCCGCTGACGCGAAAGAGCGTCGTTTCGTCGTGCGCTGGGTCTTTCCGGAGAGCGCCCAGCCGCCGGCCACGTTTCTTTCGGACGAGCCACGAGTCGTAGGGCGAGACGCGTCGTGCGACACCGTGCTGGTAAGCTCGGAGGTCTCACGCGCTCACGCCGAATTCCGAAAGAACGGTCCGCTGCTTCTGGTTCGAGACCTCGACAGCAAAAACGGCCTCCAGGTCAATGGCGAGCGCGTGGAAAGCGCGGTGCTCTCCGTCGGCAGCGTGCTGCGAATTTGCGAATGGATCGGCGTCGTCAGTGAGGTGCAGGAAGGAACCGACCTTGCCGTCCGCGCTCTGGGCTCCGGGATGTGGGGTGGACCCGAGCTTTCAGCGGTCGTCGAGCGCGCGCGCAAGGCCGCCAAGAGTCAGCTGCCGCTGGCAATCGTGGGAGAAACCGGCTCGGGTAAGGAACGGCTCGCGGCTGCGGTGCACGCCATGAGCGAGCGGAGCGGGCCCTACCTCGCCGTCAACTGTGCCAACTACGGCTCGGAGCTGGCTGCAGCGGAGCTGTTCGGTCATGGCCAGGGCGCCTTTACCGGCGCCGGCCGTGCTCGCGTCGGACACATCGAAGCGAGCCAGGGCGGCACCTTGTTCTTGGACGAGGTCGCCGAGCTGCCGCCTGCCGTTCAACCCCAGCTGCTGCGGGTCCTCGAACAGCGCGAGCTCATCCGGCTGGGTGAATCCCGCCCTGTCCTGGTCGATGTTCGATTCGTCTGCGCCAGCCAGGTGCCACTGGCCAGGTTGGTCGAGCAAGGGAAGTTTCGCGCGGATCTGCGGGCCAGGCTCGAGGGGGTGATGCTCGAGCTACCACCCTTGCGCCAGCGACGCGCGGATATTTCGAGTCTGCTGAGCCAAATGCTGGCTAGCGCGGCGCGGCAGCATTCGTCCCCAGGAAGGTCGCCGGCTTCGGTGCCGCGCCTGGACCCGCGACTCGTCGAGCGCCTGTGCATGCACGACTGGCCGCTCAACGTGCGCGAGCTGGGCCTGGTTGCTCAGCGCATGATCACGCTCCACGGCGATCAGCCCAGCCTGGGTTTGACCGAGCTGGCCGACGTCATGCCCGACCTCACGCCGCCCGCGGCCAGCCCGGTCGAATCGCCGCAGCCCCGCGATCTTCGTGCCCCCAAGCACGAGAAGATTTCGGCGCTGCTCGCCGCTCTGGACCGTCATGACGGCATCCTGTCGCGTGCCGCCGAAGAGCTCGGCATCACGCGGCAAAAAGCGTATCGGCTCCTCGAAGCCAGTAAGATCAAGAGTCATTAGTCGCTACTTGCGGTGCAAGTAGGGATCGACTGACGGCTGGGGCGCGGCCGTGGACGCTACCGGCCTCACGCTACCGGCAGCAGCTCCGGGCCGGGGCGGCTGTCGTTTGGCGATCGGGAGTGGCGAGGGGTTCGAGCCGTGGCTCGTCGGCTGGACCGGCGCGGCGGGACTGCCGGGCGCGACCAGCGACGGCTCACTGCCTCTGCTCGGTTCGTGCAGCGCGGGCAAAGCAGCCGGTGGTTGCGCTGGCGCGCGCGCCGCCTCGACAGGAGCGCTGGGCCTTAGCACCCAGTAGACACCGAACGCCACGGCCAGCATCGCTGAAAGGGCAAGCGCGAGCAGCAGTAGTCGAGCCGAGCGCCCCGATTCCAGGGCATGCCCAGAAATGATCCGCGAGATCCACTCCGTGAGCGTCCTGGCGCTGGGATCGGCGTCTATGGGACGGTGCGCGGTCAAGAGTGCAGCAAGTGGTACTGGTTTGATCGCCTGAATGCGCGTCAGCGATTCGCGCGCAGCAGGCGAGCCAAACGGCGCAAGCTCTTCCGCCCATTCTCTGATCGTCTGCGGCCGCTTTTGCGGCCGCTTTTGCAGGGCCAGCATCAGCGCACGCTCGAGCGCGGCGGGCGCGTCGCGGCGCAGCACGCGCAGCCGCGGCGGAGTGTCGTGCAGCACGCGCGTGCAAACCAGCGCGAGGCTCGCGGCGGAGAATGGCGACTTGCCGGTCAAGAGCTCGTAGCAGACCACGGCGAGTGACCAGATATCGGTGCGCGTATCGACGAGCTCGGGCGTGGTCAGCTGCTCGGGTGATGCGTAGGCGGGCGAGCCAACGAGCGAATGCGTGCTGGTTGCGCCGCTCATTTTGCCAGTGGTGTCGAGGATGCGGGAAATGCCGAAGTCGAGGACCTTGATGCGCGCGCCGGTCGCGGTGCTTTGCAAGAATAGGTTCGCGGGCTTCAGATCACGATGCACGATGCCGAGACTGTGGGCCTCAGCCACGGCCTCGCAGGCCTGCAGTAGGTAGTCGATGGTCTGTGCCAGCGGCGGTTGCTCCTGGCGGCCACGCCACTTGGATAGGTCTTCGCCCTCCAGGTACTCCATCACGATGAAGGGTTGCCCGTCCTCGAGGGTCCCGGCGTCCAGAATGCGAACCACGTGGTCGTTCTTGAGACGGACCGTAGCTTTTGCCTCGCTCACGAGGCGTGCCGCGAGCTTCACCGTGTTGGCGTGCTCACTACGCACGAGCTTGACGGCGACGCGCTCCTCGAGCTGCAAGTGACGTGCCGCATAGACGACGCCCATCCCGCCCTCGCCCAGCACGGCTTCGAGCCGGTACTTGCCCAAGAGAAGGCTGCCGACCGCTGGAGCAGGCAGCATTGTCAAAACCGAGCTTGCCACGACACGTGCCAGTGTGGCGCAGCTTTCGCCCTCGCTCTAGCGCCCGTTTTCTGTGAACCCACCGTAAACCACAGCACCCCCGCGCCGAGCGCCGCGCCGCCCGCCACCACCAGCGAAATATCGGCGCGGCGCGCGCGATCGAACGCCAGCTCACGCTGCGCGAGGCCGGCGGCATCGCACTTGCCGGATGCGTCGCAGCCAGACTCGGAGTCCTGGTACGCGCTGCGAGCGCGCAGCACTTCGAAAGCCGCATACGTGGCGGCCAGCACCGACGCTGCGGCCAGACCGATGACCGCAACGCGCCGAGCCCCGCGAGGGGTGGCATCCCTTTCGGTAGCAGGCTTGGCCGGAGTTTTCTGCGGCATAGCGCCGACCGGAGCATCGGGAACATCGGACGCGGGCGGCTCAGGCTCGAAGCGAGGGATCGAAACTTCCACGATTTGGCCCGGCGTTGCCGAAACCGAGGTTTGCCAGAGCACCTTGTCGTTCCTGGAAACGACTACCTGATGCTCGGCAGGATCGACCGGAGTAGCGACCACGAACAGGCTTTCAGGAGCGGGGCTGCCGTCGAGCTCGATCCACAGACCCGGCTGCGCCTCGTCGTGCCTCAGAATGAGCTTCGCCAGGTTCGGCTCGAGCGCTGCGGCGGCGGCAAGAGCGGCCTGCTCGCGCTCGCGTTGATTGGCTGCGCTCGCGAGCGCCGCTGCTTCGCGATACAAGGTCCACGCGCTGGCCGTGCGCTGAATGAGCGCATAACAGCGCCCCAGGTTCATGGCGGTGCCGACCGCGGGCTCGAGGCGCTGGCTGTCCTCGAAACGCTGGCACGCCTCGGCGTAACGCTCGGCCTCCATCAACCGCCGACCGTCGAGGAACAGACTCTCTGCGGCCGCCCTGCTGTCGGCGAGCGCGACGTCAGGCGAGCCGATAGCGAGCGCCAGCAGGAGCAATGCCCCGCCAATTTTTCGTAGTAAAACCGGGCACGTCACGATAAAGCTCACCGCCGGCAAACCGAGCTCCGCTAAGGCCTCGTAGGAAGAAGGGACCTTAGCACTCCAGGCCTGCAGTTTTGCGCTACGGTGTGTTTGGCCGTGGAGGACGCTTCCCGTCGAAATCTAACGCCACCTGCACGAACGGGGGCTATTTTCTCGCACTGGGGCCGGTGCTTTGCGACGGCTCTGCTCGCTTCAGGCTGCGCCAGAGTCCTAGGCTTCGACCAGGGAGAGCCGGGGCTTGCCGCGGCAGGCCAGACCGGGTCGGGCGGGATCGCGCAGGGCGGCAAGAATGACGGCGGGGGCCCCCTGACGTCGGGCACGAACGGGGCCGACCCCGCGGGAGCAGGTGGCGACGCGGTCGATGCGACGGCTGGCCAAGCGGGTGCGGCGGGCGCGCCGCCTGACCTGTGCGGAAACGGGTACGTCGATGAGGGTGAGGAGTGTGACGGTGGCGAGCTGGGTGGAGCAACGTGCGGCTCGCTAACCTATGCGGGGGGGCGACTGAGCTGCCAATATTGCGCGTACGACACGAGCGAGTGCTACGTCGTCCGTTCGCTCGACGTCAGCTCACACGTCTGCGCCGTGCTCAGCAACAGCAAGCTCAAGTGTTGGGGTGCGAACGCGGCGGGGCAGCTGGGGCTTGGGAATGTATCCAATCGGGGCGAAGAAATCAATGAGCTCGGCGAAGGCTTGCCGCTTATCGACTTGGGAGAGAAGCGCCAGGTCCTGGAAGTCTCGACCGGTTTCAGCCACACTTGCGTCATCCTCGATGGCAACGAAGTCGTGTGCTGGGGTGCGAACGACTTCGGTCAGTTGGGCCAACCGAGTGATGGCAATTTGCTGGCCCCGCCGAGCGAAGCGGTCGATCTCGGTGACGATGACGTGGCGCAGATCACGGCCGGCAGAGCGCACACGTGCGCACTCTTCACCAACGGACGAGTGAAATGCTGGGGCGAAAATAAGTATGGCCAGCTGGGGCTCGGGCACACTCAGCCGCGGGGAAAGCTCAAGGGTGAGATGGGGAATAGTCTTCCGTTCGTCGATCTGGGTACTGACACCGTCGGTGACCCGCTCAAGGTCGCGGCGATCGACGCGGGCGAGGATCATACGTGCGCTCTCACCGCCGGTTATGCAGTCAAATGCTGGGGCTATAACGGGGCTGGCTCGCTCGGCTTGGGGAGCTTCGAGGAAACTCGCGGCGAAGTGGCGCAGGAATTGGGCGACAACCTACCCGCCGTCAACCTCTATGGTAATGCCTACGTGCTGAGCGCGGGCGGGTACCACAACTGCGTCAAGGCCTTCTCCGAGTTGAAATGCTGGGGGAGCAATTCCCAGGGGCAGCTCGGATACGGGGACTTTGCCATGCGCGGGGTATTCCCGGAGCAAATGGGCGCAGCGCTTCTGCCGCTGGACGTCGGTTCTGATCCGTTGAGCGCGCCGGCGTCGTCGCTCTACGCCATGGGGTTCAGCGCCGGATACAGCCATACCTGTGCCTGGTTCCTTTCAGGTGGAATGAAGTGCTGGGGGTCCAACGAATCCGGTGAGCTCGGGCTTGGAGACATCCACAGCCGCGGGAACCTGCCCGAGCACATGGGCGACCATCTGCCATTCGTCGACCTGGGTGCTGACCAGACGATCATCAGCGTGCATGCGGGAATCAGCGTGACCTGTGCGATCTTGAAGCCGGGTCGTGTCAAGTGCTGGGGGTGGAACCGCCACGGCACGCTCGGCGCTGGTCATGTCGATGACGTCGGGGTTCGTCCCGAGCAGATGGGAGACGCCTTGCCGTTCGTGAAGCTATGAACCGCGGTCTGCTCCTCTTCCTCGGCAGCGTCGGGGCGTGTGCGGACGTGCTGGGATTTCAGCCGGGCGAAATCGATGACACGCCGAGCAATCTGGCCGGCGCCGGGGCGGAAGGCGTGGTCGAGTCCGGCGGAGCCGGTGCCTTGGCCGAGGGCGGTTCGGGATCTGTCATTCCTACAGCCGGGGGCGCGCCTCCGGTCGGGGGCGCGCCGGGCGAGGCTGGGGGCGCACTTCCTACGCTTTGCGGCAATGAGCAGCTTGATGGTTCGGAAGAGTGCGACGGCAACCGGCTCGGCGACGCGCGCTGCACGACGGCAGGCGACTTCGCGGGCGGAGTCCTGGGCTGCGACGCGGAGTGCCGCTACGATTTCGAGGACTGCTACTCCGTCGAGTCGGTCGCGGTGGGCTTCCACAGTTGCGCGGTGCTCAGTCATGGCAAGCTGAAGTGCTGGGGTGCCAACGATCTCGGCCAGCTCGGCTTGGGAGACCAGGAGCACCGGGGCGAGGAGGACGGCAGCGCCGAGATGGGAGCCAATCTGCCGCTGGTGCCGCTCGGTCAAGCGCGTGCCAAGCAAGTGACGGTCGGAGCCAGGCACACCTGCGTGCTCACCACGGAGGGTGAGGTTCGGTGTTGGGGCGACAATTCCGACGGCCAGCTGGGCATCCCCGAGGTGGAGCTGCTGTTGTCCGCCGAACAGGCGCCCGTCCTCGACTTGGGTGCCACCGTCGAGCTCATCGAGGCGGGTGCGGCGCACACCTGTGTGCTGCTCGATTCGGGCGACGTCAAATGCTGGGGTGCCAACCGGTTGGGGGAGCTGGGACTGGGAGACGTCCAGAGTCGCGGCAAGCAAGCCGGCGATCTCGGCGAGCAGCTGCCGGTCCTCGACCTTGACTTCCAACCAGCCGAGCTGAGCGCCGGTGACCAACACACCTGCGCGCTTGGCCCTGAAGGATTGAAGTGTTGGGGCGCGACCTTCTACGGACACCCCATGCCTGACCCGAGCCAGTACAGCCTGGGCGATGAACCCTCCGAAATGGGCGCGGACCTGCCGCTTGTCGCCCTCGGTTGGGACTCCGTGGCACAGCTCGCGAGTGGCTGGGCGCACAACTGCGCCTTGAGCAGGGAAGGCTCGGTCAAATGTTGGGGAGATAGCTCCTACGGCCAGCTCGGATACGGTAGCAGGCTTCCCCATCTCGATGTCACGCAGCTAGCTCACGAGCTCGACGATGTGGAGCTGGATGGCAGCGTGCTCGCGCTCAGCGCCGGTCGCGCGCACACTTGCGCGCTGCTGACGGACAACCGCCTCAAGTGTTGGGGCAACAATGAATCGGGCCAGCTCGGCCTGGGTAATTCGTACAATTACGGCTTCTACGCCCCCAGTGACATGGGGGCAGCGCTACCTGCCGTCGATCTGGGTGAAGGTCACACCATCGTCGGCATTCAGCTCGGCGGAGATACCAGTTGTGCCATTTTGGATCGAGGTCGCCTCAAATGTTGGGGGCGAAACGACGCTGGCGCTCTCGGGCTTGGCCTCCTCGGCAATGTCGGCTGGGATCGGGCGCACATGGGCGACGCGCTCCCGTTCGTCGAGCTCTAGGCTCGAGCTTTGCGGTCTTGGAAGGAAAGATCACGATCGTCAGGGAAGCCGCGAGCCACGAGAAAACCGGCGGGACGGGCGCCTGCGGCGCTCGGGCATGTATGAGCCGCCGGACATTTCGAGTGGTCTGCTCGCTCATGCGACCACGTAGATACTCGCAAGAGCCCTACTATTCCCGAGGTGAAATCGCCCAAGTCGAGCCTAGGAGGCTGGTGTTTTTCAAACCCAGCCTCCTAGCGTCAGCCGCCGCCACCGCCCGCCCCGCCAGCGCCACACTGGTCGAGGACTTGGGTGCCGTCGGCCGAGCACAGGCCCTCGCCGCCGAACACGTGGGTATCGAGATCCGCATCCAGGCAGACGAGCGCGGGATCGGCGCATTCCGCCGTGCAATCGCAGGTATGCGCGCAGTAGCCGAAATCACCCCGGGTCGTGTCTCGGATGATCGGGACCGTGTAGAAGCACGAGCCTTCGTAGCGTTGCGACGGCTCGTCGAACGCGCACGGGTAGCCGTAGCTACAGATCTGGCTGCAGTGCCCGGTGCTGGCGCCGGGGCTGTCTTCCAGACAGAAGCCCAAGCATTCGTCCGGTTCTTGATCGGTCACGGTGCAAGGCTCACCGGTCTTCTTGCCGGACTGCTCGGTTTCGACACAGAAACCCGCAGCGAACGCCGCGTCACAATGGAAGCCCGGCTCGCAGTCATTTTCACCCTGGCATGCCGGGAGGCAGGCCGAGACGACGATCTGGCACGTGCCCCCGACACACAACTCGTTGTAGAAACATTGGCTGTCGTCGAGGCAGGGGTCTTGGGTGTCGGCGAAGGACATCGGGGTACAAGCAAACTCATCGCGATCGTGACACTTCCGCTCTGCCGGGTCTGGCTCGCCGGGCGAGCATTCTTCCACGCAGTGGCCGGTGCCCGAGGCGAGCACATCGATGCACCAGGCACCGGGCACGATGGCCTCGCACTCCAAGTGGGTCTGACAATTGGCCGTGCACAAGCCACTTGGCGGCCCGGCGCCGAGGATGTCGTCGTCAGACTCCAGACAGAACAGCCCCGGCGCGCGCGGATCGGCACATTGCGCGGTGGTGTTGCAGCGCGCACCGAGCCTCGTTTCTCCGGTAGGCAAGTCGCCGGCTCCGCCCTCGCCGCCACCACCCGCTGCACCGCCGCCCGCTGCGCCGCCGCCGCCCGCTTGCCCAGCTGCGTCAGGACTCCCACCGCTCGCCGCTGGCACTCCGCCAGCGCCCGCTTGTAGCTCGATGCTGATCTCGCCCCCCGCACCGCCCTGCGTCGTGGACGGCACGCCGCCGCGCCCCGCCTCGTCCATGGATCCCGGCTTGGCTGCGCCGCCACCGCCTTGCCCTGCGCCTGCTTCCCCCGGCTGGGCACTAGCATCACCCGCTGCGCCCGTAGGTGTCGCTATTTCTTCTTCCCCGCACGATGCCCCCAGACTGCCGACCACGCAGCAAGCCAGTAGCCCCATCCTCAACCGCTTGGACATGCTTGGCTCCTAGCGCAACGGTGCCGAACTATCAACCGCTGTGTGGGCGTCGGTCGTGGGCGGCGCGCGACAGGCGAAACCCGAAGCCAGCCGAGAGCCGTAGCAAAGTGCGCCGAACCGTCAGCTTTTGTATACGCTGGCCGACCGCAGCCTCGGCCTATGCAAGCGCCGCCCGAACGCCGCGCGCCCGCAGCGCTGAAAGAGGTCGAGGCGGGCGCGGGCGCCCGAGTGCCTACTGCCTTCCCCCAATCGTTTCCCAACGCGCCGCCGCTGGAAGGCAAAGGTGGTGTACCAGCAATCCTCATAGCAGCGTCCGAAGTTAGCTCGATCGCGAGAACGTTTAGCTCGATCGCGACAACGAAGGTGCTGCGAGCAGAAACGTGAACTTTCTTCGATCGTACATGCGACCAGTCAAGAGACGAAAAGGGCGTTCATGAGATCGTTTCGGGTTGTGGGGTTAGCCGCCACTGCTCTCACCACCTTCGCCCTGCTCGCCAGCGCCTGCAGCAGCGACGGCGAAGCCCCGCGCGAGCCGTTCGGTCGCACGCAAGCGGGTATCACCTTGGCCACCCCCGGCTTCGTCGAAACAAGGGTGCTTAGCGGGCTCAATCAACCCGTGGTGGTGCGCTTCGCGTCGGACGGCCGCGTCTTCGTCGCGGAGAAAGGCGGCAAGATCTGGATCTACGATAGCTTGACCGACACCACGCCCACGCTCTTCGTGGATCTCTCGACGCGCGTGCACAACTTCTGGGACCGCGGCCTGCTCGGCATGACGCTCGACCCGGCGTTTCCGGCCAAGCCGGACGTGTACGTGCTCTACGCTTACGATGGCGATCCGGGTGGTGCAGCGCCGAAGTGGGGCGACAGCTGCCCGACTCCACCGGGTGCCACAGATGACGGCTGCATCATCTCCGGTCGCCTGTCGCGCTTCGCCACGACCGGCAACACCGCGGGTGCCGAGACCGTGTTGATCGAAGGCTGGCGCCAGCAATACCCGAGCCACGCCACGGGCCAGGTCGAATTCGGTCCCGATGGCGCGCTCTACGCGTCAGGCGGGGATGGCGCGAGCTTCAACTACGTCGACTACGGGCAGAACGGCGATCCGATCAACCCGCTGGGTGATCCGCCGGTCGCGGTGGGCGAAGAGCAAGCAGCGCCTGACGCGCAGGGGGGCGCGCTGCGCTCTCAGAGCGTACGGCGGCCGAGCGGCCCGGTGCTGCTCAACGGCAGCGTCATCCGCGTGGATCCGCAAACCGGCCTGGGCAAGGCCGATAACCCCCTGGCTAGCTCGAGCGACGTGAACGCGCAGCGCATCGTCGCCTACGGCCTGCGCAATCCCTTCCGCATCGCCGCCCGTCCGGGCAAAAACGAGATGTGGATCGCCGACGTGGGCTGGAACGAGTGGGAAGAGCTGAATCGCCTACCGCTCGGCGAAAGCGCTGCACTCAACTTCGGCTGGCCCTGCTACGAGGGCGCCGGCAAGCAGCCCGGCTACGCCGGCTTTGGCTTCACCAGCTGTGAATCGCTCTACCCCACGACCGGCCACGCTGTGCCCTACTTCGCCTACAGGCACAGTGGCTCTGTGTCGAACAATGATGGTTGCGGGCGCGGCAGCTCGTCGGTAACGGGTATCGCGTTTTACACCGGCAGCAGCTACCCGGCCCAGTACCAGGACGCGATGTTTTTCAGCGACTACTCGCGTCGGTGCATCTATGTGATGGAGGCAGGCGCCGGGGGAGATCCGGATCCGCTCACCGCGCGTTCCTTCGGCGTCCAAGCCGACGGCCCGGTGTTCTTGACGACCGGTCCCGGTGGTGATCTGTTCTACGCCGCGCTTTCGACCAACTCGATCAACCGCATCAGCTACCTGCAACCCGTCGCCGCCTTCACGGCCGCTCCCACGACCGGGCCGGTGCCGCTGGTCGTCCATTTCGATGGTTCGAGCTCGGTCGAGGCGATGCCGGGGGACGAGCTGAGCTACGTCTGGGATCTCGACGGCGACGGTGCGTTCGACGACGCGAGCGACGAGCAGGCGACGTTCTTGTACGACGCGGTCGGCAGCTACGCGGTGCGGTTGAAGGTCACCGACCCGCGCGGCGCCAGCAACGTGAGCGCACCCCTGACCATTCAAGCCAGCGCCGAGCCGCCGCTGGTGGGCACGCCGCCCGAGGTCTTCATCGACACGCCCAGCGCGGGTCTGCATTGGACAGTGGGCCAGGAGATTGAGTTCAGCGGGCGCGCGACCGATGCCGAGGACGGCGAGCTGCCGGCCTCCTCGCTCTCCTGGCAGATCATCATTCAACATTGCCCCGACGGCTGCCACGTCCACGACCTGCTCCGCTTCGACGCCGTGGCCAGCGGTAGCTTTACTGCCGAAGACCACGACTACCCGATGCACTTGGAGCTGATCCTCACCGCCACCGACTCATCGGGCCAGATGCGCAGGGCGCGGCGCGCGCTCGATCCAGCCACCGTGAGCCTGGCGTTCGATACCGAGCCCTCGAACCTCGAGCTGGTGGTGGGTTCAACCGCGCAGCTTACGCCGTTCGCACGCCGGGTCATCCAGGGCTCGAAAAACTCGGTGTCGGCTGCGGCCACGCAGACGGCCCACGGCGTGACCTGGACGTTCCAAAGCTGGTCCGACGGTCTGGCGCGCTCGCACCAGCTCGCGCCAGCCGATGCAGCCGCGCGCTACACCGCGGTCTACGCGCCGAGCGGCGGGCTCACCGGTCAGTACTTCAGCCAGCTGGCCTTCGCGGGGACGCCGCTCACGCGCATCGATCCGATCGTGGATTTCGCTTGGGCGTCAGGGGGGGCGGATCCGGCCCTGCCCGTCAATAATTTCTCAGTGCGCTGGACCGGCGAGGTGCTGGCGGACTTCGACGAGACCTACCAGTTTACGACGCTGTCAGACGACGGCGTGCGGCTATACGTCGACGGCGCGACCGTCATCGACCACTTCGACGATCACGGGCCAACCGTCGACAACGGCCTGCACGCGCTCACGCCCGGCTGGCACCCGATCGTGCTCGAGTACTACGAGGCGAACCGGGGCGCGCAGATTCATCTGTCGTGGTCGAGCGCATCGCAGGCGCAGCAGATCATCCCCGAGTCGCATCTGCGCCCGGGCTGCGGCGCCAGCATCGCGTGCGGCAACGGCCTGGTGTGTAGCGCCAGCCAGCAGTGCGTCGCAGAGTGCAATCCGGCGACTTGCCAGGGCACCAACCACTGTCGCCTGAACGGTGGCCCCCCCTGCGCGGCGCTGTGCAGCGGCCTAGTTTGTCCCCAGGGCGACGTGTGCCAGGCCGGGCTGTGTCTCGATGCGTGCTCGACGGTGACGTGCGGCAGCGGCACGCACTGCGTGGCGGGCAAGTGCGTGGACGATCCACCTTTGCCCGGTGGCGGCGGCGCGGCTGGTGCAGCAGGCGACAGCGCCACCGGTGAGGGCGGTGCGGAAAGCTCGAGCGGCGGCGAAACGAGCAGCGGCGGCGTCACGAGCAGCGGCGGCGAAACGAGCAGCGGCGGCGAAACGAGCGCAGGCGGTGTGCCAACTGCTGGCGGCGAGACCGGCGTTGGAGGCTCACCGAACGTCGGAGGCGCGCCCAGCACGGCGGGCGAGACGAGCTCCGGCGGCGTCCCCGGCGCGGCTGGCGTCCCCGCGAGCGCTGGAGCGCCGAACCAGGCGGGTGAGCCTGGCCAGCCCACGGCCGGCGGCGTCGGTACCGA
>DATEDZ010000379.1:0-41314 GCA_035281385.1 Polyangiaceae bacterium
CGTCCCCTCCCCTCTTCAGCGAAGCATGGAGGTCTGCGGCAAAAGACAAATGCGGCGCCGCGAGCCGCTCGACGTCGGCATTGCCGAGTCCAGCGCACGCACAGCGATGTAGACATGGCACACTGCTGCGGGGCGGACCGCCAGCTGCCGGGCCGCGCGGGCCGATGGCCTTTGGAGCGCCTGTCCCGCCGATCGCAGGGTCGAATCCCGTCCAGTGGCCCCCTCCACCTCAAGGGGGCCACAAAAGGGGCCACTGACCGTAACGAGTAGGATCGTCAGGAAACGCGAACTATGCGAAATCACACTACCCGAAACGCACAGTAACGGCGGGAAACGGCAGGCTTGCGGCTTGCCAAGGTGGACGTCGAGGGTTCGAATCCCTTCTCCCGCTCCGGAAATTCGAAACAGAATCAACCGGTTAGACCGAAAGGCCTAGCCGGTTTTTTCTTTTGGAGCACCACTTGGCGCGCTTGGAGCACCACCCGGAAGCACCACTGGGAGCGCTTTCGAGTTCGGAATTGTCGTCGACCTCGAACACGCGTTCCGCGATTTCCTCGCAGGTTCTGGCGCCCGGATGTCGCGACCTTGAGGATTCAAACCCGCGCAGGGTTCGAATCTGTTCGTCGGGCTGCAAAGAACTCCTTGAAAAACAGCCGTAGGTTCCCGTCGTGAAACGGTCTGGGAGGATTCGAACTCAAGATTCGATCCCGCGCTGCGAGTCATAGCCATGCCAAGGGGGGCGACCGAGCGAGGAGCTGGCACCTGAACGAGCTGACCCTAGCCCCGCGCCGAATCAAGCGCGAGTGCCGCCCCGTTTTGGAATCGCTCACCGGCTGAACCAAGACGCCCGCAGCTTGAACCAAGACGCCGTTCGGGCATGAAAACGCCCAATAGGAACTGGCCCGCTCGCTGCGGCCTCGCCGAAAGCATCGCGCACCTGGGCTTCGACGTGCCCGAGGTCTCCGCCGTTGCGCGCATATGCAGCGACGCGCTGCGCAGCGGCGAGCCCGCGCCCGGCTGTCGATTCAACCCGTGTGAGCGAGCTCACGCAGCCGCTCCAGGAGTCGTGAGGCTAGGGGCACATTGCCGGAAGAGAATACACGGCGTTCGCGCCCATGCAGGCCAGCCGTGATGCGCGCGACCGACCACCAACCGTAACGGTAGACGGCTCGCCTTCGCTTTGGCACGACTGCGAAGCAGGGGAACATAATCCGGTGCATTCGGGGACACGCCGCCAAGTCGGGCAGCAGCTCAGGTGTTGCGCGCGCCGCTTGGATGATGGGATTGGGCGCCGGCAGGTTGATGGCATTCGCGACGGCTGCGGGTGGGCGCACCGCTTGATGGCCCTCGTGCGGAGCGCCTGGACCGAGCCGTGGCGTGATGCGCGTCGCCGCGGCGCCGTTACGTGACGCCGCCGCGATGTCGGTCGATCAGTCGAAGCGCAGAAGAGCCTCGGCGACACGGGTAACGACGTCGTGGTCGACGAGCTTCTTCTTGCGACGGGCAGCGTCCCGCAGTGCGGCGGTAGCGAGCCGGTCTATTTCGGGGAGCGCGCCTTGCGAGAGCTCGTGCAAGGCTGCGAGGGCATCGTCGGGAAAGAGAGCGCGGTCGGAGCCGGCGGCGGCGGGCCGAAAGCGCACGTATTCCGCCGTATCTTCGAGGGTCGCGGGAGCGATCAGCAAGCGATGGTGGATGCGCGTCAGCAAGGATCGGTGCGCCCGCCGCGACAGGTTGGCCTCGAGCTCGGGTAGACCGACGAGCACCAGGGAAAGCAGGGCTTTCGCGTCCCACTCGTAGTTCATGAGGGTATGCAGGTGGCCCAGCATGTCGGGTTGGAGCAGATGGGCCTCGTCCAGTTATGTGCAGCTGCACATAACTGGACGAAGCTCAGTACGCTGGCGGTCAGAGCTTCCAGCTGCTCGGGGGTGCGTTTTCGCATCCTCGTCGCGATGCGATCCCTAGGGTGCCTGCTTTCCGCCCACGCCTTAGCCTCGAAAGGGGATCAGGCTGACCGCCGCCACCAAGCACCAAGCACCGAGATAAACTCGATGCGCGGCCCGGTGCGGATCGCATCAACGAGGATGTCGAGAGCAGACTGAGCGGTGCAGCACGAATTCACGCGCCGCTCGGCTCCTCGTCGAACGGGATCGGTGGTTCAGTGGTGATGGTGAGCAGTATGACCTCCGATTCGTTGAAGCGGTACCATAGCCAGATGTTTCGGCCGCCAACTCGACGCACCCACGCTCGTCCGATTGGCTTTTCCACCGCCTCGAAATCCGACAGACCGGGCAGCTCGTCAGCGGCCATGAGCCCGCTGACCGTCCGCCCCAGCGCGAGCGAGCGCTCAGAACCAGACTTGATCAACCGCCCGAACTGACGAGCGTACCAAGTCGTTATTCGAGCTCGTCGCGCCACGATTCGTCGCCGTTGCCCTGCATCCACATCAAGAAGGCTTCGGTTGCTGCAGGTGACAGAAACTCGCCGCGGTCAGCACATGCCATGGCTTCACGCACATCCGCAGCGTCATCCGGATGCGGTTTCCACAGCCGTGTGGGCGACTCGCTGGCACGGTCCGACGACATGTGCAGAGCATAGCGCTGGTGCGCCCGGCGGCCAAGAACGTCAGGTGGTGCTCCACGTCACCGGAGCACTACCGAGAGCACCACTTCAGCGTCACGCGGAGGGTCGCCCGGGAACGCCTGGTCACACTATTCCGCGTACTTGGCACGGCTGGGAACGGTGGGAGCCGGGTCCGAAGCCCTTGCCAAGGTGGACGTCGAGGGTTCGAATCCCTTCTCCCGCTCCGCTAAGTGCTCAGAAAGACGCCGGTTCGAGCAGCAGCTCAGCCGGCGTTTTCCTTTTGCTCCCCTCTTTGGGGAGCCTGCTACCCACCTTCGGTAGGGCGCATTGCCTGGGCAAAGTTGATCATTTTCGCAATACTCGGCGCGGGCCAGAGCATGCCGAAGGTCAACATTAACGCCGGCGACCCAGCCTACGTACATACCGCATTCGTGCCAGCCCCGTCGCGGGACGCGAACAGGCGGCGAGCTGCGGCTCTGCTGGGGACGAGCGCGACGAGCCGGCACAAGAGCGACAGCGGGTCGAGGTCGACGGCCAGCACGGCTACGTCACCGCAACCCTCCACCAGCAGACGCGCTGCTCCACCAGAGACGGTGTCGGACATCACCACGGCAAAAATGACGCTAGAGGACGCATATCATCAGCTAAAAGTATATAGTCATTGTACGGGTCAGACATCCAAGTCCGGGAGTCATGCGAAAGTCATTTCTATCGGCTCTCCATCCAGTCACTTATAGGCATTTGTGCCGCTCCGTCATCTTTTGGGTGACCCTGGGGCAGCGTTAGAGTAGAGAACGACGCAATCGAAACAGATGCTCGACGCTGGCGCACGGCGCGCGCATCTGCAAGGGCAGAGGGATGACAGCCGACGCGAGCGCACTAGCCGACACGAGCGCACTAGAAGTCAGGATCCGGCGGGCCTTCCTCGCTGGGTATGGCGCGGCCGCAAGGTCCGTGCGCTCGAGCGGAGGCTCCGCTGACGAGCTACTCGGCAGCTACCACCTGGAAGTCGAATGCATCGAACAGAAGGTGCAGGGTTGCAAGGACGCGCTTGCGGAGTCCGCGAGCATGTCGGAGGACGAGCGCCGCCAAGTCCAGGAACAGCTGCGGGACGTCCTGATTTACTTGGGTCAGGCCTGCGAGCTCTTGCAAGGAAAGCTGTCCGCGCTAGCCCCAGAAACGCCCGCGACGAAAGCATCGACCTAGAAGAATGGCCTCACTCGAATACGATCTCGAATACGAGAGGAATGGATGAGCGATTTGGAATTGAATGCACTTAGTCTCGAGCTCATGCACGCCCACGAAGTGCAGCTCGTGCAAGCCACAAGAATTCAGGAGCTAGAGCTGCTCGTCGCGCAGTACGCAGAGTCGCTCGCCCAGCATCAGGCGCTCTTGGGCGCCACACAAGCCTCGTCCGTCGACGACGCGGGCCGATTGGCGCTCCATGCCCAGGAGCTAACCGAGGCCTCCGCGCTACAGCACGCGCAAGAGCTGGAGTACGCCCAGGCTCTCGAGCTGCAGCACGCGCAAGAGCTGGAGTACGCCCAGGCTCTCGAGCTGCAGCACGCACAGGAGCTGGAGTATGCCCAGGCTCTCGAGCTGCAGCACGCACAAGAGCTGGAGTATGCCCAGGCTCTCGAGCTGCAGCACGCACAGGAGCTGGAGTACGCCCATCTCGCAGCGCAGCAGGCGCAAGGACTAGCGCCCAACGGCGTACAGCTCGAAGCCACGGAGCTCGAAGCCGCGCAGCTCCAGGAGCTTGCCTATCTCGAAGGGGTGGCGGCGTTCGAGGCCGAGCTGCAGCTCGCCCACCTCGCCCAACTCCAGGCACTGCAGTCACTAGGTTAGCGTTCACCAACTCACCGCACACCAAGGGATGTGAGATGACGACGCGTATCTTGGTCACGCGCCCACCGGGGGCGGCATCGAAACTGGTGGGTACTGACCTCGAGGTAGTCTTGCCTGCAGGTTGTGTAAAGCGAAAGCTGCTGGGGGGTTCGGTTGTGGCCGAGCTGACCGAGCTGCAGCTCTCGGCGACTGCTCGCGCGCACCCGTACCTCGCGTTCGAGGCCGACCAAGACCTCGTGCCGCTCGCCCCCATGCCAGGCCTCGGTGTGCGCGTCGGTCCGGATCGCGCCGAGCAGCTGTCGTTCGACCTCGCCTGCGACGAGACAGGAGAGCCAATCGACGGCGCGATCGTCTTCGCGCAGCAGCTGGGCCTCACGTCCCAGGGGTCAGGGCTGAAGGGGCGGGCGACCGTCAGCACGTTCGAGCCGGTGGTTCACGTCGTCGTTTCACCGGCGTGCAACTATTGGTCGAAGGTTCTTCCAGCGCAGCCTGCCAGCAGCACGACGAAAGTCAGGCTCAAGCGCCTGGTTCCCCGCGGAAGCGCCGCGTGGGAGCGCGAGCTAGTCGGGGTCGGCGCCGACAATTCCGCCCGCGGTGAAGGCGTCAAGGTCGGCGTCGTCGATAGCGGGATCGCCGAGCACCAGGACCTGCAGGTGCAGGGCGGGTGGTGCGCGCTCGACGAACGTGCAGAAGCTTTCCTTGAAGACGAGAGCGGCCACGGCACTCACTGCGCCGGAATCATCGCAGGCAAGGGCCTCGAAGGCGGCGTCGCCGGCATTGCGCCGCACGCCGAGCTGTACTCGCTTCGCGTTCACCCCGGAGGCAAGCTCAGCGATCTGCTCGCCGCCCTGCAGTGGGCAATCAACAATCAGCTCGACGTGCTGAATCTCAGCCTCGGCATCGCGCAGCCGAGCCTGGCGCTTTCGTGGAAGGTGCAGGAGGCCGCGGCAGCCGGAATCACGCTCGTGGCGGCCGCGGCAACCGACGCGGAGCAGGTCAGCTCTCCCGCAGGGCTGGACGGAGTCATCGGTGTCTCTGCGATTGGTCAGCTTCGTGAGCTTCCGGAAGACACGGCACACGTGCTGCGCGTCAGTGAGCTCTGCAACCGCGAGACCGGCTTGTTCGTACCGAACTTCGCCGCGCAAGGCGGCGGCCTCAACCTCGTGGCCCCCGGTGTCGCGGTGATCTCGTCCGTGCCGGGTGGCTACGCGGCTTGGGATGGCACGTCCGCGGCTTGCGCCTTCGTGGCCGGCCTGGTGTGCGTCGCCTTGAGCGCGTACCCCGAGCTTCGTACGAAGGACGCGCTTCAACCGGCTCGCGTGCGCGAGCTACTGGAATCCAGCGCGCTCGATCTCACCTTGCCAGCAGAGCTTCAGGGCACAGGGCTGGCCCATGCCGGCGCGTTGCTGGCAGAGGCCGAACACCGTCGCGCCACGGCTCAGGTCACCGAGCGCAGCGACGCCGACCGAGCGCAACGGCTGACGGAGCTCGTCAATCGGCTCGGCGCGCAGCGCGGCTCGATCCGTGAGCTGCTCGATTCGCTAAGCCCATGACCACGCTCGACGGCGCGCTGCAGATCCCGAGCGAAAGGTTGCGTCTGTTCTGCTTTCCACATGCCGGGGCGGGACCGTCCAGCTACGCGGCGTGGCGCAAGGCCTGTGGCCCATGGCTCGACGTCGTTCCGGTCAGCTTGCCAGGTCGAGAAGGCAGGTTCTCCGAGTCGCCACGTGCCAACGTCGATGACTTGCTCGATGACGTATGGCAATCGCTCGCGCGCGACCTCGACCGGCCTTTCGCTCTGTTGGGCCACAGCATGGGGGCGCTCCTGGCGTACGAATTCACGCGCCGACTACGCCGCGAACGGCGGCGGCAGCCGCTGCACTTGTTCGTGACGGCGTTCCGTGCGCCTCACTTGCCAGCGCACCGGCCGGCGCTGGCTTCGCTTCCCGACGGGCGACTGCAGGCCGAGATGCGCGCGCTGTCCGGCACGCCGGCGCGGGTACTCGCCGAACCGGAGCTGATGCGTGCCCTGCTTCCGACGTTTCGAGCAGATCTTCGAGCGTGTGAACGCTATTGGTGGCGACCCGAGCCGCCGCTCTCCGTTTCTATTACGTGCTTGGGTGGCCTCGCGGACACGCGCGTCTCCGACTCCGAGCTGGTGGCCTGGCGAGCGCACACGTCGTCGCGCTTCCAGCTGAAGTACCTGCCTGGTGGTCATTTCTTTCTGCACGAGCTGCCGACCGTCGCCCAACGCATTGTCTGCCGAGAGCTGACGAGCGGCGCTCATTTCACCCTCGGTTGCTAGGTCTCAATGGACAAGCAGGGCGCTACGTCATCGACCAACGTTTTTCCGCTGTCTTACGCGCAAGAGCGGCTGTGGTTTCTGGAGCAAATGGCTCCGGGAAACCCGTACTACAACCTGCAACTCGAGATCCCGCTGCCCTTCGCGGTCGACGAGAGTATCTGGGCGAGGGTCCTCGGTGAGCTGCTGCGGCGGCACGAAACACTCCGCACCACCTTCACGAGCGTCGAGGGGCGTCCCCTGCAAGTGGTGGCGAGGGAGGCGGAGCCTTCATTTCGAGTGGTCGACCTGACGCGGCACCCGCCCGAAGAGCAGCCCAGCCTGGTCGAAGCCATCGCCCTCGAAGACGGCCGTCATCCGTTCGACCTCGCTCATGGCCCGTTGCTGCGAGGCTCGCTGATTCGCGTGACGCCCGATGCATCGCTGTACCTCGTGACCATGCATCACATCGTCACCGATGGCTGGTCGATGGACCTGTTGGTGTTCGAGCTCAGCACGCTGTACGAGGCGTTTGCTGCGGAACGGCCGTCCCCGTTGCCGCCGCTGCGCATCCAATACGCCGATTTCGCGGTTTGGCAGCGCGACTGGCTGGCCAGCTCCGAGCTGGAGCGGCAGCTATCGTACTGGAAGAAACAGCTCGAAAACTTGAGCCAGCTCGAGCTGCCGGAAGACCTTCCGCGGCCACCGATTCCGACCTTCCGCGGCTCCTTTCAGGCGGCGCAGCTGCCGAGGCCGCTCGTCGACCAGTTGCGACAATTGGGTCAGACCGAGGGAGCCACGCTGTTCATGACGCTGCTCGCAGCGTTCAAGGTGCTCATGTTCCGGTACAGCGGGCAGACGGACATCGCCGTCGGCTCGCCCATTGCCAACCGCAGCCACCCCGATGTCGAGCAGCTGATCGGCTTCTTCGTGAACACGCTGGTAATGCGCACCAGCCTGGCCGGTCGCCCCACGTTTCGCGAGCTTTTGGCGCGCGTGAGGGAAACGACGCTGTCGGCCTACGGTCATCAAGACTTGCCGTTCGAGAAGCTGGTCGAAGAGCTGCGCCCAGAGCGTGACCCCAGCCGCAACCCGCTGTTTCAGGTGATGTTCGTGCTGCAGACCGGCACCGCGCGATCGCCTGCGGCTTCGGGGTCGATGAGCCCCAGCACGGAGCCGGAGCTCGACGACTCCGTCACCCATGGTTCGTCCAAGTTCGACCTGACCCTGTATGCGACCGAAGCCGCCGATGGTCTCGGCCTCGTCTTCGAGTACAGCAGCGATCTCTTCACGGATACCACCATCTCACGCATGCTGAGCCACTGGCAGACACTGCTGCAGTCGATCGTGACCGAGCCCGATCAACCGATCTCGCGCCTGTCGCTGCTCACGCCGAACGAACGCTACGACTTGCTGGTCAACTTCAACTCGACCCACTCGGCGTATCCGCAGGATCGCAGCATCGCGGAGCTGTTCGAGGAACGTGTGCGGGCCGCTCCCGATGCGACGGCGCTCGCCAGCGAAACCGAGTCGGTCTCGTATGCGGAGCTCGACCGACGCGGGAACCAACTGGCGCGCCTGCTTCGCGCGCGTGGCGTCGGCGCGGATTCCCTGGTCGGAGTCAGCCTGCCTCGCTCTTGCGAGCTCGTGATTGCGGTGTTGGCCATCGTCAAGGCCGGCGGCGCCTACGTACCCTTCGACTCCGAGTACCCCACAGCGTGCTTGCAGACTCTCGCTCGCTCGGTTGACGTGAAGATCATCATCGGCAACGCCGAAACCACGGCCGCTGGCTGGCACACGCCGGAGCAACACGTCATCGTCCTGGACGAGCTGCTGGAGACGCAAGACGACTCCAACCTGGAGCCACTGGCCTCGCCAACGTCGCTCGCCTACGTGCCGTTCACGTCCGGGTCGACGGGCATCCCCAAGGCCGTGGCGGTCACCCACCGGAACGTGGTTCGTCTGGTGCGAGACACGAACTACGTGAGCATCACCGAACGAGACTCGCTGCTGCTCCTGGCCCCGCTGCAGTTCGACGCCTCCACCTTCGAGATTTGGGGCGCGCTTCTGAACGGAGCGCGGCTCCACATATTTCCCCCGCGCGTGCCCGCGATCGAAGAGCTGGCCACGTTCATCGAACGAAACCGGATCACCATACTTTGGTTGACCGCAGCGTTGTTTCACCGCGTCGTGGAAGCGCACTTGCCGCAGCTCTGGGGCGTGAGCCAGCTGCTCGCGGGCGGAGACGTGCTGTCGCCGTCGCATTGCCAGCGCCTGCTCGACGCCTTGCCCAACTGTACGCTCATCAACGGCTACGGTCCGACCGAGACAGCGACGTTTGCCAGCTTTCATCGGATGAACCACGGTGACCGGCTGCTCATGCGAGTGCCGATTGGCGTACCGCTCGCCAACGGAGAGATCTACGTGCTCGACTCGGAAGGCCAGCTGGCGCCGATCGGCGTGCCAGGCGAGCTCGTTGTCGGCGGCGCCGGCGTCAGCGCAGGTTACCTGAACGATCCCCAGCTCACGGCAGAGCGCTTCATCGCGCACCCGTTTGCGCCGGCCTCCGCCGCTGCCCGCGTATACCGGACTGGCGACCGGGTACGTTTCAATCACGACGGAGTGCTCGAGTTCCTGGGCCGCTCGGATCAGCAGGTGAAGATCCGGGGCTTTCGCGTGGAGCTGGGCGAGGTGGAAGCAGCCTTGCGGGGGCATCCGAGCATTCGTGACGCGTGCGTCGTGGTGCAGCAGGACGCGGCCGAGAAGCGCCTGGTCGGCTACGTCGTTCCGACACAACCGGGAGTCCTCGGGACGGAGGTACGGCGCTTCGTTCAGCAGCTGCTACCCGACTACTCGACCCCCGCCGCCGTGGTCGTGATCGATGCCCTGCCGATGACGACGAACGGCAAGGTGGATCGAGCCCAGCTCCAACGGGCAAAGCCGGCCAACCACGACCGATCTAGCTCACTCGCCGCGCCGGTCGGTGAGCTCGAGCAGCTCTTGGCCGCCGTGTGGACCGACGTGCTCGACGTCGAGTCGGTTGGACGCAACGACAACTTCTTCGATCTGGGTGGTCATTCCCTGTTGGTCGCGCGCGTGTACACCCGCCTGCGCGAAAGCCTTGGCTACCCCATCGCCATGGTCGACCTGTTCCGTTTCCCGACGATCCAGGCGCTGGCCGCGCACATCGCGTCCACCACCAGCGACGCTCCCAACGCCAACCCCGAGCTCGGGAAAGAGGCCGCCGCACGCGCAGAGCTGCGACGACGCGCGCAGGAGCGCCGTTCTCAAGCTAGGAGGCAACAGCCGTGACGGGCAGGCAAGAAGCGATCGCGATCATCGGCATGAGTGGCCGATTTCCGGAAGCCGCAAACGTCGCCGAGCTTTGGGAAAACCTCAAACAGGGCCGGGAATGCGTGCGCTTCTTCAGTCGCGAGGAGCTGCTCGCTGCGGGCGTATCGGTCAGCGAGCTCGATCATCCTCGTTACGTGCGCGCCAACGCCATGGTGGAAGGCATCGATCTGTTCGACGCCGAATTCTTTGCGTTCAGTCCACGCGATGCAGAGCTCCTGGATCCTCAGCACCGTGTATTCATGGAGTGCGCGTGGGAGGCGCTCGAGAGTGGCGGCTACGACCCCGATCGCTACGGAGGGTTGATCGGTGTCTACGCCGGCACCACCATGAGCACATACGCCTGGAATCTCTACAGTAATCCGACGCTGGCCGGAGTGGTCAGTGACTTTCAGATCTTGCTCGGCAACGACAAGGACCATCTGAGCACTCGCACCGCCTACAAGCTCAACTTGCGCGGGCCGGCCATCACGCTCGGCACCGCCTGCTCGACGTCGCTGGTCGCGGTTTGTCAGGCTTGCCAGGCTCTGCTGGACTATCAGGTCGATCTGGCGCTGGCCGGCGGCGTGACGCTGGGCGTGCCGCAGATACGCGGCTATTTGTACGAAGAGGGCGGGATCGCGTCGCCAGACGGGCGCTGTCGCTCCTTCGACGCCGACGCACGCGGCACAGTGGGCGGCAACGGCGCCGGCTGTGTGCTCCTGAAGCGACTCAGCGACGCGGTCGCCGACGGCGACAGTATCGTGGCCGTCATCCGCGGGTTTGGCCTCAACAATGATGGCTCCGCCAAGGTGGGCTATACGGCACCGAGCGTCGACGGACAGGCGCGAGCGATAGCCGCGGCGCTGGCCATGGCCGAGGTCGAACCTGCCACGGTAACGATGGTAGAAGCGCACGGTACGGCCACGCCGCTGGGTGACGTGATCGAAATTCAGGCGCTGCGCGAGGCTTACGCGCGCAGCGCGACCGCTAGTTGCGCTCTTGGCTCGCTCAAGTCCAACCTCGGTCACCTCGATTCGGCGGCTGGCGTGGCTGGCCTGATCAAATGCGCGCTGTCGCTCAAGCACCGGCAGATCCCTGCGAGCCTGCACTTCCGCGAGCCGAACCCGCGCTTGGCTTTGGCGACGAGCCCGTTTTTCGTGAACACCACGCTGCGCGACTGGCAGCCGGCGTGCGGCGTGCGCCGCGCCGGGCTGAGCTCGTTCGGCATCGGCGGCACCAACGCCCACCTCGTCCTCGAGGAAGCTCCAGAGCAGCCAGCGCGTTCGCTGCACGCCAGCACCGAGCTACTGGTCCTGTCCGCGCGCAGCGCGCGCGCCCTCGATGACGCAGCGGGGCGGCTGGCCGCGCATCTGCAGCAGCACAGCGAGCTGGCGTTGGCCGACGTCGCGCACACCCTGCAGCAGGGTCGCCGAGAATTCAGTCATCGGCGCTGCGTGCTGGTCGGCCCCGAAGAGTCCGCCGCGAGCGTGCTGCTGAGCAAGGACGCGCGGCGCGTGCTCTCGGGTGTGACCGAGCGGGCGGGCCAGATCGCGTTCCTGCTGCCAGGGCAGGGCTGTCAGTTCGCGAACATGGGTTTGGGTCTGTATCGCAGCAACGGCGTATTTCGTGACGCCATCGACCATTGCGCTCGCGTCCTGACGCCGCTGGTTGGTCTCGACCTGCGTGAGCTGCTGTATCCGCCCGCGGGTCGCGAGGCCGAAGCCGCCTTCCAGCTCAGGCAGACGCTCTACACGCAGCCCGCCGTCTTCAGCGTGAGCTACGCGTTTGCGCGGTTCTGGGAAGAGCTGGGTGTGCGCCCGGCCGCGTTGATCGGACACAGCGTCGGCGAGTATACCGCTGCCTGCCTGGCGGGAGTGTTCGAGCTAGACGACGCTCTGCTGCTGGTCGCAGAGCGCGCCCGCCTGCTCTCCGCCTGTCCCACTGGGGCGATGCTGGCCGTCGCGCTCGCCGAGGACGAGCTACGCGACGACCTGCCGGTGGGACTAGAGCTCGCTGCCGTCAACGCGCCGAAGTCGTGTGTCGTCTCGGGCGACGCCGCGCTCGTGCGCGACTTCGCGGCTCGGCTCTTGGCGCGCCAGATCCCGAGCAAACCATTGGAGACATCGCACGCCTTTCACTCTGCGCGGATGGAAGGCGCAGTCCAAGGCATGCAGCAAGCGGTGTCTCGCGTCGCGCGCCGCGCGCCCGACACACCGTTCGTGTCCAACGTCACGGGCCAGTGGATCACGAACGAGCAAGCTCGCTCCCCCGCATATTGGGCCAGGCACCTGCGACAACCCGTGCTGTTCAGCGCGGGCCTCGCGCAAATTCTCCAGCAACCCGACACAGCCTTGCTGGAGGTCGGTCCGGGCACGACCCTCACCAGGCTCGCGAGACAACACCCAAACCTGCCCGCGCACCGCTCCGTGGTGCCAACCTCGCGCCACGCGCAGGAATCGGCCGACGACACCGAGGTCGCGCTGCGCGCGGTGGCCGAGCTGTGGCTGACGGGCCATCGTATCGCCTGGTCTGGGCTCTCGTCGGGTGAAGCACGGCGACGCGTGCCGCTGCCCACCTACCCCTTCGAGAGGCAGCGCTACTGGATCGACCCTGCTCAGAACGCCAGCAGGCCCGCTCCGGCTCCGAGCGAACACGGCGCGCCCGTTCGCGAGCCTTTCGATCACTGGTTCTTCGTTCCTCGCTGGGTTCGGAGCCTTCCGGCGCCGGCCTGGGCCGAGAGCGCAGCCGAGACCTGGCTTCTGATCGGTGCTCGCCCGGACGAAGCCGAGCAGCTGCAGCGCGTGCTGGAGCCGAGCGGACAGCACTGCATCACCCTGACCTGCGATGAGAGCACGGCCGACGGACGGCGCCAGCTACGAAGGTCGGTCGAAGCCCTGATCGCGACCGGGCGCGTCCCGCGCCGCGTGGTGCAGTGGGCGAGCGGGGCGGGCACGGACGGCTTTTGTGCCGCGATGACCGTGGTGCAAGCCATTGCCAAGGCGCCACTGGGGCAGCAGGTCACGGTACTGCTGTTGACGAACCGCGGACAACAGGTTCTGCTCGACGACAACGCCGACCCCTATCAAGGCATGCTGAGCAGCCTCGCCGTCACGGCGCACCAGGAGTACCCGGACCTCGCGTGCCGACTCGTCGACTTGGAGGGTCCGGTCACCTCTGCGCTGGCACGACAGCTCGTGAACGAGGCCTGCGCGGACGACTCGGTAGAGCGCGCAGCGTACCGTGGCCAGCAGCGCTGGCTGCTCACGTACGAGCCGGCCCCGCTCGCCAAATCGGACGCGCCATCCGTTCGGGGAGGAGTGTTTGCGCTCACGGGTGGGCTCGGCAGGATAGGCCTGCTTTTCGCCGACTACCTGGCCCGCCAGGGAGCCGCGGTCATCGCGCTTCTGAGCCGCGAGGTGGAGCACGCACCGCGAGAACGCATTCGAGCAATCGAAGCCTGGGGCGCCCAGGTCGAGCTGCTGCAGGTCGACGTTGCAGACGCCGCGGCGCTGAGCAGCTTGCTGCAAGAGCTGTGCGCAAGACGGGGACCGTTGCGCGGCGTCGTACACGGAGCAGGCAACACCAAGCCGGAAAGTTTCGTGGCGTTCGGCGAGGTCGACGAGGCGCTATGCGAGGCGCACTTCGCGCCCAAGCTGCACGGCACCGAGGCGCTCGTCGCGGGGCTCGCCCAGCTCGAGTGCCCGCCCGAGTTCGTGATGTTCCAGTCATCCATCTCTGCCGTACTGGGCGGGCTGGGCTTTTGCGCCTACGCTGCGGCCAACGCCTTCCTGGACGGGGTCGCCTGGCGCCACGGCCGCGATCCGGCCACGCGTTGGATCAGTGTCAATTGGGACGGCTGGTTCCTGGGCACCGAGCCGGAAGCACTGACGGCTGCTGGGAACGAGCCGGTGATCTTGGGGGACGACGGCGTAGAAGCGTTCGAACGCTTGCTGGCCGCGCGCGATCTGAAGCAGGTCTTGGTTTCGACCAGCTCGCTGGCGATGCGGCTCGAAACCTGGCTCAAACCCCTGACCGCGGCCAACCAGGCTCTACCTGCGCTCCCCGCGGCGTCGGCCGGGCACGAACGACCCGACGCGCTGAGCACCGACTACGAGGCCCCGCAGACTGCTCTTCAGGGCAAGATCGCCCTCATCTGGCAGGAGCTGCTGGGCATCGACCCGATCGGAATCCACGATAACTTCTTCGAGCTCGGCGGGCATTCGTTGCTGGCCATCCAAGTCATTTCGCGACTGCGCGGTGCTCTGCACCGAGACGTGCCGGTACGCATGTTGTTCGACCATCCCAGCATCTACGCGCTGGAGCGCGCGCTTCAGGCCGATCAGCAAGCTGACGACGCTGAACGCATCATGCTCCACCTACTAGGTGAAGTGGAGGGCATGACCGACGATCAAGTGAAGCAGCGACTCACCAACCAGGAGCTGAGCAACTGACTACGCGGTACGACTCCGCGGCGGGTCATGCTTCACCTAGCGCCGACCAACGCTTGGCCAGCTTGTCGCCCGAGAAGCGCCAACTTCTGGAACGTCTGCTCGCGGAGCAGACCCACACGAGCGCGTCGCCCCGAGCCACGGGCCGCCTGCGTGCGCCGCTGTCGTTCGAGCAGGAACGGCTCTGGTTCTTGAACCAACTCGACCCGGCTGACACTTCGTACAACCTGCATCTCCAGTTGCCGCTTCCGTCGAACCTGGCCCGTGATGTCTGGCGGCGATGTTGGCAGCTCATCGTCTTGCGGCACGCGGCGCTACGCACGCATTTCGAAGCCGAAGACGGCCATCCGATCCAAGTCATCGACACGAACGTGGCGGTGGAGATTCCCGAGCTCGACCTCACCGGGCTGACACACGATGCGCAGCGCGCGCGCGCCCTCGAGCTCGCGACCGAGCAGGCGGAGACTCCGTTCGAGTTGAGCCGCGCCCCGCTGCTCCGGCTTGCGCTGCTCCGCTTTCAAGATCGCTACGTGCAGCTCATCACGCTGCATCACTGCATAGCCGACGGCTGGTCAGTGGACGTGCTGCTACGCGAGCTCGACCACACCTACTCCGCGCTCACCAGAGGCACCGCTCCGGCGCTCGAACCTCTACCCCTCAGCTATGCGGACTTCGCGGCGTGGCAGCGTGAAACCCTGACCGGCGAGCGGCTGGCGGGTCTGCTGCAGTTCTGGCGCGCGACCCTGGAAGGAGCGCCGACCCTGGAGCTACCGTTCCGTCGCGAGCGTCCCACCAAGTTCTCGGGGCGCGCCGACGTCCTGCAGCAGCCGATTGCGCCGGCTCTGGTTCTGGAGTTGCGGGCGCTGGCCAAACGAGAAAACGCGACGCTGTTCATGCTGCTACTCGCGAGCTTCGTGACGACCCTGCACCGCTATTCGGGTCAGACCGACGTCGTGGTGGGTACGCCGCTCGCCAACCGCGCTCATGCCGGCGTGGAAGGCATGGTCGGCCTGCTGCTCAATAGCGTGCTCATGCGAGTGCAGTTCGAGCCGCACGAGAGCTTCAGCCAACTCTTGCAGCGGGTTCGCCAAACGACGCTCGATGCATACGATCACTCGGAGCTCCCCTTCGCGCGCCTGGTCGAGGAGCTGCAGCCTGCGCGCGATTTGGCCAAAAACCCGCTCTATCAGGTGATGTTTCAGCTGCTCCAGTCGCGCAACCGAACGGCGCGCGCCGACGCGCTGATGGCGGAGATTGGCTACGATCGCGCCTCCACGAACCTGGACTTGTCGGTGGACGTATTCGAGGGAAGCGACGAGCTTCTGGTCAAGCTGGAATACAGTCAGACCTTGTTCGACGCTGCTGCGGTCGAATCGTTCTTGGGGCACTGGCAACGCGTGCTGGCCGCCGCGTGCGCACAGCCCCACGCAGCGCTCTCCACACTACGCCTCGCGAGCGAGGACGAACGTCGTCAAGCCTTCGACGCGCGTGGGCGGTCCGTCGCGCCACCTGGAACCATCACGCAGCTGCTGCGCGCGGCGGTCGAACGCCACGCACGGCACGTAGCCCTGGTCTGCGACGAACGCTGCTTCACGTACCAAGAGCTTGGACAGCGAACGGCGCGCCTCGCGAGCCGACTCGTGCAGCGCGGCGTTGGCCCGGAGGTGAAGGTCGCCGTTAGCCTGGCCGACCCGGTCGAGCTGTTGCTCGCGCTCTGGTCCGTGTGGCGAGCAGGGGGAGCCTACGTTTACGTCGACCCCGAATGGCCGGAGGCGCGGCGGCGTGAGGTCGTCGCGCAGGTCGAGCCGAGCTTCTGGATCAGCGATGGCGAGCAGCCATTACTCGATACCTCCGCGCCGGACGAGGGCGAGGTGGGCCTGGACGCGAGTCAGCCGGGGCATGCTGCCGTGGTGTTGTTCACGTCGGGTTCGAGCGGACGCCCGAAGGGCATCGTGTTGGAACATGGTGCTTTGGCCAACCAAGCCAGCTGGATGCAGGAGGCCTGGCCGCTCACGAGCTCCGACTGTGTCCTCCAGAAGTACTCCTTCGCCTTCGACGCAGCGCTGGCCGAGGTGCTGATAGCGCTCACGAGCGGCGCTCGCCTCGTCGTCGATCGAGCACGGGGGCGGGACGTCGATCGACTCGTCGAGTTGATGTCGCGCCACGCAGTGACTCACCTCGACCTCACTCCTTCGCTGCTCACGTTGCTCTTGAATCATCCCGACATCGGTCGCTGTCGGACACTGCGCCGCGTGGTTTGTGGTGGCGAACGCTTGACCGCCAGGCTCGTTGCGCGCGCGAGAGAGCGTTTCCCACGAGCCGAGCTGATCAACGCTTACGGACCGGCGGAAGCATGCATCACCGCCACCGCCCACACCTGCACCACACCATCAGGCAGCGGCGAAGGCGACCCGCCCATCGGCACGGCCATCAGCGGGATTGCGGCCTACGTGCTCGATCCGAGCGGTGAGCCGGTTCCTCCGGGCATGCAGGGTGAGCTTTGCCTGGGAGGAATCGGCCTCGCACGCGGCTACGTGAGACCAGCCACGGCCCAGACAGGCAGGGGTTTCTTCACGCTTGTGGCCGCACCCGAGCATCGACTCTACGCGACCGGCGACCGAGTGCGGCAGCTGGCAGGGGGCGAGCTGCAGTTCTTGGGAAGACTCGACGGGCAGCTCAAGTTGCGCGGACTACGGGTGGAACCCGCCGAGGTCGAAAGCATCCTGTGCTCGCACCCCGACGTGCAAGCTGCGCTGGTGGCGGTCAGTCGCGTGCCCGCGCTCACGGACGCCGAGGCCGCAAGTCTATTACACCGCGTAGAACGCTTGACGGAGTTCGAGGCGGATTTCCTCGCGCGTTTCGAGACCAATCACGCCGGCCTACGGAGCAGGACGATGTGGCGCAGAACCGACAACTACGAGCTGTACCTCCATTTGCCCGACGACCAGTTCGTCAGGACACCACGAGCTAGTCAACGCAACTGGCTCCTACAACGCGCGTTGGACGAGCTCGGGGCAGATCTTGACGCGCTCGACCGGATTGCGGAGCACTGTGTCGCCGGCTCCGAACGCCCGCTGATTGAAGCAGACCTGGCGGCCGCGCCCATCGAGTACCGGAGCAACGAGCTCCTGATCGGCGGCCAACAAGTGATGCAGGCCTGGGAGCAGCCGCTCATGCAAGCCATGGCCGCGATCGCCGCGGAATCTCGCGGTGACGTGCTCGAGGTCGGCTTCGGTCTCGGCCTTTCGGCGACGGCGTTGCAGTCGCAGGGCGTGCGTAGTCACACCATCGTCGAGGCCAATCCTGAAGTGCGAAAGGCGTTGGAGCGTTGGCGTGCCGAGAGCGCAGGGTCGCGCGTCAGCGTACTGGCGGGGCGCTGGCAAGAGGTGGAGCTACCGGCAGGCGCTTTCGACGCGGTGCTCTTCGACGCTTACCCCACGAGCGAAGAGGAATACGAGCGCGACGTGCTCGAAAGTCCTACGTACGCCGCAGCCTTTTTCGACACCGCGCTGCGCGTGCTGCGCCCCGGCGGAGTGTTCGTCTATTACTCGAACGAGATCGACTCCCTTTCACGCCGGCACCAACGGTTGCTGCTCGAACGGTTTCGTAGCTTCAGCGTCAGCCTGGTCGAGAATCTACAGCCTCCAGCGGACTGCCAGTATTGGTGGGCGAGCTCGATGGCGGTCGTGAAGGCGGTAGCTTGACGTCGCCGCCGGTATCCGAACCGTGGCGACAGCAGCTTGCGAGCCTCGCGCCCAGCCATCGGCGGCTCTTCGAGTTGCTCGCCGATGGGCATGCGCACGAGCACGAGCAGACGGGTCAGCTCGTTGCCTTGGTCGTGC
Source organism: Polyangiaceae bacterium (assembly GCA_035281385.1). Classification (GTDB taxonomy): domain Bacteria; phylum Myxococcota_A; class Polyangia; order Polyangiales; family Polyangiaceae; genus PMG-095. The sequence continues at coordinate 18,333 of DATEDZ010000379.1, forward strand.
CGAGCGCCGGCGCCAGCGCCGACGAACGCGCTCTCCGCGAGCACGCCGCAAAGTTCCTACCGCTGGCGCTGGTTCCGCAGCGGATCGTATTCGTCGCCGAGCTGCCGCAGACCGCGGGCGGCAAGCCAGATCGTGCCGTGGCGGCGAGACTGGCTAGTCCGGCGCAGAGCCAAGAGCCAAGCGGCATGGCAGAACCTCGCAACGCGACTGAACAGCGCGTGCAGAGCTTGTTCGAGCAAGTGCTGCGCACGCCAGTGCGCAACGTCTTCGCTGATTTCTTCTCCGACCTGGGCGGCCATTCTCTACTCGCCACGCAATTGATCGCGCTCGCTCGACGCGAATTTCAGCGCGATCTGCCACTCCGCCTCATTTTCGAGAAGACCAGCGTGGCCGCTTTCGCGACGGAGGTGGAGGCAGCGCCACTGATGCCCGTCAGCTCTTCGCCGATTGCGGCGCTTGAGCGGCGTTAGCAGCGCCGACGCGCACGACGCCGGCACGACAATCGAACCTTTCGCTGTGTCAGATCGCGTTTCGACTGCCTATCCCCCAACCCGACGTGGCACGAGTTGTCGAACCTCCCGGAATGTGAGCTCCGATTGGCCGCCTAGAAGATCTGCCTATGGGTGGCGAGTCAGCGTCGCACTAGGTTCCGCCTATGGTCGATCCTGCCCCGCCAAAGACGCCGGTTGCCATGGGTGCCCCAGACTGGCTCCTCCAGCATCCGCCGCCGCGCTCGTTGCCCCTCGATCAGGACGCGCTGGGGGTATTCGAGCGCGCGTACTACATCGGCGCAGCGCTCGAGAGCGATTCAGGGAGCCCTCCGGTCAGCTTCACCGTGCTTCTCCTGGCGCTCTTGTCGGGGGAACCGAGTCGCCTACCGCCGGCGGGGTGGCGGCCGCAGGCCCACCCCGGTGACAAGAGCAGCGGCGCTAGCGCGAGCCGGACCATTCGGCTTGAAGCTCTGCCCAACTGGCGTAGTGAAGCCCAGGGATGCGCGGTGTCTCGACGCGATAGCCGCGGTCCTGAGCCCACGCCTCCCAGATGACAATCTTGTAGGCCAGTGCCTCGGGAGAGCCGAAGTCGTTGTGGCGCTCACGCTCCCAAGCCTCGGGGGAACGAACCAGTGGCCAGCCACGTAAAGCCAGCCACAGCCACAGAGTCGACGACGCGCACCATGCCACCTCTTGCAGGTGCGGCTCGATGCCAGCGGGCCTCTCGTCCGCGATGACGAGCCGCTCTCCAGCGCGTTCTGCTCGCACCAACACGACCCGCGCACCGTCCGAATCGACCGAGGCGCTCGCGGTCTCCTCCTCTAGCGCCATGACTAGCGGAGGATCGCCAGTATCCCAACTGAAAGTGAGCTCCCGCTTCCAGCCGTGTAGCATGAATCCTTCACGCAGGTAGAACCGCACTGCGGCTAGCCAGCACCAATTGGTTTCCAGACGAATGCCGAATCCGTGCCGACCCAGACCGTTTTTCAAACGCTGAAGAACGCGCGAGCCGAGGCCTTTCCCGCGCTGATCGGGTAGCAAATAGAGGCTGGACAGGCGCAGTCGGTGCGTGCCGAGAGCCGCGGACTCGAGCGCCACCGTCCCGACACGCTGGCCGCCCTCGAGCAGCCAGAAACAGCTATCGAAGCGCCGTTCGCGGGGAAGCCCGCAAGGCTCGGTAGTGGCGCGCGTGCGCAGGTCTTGACGGAGTCGTTCATCCAAGCCGCGTGGATCGAACGGCTCTCCCAAACGGTTCTCTGCGAGCGAAGCCAGATCACAATCTGCCCAAGTGCGTTCGTCGGCGGTGCCCAAAGCCACCGGTTCAATGATCGAGGCCGAGACGAGCTCAGCGTAAGCTTCTTTCGGGCCGGCCTCGCCTTGCAACGTCATGAGGTTACTCAATAGCGCCAAACGACGATCACGATTCACTCCCCTGACCCGGAGGTGGGACGCGGGCCTCCGCGACGGCGCGGTCGAGGAGATCGGTGAGCGCCAGCCGCATGTCGGCATCGATGTAGAATTCCTGCTCGAGGGCGGAAACCAGGTCGTGGACGTGGCGACCGGCGATGCGTGCGACCAAATCTACGTCCTGCGTCGTTCGTGGCAGGCCGTGGACCGAGCTGGCCAGCGAGCCTCCAACCAGGTACTCGACTCCCAGGCGGTCGAGCTCGGCTGCGACACGAAGCGTGACGGCGATGGGCTCGGCGTCGATGCTCAAGGGCAGCGCGTGGAGCGGTGCGCCTCAGCGCGTGCAACGAGCGACTTACCGTAGCGCAGTACCGCGAGGCGTGCCCTCATTTGTCGCGCCTCGAGCTCCCCCTCCCTCAGGCGAATGCCCGCTTCGGCCAGCTCGTCCGCCGCTCGACACAGGGCCATGGTTTGCTGTAGACGCCCCTCTGCCCCTAGGCGGCGCAAGCCTTCGATGACACGGCGCTCTACTTCGTGATGGGTGTCGTTCGGGACGCCGCGTAGCTCCATTTCGTGAGTATGCCTCGACGTCTGGCCCACGCGCCAGGCCTCGCCGAACGGGTGGTCGACGCGACTGCGCCGCTGCGATGAGCGGGCGTGAAGCGCTCGCGTCGTCAAGCGGTAAGGCCCTGCACTGGCTACTTTGCGGCCAGAATCAGCGCGCGCGGGTGCTCGAGGTCACGAGGTGTCGCCCAACCTACCACCTTCCAAGCCAAACGCCTGCCTGGGCAGGCTACGCACGGTACGCCTTGCCGCGGCCGAGCGGCCGCGTACCCTGGGCAAGATGACCCGAACACTCATTGTGGCGCTGCTACTCGCCGCGCCCACCGCATGGGGCGATGAAGGCAAACAGCCACCAGCGGGCGCGCGTGTGGCGTGGAACCTTGTCGTGAGCGGACCACCAGGAACCGCACAGCAGCACTACCAGCCAGCAGCGCATAAGGAGGTCCCAGTCGCCACGCCGGCGCCTTGGCAGTGCCTGATCCTGAGCATCAGCACCTCGAGGGGCTCCGAAACCGGCACTCAACTCTCGACCATCCGGTGCACGGCCGGCGAAGCCCAAGTCTCCGCCACGGTGAGCTGCGCATACAGCCTCAAACAAACGCACCCAGGGCAGAAGGAGCGGATCTGGAAGCCTACGGACGCCGGCGGCTTCACGCTCGCACGTGCCGGCGAAAAGGACGGCTTGAACCTACGACTGTCGTGCCTGGTGGATACGAGATTCACTCTCGATTAGTCCCGACCCGGTCGCCAAACGCAACGTCCCAGGCGTTGTCTCTTTGGGCAAGCTCGGCGAGCAGGCCCCTTCAAGAGTGCCTTGGCCGAGGCGTCGTTGACGTCCGTGCGCGTCTCACCGAAGATAGAAGCGCTATGCAGAACCAGGGCGGGATCCCCGAAGCGCCGAGCGTCCAAATCATGATCGTCGAGGACAACGAGATGTTGGCGACGCTGCTCCGTCACGCTCTCGAGCGAGAAGACTACGAGGTTGTCGTCGCTCAGTCCGGAACCGAGATGATGAAGCTGCTGCACGCCAGCCAACCCGATTTGATCGTGCTCGACGTTGGTCTTCCAGACGTGGATGGCCGGGACCTCCTCTCAGCCCTCAAGAAGGACCCCAGGACGTTCCACACTCCGGTAATGGTTTGGTCAGGCCGATACGCCGATAGCAACCGACGCATCGCGCTCGAGCTCGGAGCTGAGGACTTCGTCGAAAAAGGACCGCCCTCGATGCTAGTTCCGAAGATCGAACGCGTCTTGCTGCGCATCAGTGAGCGCGAGCTGGCCAAGGCCCGAGAGTCGCTTCCGGTGAAGGAATAGTCCCCACCGCGATCCAGATCGGTCGATCCCGCGGCGCGCGAGGACCCCCTTGAAAGGGGCGGGTAACAGTTCGCCCCCCACGCTTCCCCGAGGATCTGGTCTCGATCCGGACGCCTCAAATTCCTGAGGTTTCCGTGGCGCTGCGTGCGTCGAGGAGCTGACGTACCTTGCGGGCGAACACCTCGGGCGTGATGGGCTTTTGCAGAAAGGCGACGCCCGCGTCCAACACCCCGTGATGGACCACGCTATTTTCCGTATAGCCGGAGATGTAGAGCACGAGCAACTCCGGGCGAATCGTAAGCAGCCGTTCGGCGAGCTCTCGGCCGCTCATGCGCGGCATGATGACGTCCGTAAGCAGTAGATCGATTCTAGCAGGGTACTTCTCGCAGATCAGGAAGGCCTCGCCGCCGTTCGGCGCTTCGAGCACATTGTAGCCCTGGCGGCGCAGTACGACGCGCATCATGGTGCGAACCTGCTCTTGGTCCTCGACGAGCAGGATGGTTTCCGTGCCGCGTAGCGTGGCGGGCTGAGGTGGAAGTGTCACGACGTCGAGCTCTGCCTCCGTTAGCGGAAAATACAGCTTGAAGGTCGTTCCCTTGCCGGGCTCGCTGTAGACCCAAATGTGTCCGCCGCTCTGTTTGACGATGCCAAACACGGTCGAAAGCCCCAGCCCGGTGCCTCTGTCCGGCTCTTTGGTCGTGAAGAAAGGCTCGAAGATGCGCGCCTGAGTGGCAGCGTCCATCCCTATCCCGGTATCCGTCACCGCCAACATCACGTAGCGCCCTGGAACGACATCGTGATGCACCGCGGCGTACTCCGCATCCAGCTCGACGTTGCTGGTCTCGATCGCGAGCTTGCCATGCTCGGCGATGGCATCGCGCGCGTTCACGACCAAGTTCATCACGATCTGCTCGATTTGCCCCGAGTCGGCGTAGATCCGGCCGAGCGTCGGGGACGTGAGGAACGACAGCTCCACGTCTGCCCTCAGCAGGCGCCTCAGCATTTGCTCCATTCCGCGCAGCACTTGATTCAAATCCAATGTCCTGGGCTCGAGCAGTTGTCGGCGGCTGAACGCCAGTAGTTGCCGCGTCAGATCGCGCGCGCGCTCGGCGGCTTGATTGAGCTCCTTGAGATCATCGAGCAAGGGATCGCCGGGTTTCAAGGCTTGAACGATCATCTCGCCGTAGCCGAGGATGACCGACAGCAGATTGTTGAAATCATGCGCTATGCCCCCTGCCAGTTGGCCCACCGCTTCCATCTTCTGCGCTTGCCGCAGCTGGTCCTCCAGCCGCTTGCGCTGATTGATGTCCATGGCCATCACCAGCGTTCCCACATCGCGGGAGTCTTCGAGGATCGGCGACGACTCGATCAGCACCCACACCTCCTGCCCATCTTGACGCACCAGGCGCGCCTCGACCTGGCTGTGGGCGCTGCCTTTTCGCGTAGCGAGCATGGCCACGACCGCGGACCTCGAGGCTTCGTGGACGAAATCCAGCATCCGTTGACCCAAGATTTCTGGAGCGTTGCCAGCCAGCAGCAACGCCGCGCGGGCGTTCTCGAATTGGATTCGGCCGTCAGCGTCGAGCAGCCACACGCACTCGTTCGTCGTCTCGATGATGCGCCGGTACCGTTCCTCGCTCTCGCGCAGCGCTCGCTCCGCGCTGCGCTGCGCTGCGTGTGCCGCGTGCGCGCGCCGCGAGCGCTCGATCGCCGGAATCAATCGTCCAAACTTGCCCTTGACCAGAAAGTCGTCTGCTCCGCCCTGCAGGGCAGCGACCGCGGCATCCTCGCCGATCGTTCCCGAGATGATGATTAAAGGCAGGTCGACGCCGCTCTCTTTCAGGATCTGCAGCGCTTCGAGCCCGCTGAAGCCCGGCATCGAGTAGTCCGACAGGACGATGTCCCAGGTCCATTGCAAGGCTCCGCGCAGCGAGTCAGCTGTCTGCACCCGCTCGTGCGTGACTTCGTAGCCGCTGCGCCGGAGCTCGAGCAGCAGAAGCTCCGCGTCCGTCTCCGAGTCCTCGATGATCAGCGCGCGCAGGGGTTTCTTCACTGATGATGCTCCCGCCGCGCTCTAGCTAAGCTACGGCCGGCGGCGGTTCGTTCACGACGAGCCAGAACATCCCCAATTGCTGCACGGCATTGGCAAACTGGGCGAAGTCGACCGGCTTCACGACATAGCTGTTGGCGCCCGATGCGTACCCGCCGAGCAAATCCTTGTCCTCCCGGGAAGACGTCAAGATGACGACGGGTAGCAGCTTCGTTCGCTGATCGGCGCGAATACGCCGCAGCACTTCCAATCCGCCGATCTTCGGCAGATTCAGGTCGAGCAGGACGACTTGGGGTACTTCGCTCGGGTCGCGAGCCGCGAACGCGCCCTGCAAGAACAAGTAGTCCAGAGCTTCCGCGCCGTCTCGAGCAACGACGACACGATTGCCGATGTTGCTCTTTCTGAGAGCGCGTAGCGTCAGCTCCTCGTCACTCGAGCTATCTTCGACCAATAGGATGATGGGGTCAGTCATTCGCGTTCATGCTCTTTCCGAGGGTGAAGAAGAAGGTGGCGCCGCCGCCCACCTGGGCCTCCGCCCAGATCCGCCCGCCATGACGTATGACGATGCGCTGGACCGTGGCCAGTCCGATCCCAGTGCCTTCGAACTCGCTCGAGGCGTGTAGCCGCTGGAATACGCCGAACAGCTTCGAGGCAAACTTCATGTCGAACCCGGCGCCATTGTCCCGAACGAAAAAGATCGATTGCCCGTTGTCTTGGCTCGAGCCAAGCTCAATCTGCGCTCTTACCTGGTTTCGCGTGAACTTCCAGGCGTTTCCGAGCAAGTTCTCCAAGACCAGACCGAGCAGCCGGGCATCGCCCTCCGTGCGCAATGCCTCCCCGATCCGGATTTCCACGTCGCGCTCGGGGTGAGCGCTCCTCAGCCGTTCCGCGGTCGCGCGAGCTAGCTCGCTCAAGTCCACCCGCTCACGCCGGATATCGCCGCGCGTGACGCGAGCGAGATTCAGCAGGCTTTCGATCAGCTGTGCCATGTGTTGCGCGGATTCGCGGACGCGGCCCAGGTAGCGCTGTCCCTCGGCATCGAGCTTTTGAGAGTAGTCCTCCAAAAGGACCTGACTGAAACCGTCGATGCCCCGGAGCGGCGCACGTAAGTCATGAGCCACCGAATAGCTGAAGGATTCGAGCTCGCGACTGGCGACCTCGGCTGCCTCCTTCGCCCGGGCCAGCGCTTCCTCGGCGCGTTTGCGTTCGGAAATGTCCCTGGCCAGCTTGGACGCGCCGATCACGTTGCCTCGAGAGTCATGAATCGCCGAAATCGTCACCGACACGTCGATGTCTCGCTCGTCCTTGCGTCGCCGCACGGTCTCGAAGGACTGAACCCGCTCACCGCGTTGAATACGGGTGATGATTTCCGGCTCCTCCCCAATGCGACCTGGCGGCAGGAGCAACGTGATTGGCTTGCCGATTGCTTCTGCGGCCGTGTAGCCGAACAGCAGCTCGGCGCCCCGGTTCCAACTGAGAATCGTGCCGTCCAAGCTCTTGCCGATGATGGCGTCGTCCGACGAATCGACGATGGCGGCGAGCTGGAACCTCTGCTCCTCCGCTTTCCGGCGCTCCGTAACATCACGGATCGTACTCGAGACGAGGACGCCACCTTCGGTTTCGAGGGGACTCAAGCTGATCTCTACCGGAAATTCGCTGCCATCCCGGCGCCGACCGTATAGCTCCAAGCTGCCGCCCATCGACCGGACCTTCGGATCCGCGAAATAGCGCGTACGATGGCCAGGATGTGCGTCGCGGAAGCGCTCGGGCACCAGGATTTCCACGGGCTGCCCAACGAGGTCGGTGCGCTTGTAGTCGAAGAGTCTTTCGGTCTGCGAATTGACGAGCACGATGCGTCCCCGCTGGTTCACGATGACCGTCGCGTCGGGTGCCGATTCGAGCAGCCCACGAAACTGCTGCTCCGCTCGCTTGCGCTCGGTAATGTCGCGGATCGCGCTCGAAACCAGGGTGCCGTCCTCCGTCTCCAGTGGGCTGAGGCTGATTTCGATCGGGAACTCGGAGCCATCCTTGCGCAAACCGTAGAGCTCGAGCCCCGACCCCATGGCACGCACCCTTGGGGCAGCAAAGAAGCTGGTTCGATGTGCCGGATGCTGTTTGCGAAAGCGCTCGGGTATGAGCATTTCCACCCACTGCCCGACCAGCTCGCCCCGTCCGTACTGGAAGAGCCTTTCGGTTTGGGCGTTGACGAGCAGGATCCGGCCCTGGTTGTTGACGATTACCATCGCGTCGGGCGCAGATTCGAGTAGCCCCCGGAACTTGTCCTCTGCTTTCTTGCGCTCGGTGATATCGCGAATCGCGCTCGAAACCAGTGAGCCTTCCTCGGTCTCGAGCGGGCTCAGGCTGATCTCGATCGGAAACTCCGAGCCATCTCTGCGCAGACCATAGAGCTCGAGCCCAGAGCCCATCGACCGGACCTTCGGTGTGGCGAAGAATTCGGCCCGATGTCCCGGATGCTTGCTACGGAAGCGTTCAGGTATCAGCTTTTCGACCAGCTGTCCGAGGAGCTCCTGGCGGGGGTATCCGAACAGCTTCTCGGTCTGGGCGTTCACGAGCACGATGCTTCCGTAGCGGTTCACGATGACGATCGCGTCGGGCGCGGCTTCGAGCAGCGCGCGAAACTTATCCTCGGCCCGCTTGCGCTCCGTGATGTCGCGGATGGCACTCGAAACGAGCGTGCCCTCCTCGGTTTCGAGCGGGCTGAGACTGATCTCGACCGGAAATTCGGAACCATCCTTGCGCAGGCCGAACAGCTCGATCCCGGAGCCCATGGAGCGGACCCGGGGATCGGCAAAGTAACCGCCCCGGTGCGCCGGATGCCCATCCCGAAAACGCTTGGGAACCAGCAGCTCTACCGATTTGCCGAGCAGCTCGGCCCTGGGGTAGCCGAACAGCTTTTCCGTCTGCGAGTTCACGAGCACGATCTCACCGGCGCGGTTGACGATGACCACCGCATCGGGGGCCGCCTCGAGTAGGCCCCTGAATTTCGCCTCGACCCGCCGGCGGGGTGTTGCGTCGCGAATTGCCGCCGTGACGAGAGTGCCTTGCGCGGTCACGACCGGCGCTAGGCTGATTTCGGCCGGAAACTCGCTGCCATCCTTGCGCAAACCGTAGAGGTCGGCGCCGGCCCCCATCGGGCGCGGTCGCGACTCTGCGAAGTACCCGGCGCGATGCAGCGGGTGCTTGCTCCGGAAGCGAGCTGGAACCAGAACTTCGACCGGTTGGCCGATGAGCTCCTCACGCTCATAGCCGAACAACTTCTCCGCTTGCCCGTTGACGAGCTGGATCACGCCGTCGTTGCCGACGCTGACCATAGCGTCAGGCGCAGCGTCGAGGAAGCCTTGAAAGGTGACTTCGAGAGCGGCTTGATCGGTGAGCGGCACGTGTCGTCAGTCCTTGCTGGTCTCGTCTGCAGGTGGTGGGGCCGACCCAACCGGCTGAAGCTAGCCCGGCCCCTGCGACAGCCCATGGGGGGCTGGCTCCCCTCGCCCCCGAGGTCACGGAACGCATCCTGCCCGTGCCTCTGTTCCGTCACAAGGGGCTGTTTTTTCGAAGCCGTTGTCCCCCAGCAGGGCTCGACTCGGACTCAGCCAGCGGCAGGGCAGGCGAGCTGCGGGGCGGTCGGCGAGCGCGTGACTCATCTCGGCTCAAGGAGCTCGGCGCAGTCCCCCAGGGCTCGGAGGCTAAATCGCCTCAGTCATGTTTCGGCCACGAGAGCGAAGCTCGGGACTGAGGGCCAGGCCGCGCGTATAGTGCTCACATGCAACTGGTGTACACGGACGGCCGCGAGATTACCGAGCTATACGATCTCGAGACACGAGGACGACCTATCGGAACGGCCCCTATAGAATTCACGGCCCGGATCTCGACAGACGGAGTGCGCATTCTTCAGAAGGAGGGTGCGCCATTCTATCGTGGTCGGGAAGGCGACGGGCGCTTTACCTTGACGATAGACGATGTGCGGGGAGCCACTCTTTCTGGAACCATCAGGCGACTCTGAAGTCCCTAGGTACCTCGTGCAACACCTGCTCGTGCATTGATGGCGTGATCACGAGCTGCACGGAGATCAACGTCAACCAATACCAAACTATGACGGGGCTGTTCATCGACGGGGCTGTTCATCGCCCCGAAGCCCTGATATCGGAGAGAACATGTCGAAGCGATTGACGAGGTGGCTGGCCTTTGGTCTGGGCGCGCTCATCGCGGCGCCCGCTTGGGGGCAAGACGCGGGCGCTGACGCCTCGCTGTCGCTCTCCACCCAGACCGACGCGCCCTCCGCCCGGGCGGACGCGCAGGTCGATGCCGAGCCCTACGATGCCGGCTATCCGCCGGAAAATCAGCTACTCGAGCTCGGAGTCTTCGGCGGCGCGTTCTTTCCCAACAAGCGGCACAACCTGCGCGACGAGGGCTTCGCGCACCAGCGCTATCGGAACGCGCCCGAGATCGGTGGGCGCATCGGCTACTATCCGCTCTCGTTCTTGGGCGTCGAGGGCGAGGCGATGGGCGCACGCTCACGCGTCGCGAGTGACCAGAAGCGGGCCATGATTTTCGCGGGGCGCGGGCAGCTGGTGCTGCAGGCGCCGGTACCCTACGTGGCGCCGTTCGCGGTTGGCGGTTTCGGTAAGCTCGGGGCGATCGGCCAAACTATGGGCACCGATGCCGACTGGGCCTGGCACTTCGGGCTCGGCGTGAAGGTACCGCTCACGCATCTCTTGTCGCTCCGCTTTGACGTGCGCGACAACCTGACCGCCAGACGCGGTGGATCCGGACCCGAAGGCAACAAATTTGGGCAGACGCACCACGTGGAGGTGCTGCTGGGGCTCAGCGCGGTGATCGAGCGAGAGCGGCGCGAGCCGCCGCCGCCGCCGGCCGACCGCGACCACGATGGCGTGCTGGACCGCGACGACAAGTGCCCGAGTCAGACCGGCGTCGCCCCCAGCGGGTGCCCGGCAGACACCGATCAGGATGGGGTGCTCGACCGCGACGACTACTGTCCGAAGGAATCGGGCCCGGCACCCAAGGGCTGCCCCGTGCCTCCCGATCCGGATCCGGACAAGGACGGCGTTCCCCTACCCTGCGACGTGTGCCCCGACGAGAAGGGCGTAAGGCCCGACGGCTGCCCGATTCGCGACAGCGACGGTGACGGCATTCTCGACGACAAGGACAAGTGCCCCAAGGAGGCCGAGACCAAAAACGGCTTCGAGGACGACGACGGCTGCCCGGACCAAATCCCGGAGAAGATCAAGAAGTTCACCGGCGTCATCGAGGGCATCTTCTTCGATCAAGGCAAGGCGACCATCCGCAAGGATTCGGCGCGCGTGCTCGACGCCGCCGTGAAGGTCCTGCAAGAGTTCCCCAGCGTCAGCATGGAGATCTCCGGCCACACCTCCAGCGAAGGCGACAAGGCCTTCAACGACAAGCTCTCGCAAGATCGCGCCGACGCGGTCAAGCAATGGCTGGTCGATAAGGGCGTCGGAGCCGAGCGCATCAAGACGCGCGGCGCCGGACCCGACGAGCCCGTCGCCGACAACAAGACCGCGGCCGGGCGAGCCAAAAATCGCCGCATCGAGTTCAAGGTCGTGCAGTAGCGGCGGACGCGACCCTAGCTCGGAGAACCGCGATTTGACTGGGGAATGCGGATAGCCGGCCCCGCCAGGGGATTAGTTGTTACGCTAGGTGCTGGCTCGTTCTTGCTCAGGAGTGGCTGGATGCGCGGAGCTTTTCCCAAACTTTTGGTGCTCGCAACGCTTTTGACCTGGGGCCCGCTCACACTGATGAGCGCGTGCGGTGGCAGCAGCTTCCAGGGCGCCGGCGACGACGGCATGGGCGGCAGCCCGAGCGCCGGCAGCGGAGGGATGAGTCAGGCCGGCAGTGTCAGCAAAGCGGGTGGCGCCAGCGCGTGCGGCGGCCCCGAGGACTGCAACGACGACGACCTTTGTACGACCGACGTCTGCACCATCGAGGGCAGCTGCGCCGCCGCGCCCAAGTGCACGCTACCGCTGCGCTGTTGTGGAGGCGATTGCTCCGAGTGCTGCGAGCACGCGGACTGCGACGACGGCGTCGGCTGCACCACCAACACCTGTTTCTCGGGACAGTGCATGTTCCTGCCGGACGACAGCGCCTGCCGCCCCGACGAGTTCTGCTCCATCACTCAAAGCTGTCAGCCCAAGATCGCCTGCACTCCCGAAACGGCCATCGTATGTGGAGACGCGAGCCCCTGCACCGCCGACAGTTGTGTCGAGGGTTTTTGCAAGAACGAGTTCTGCGCCGCGCAGGGCAGCTTGTGCTGCGAGAACGGCTGCATGGAGGACTGCTGTGACGACTCGCAATGTGACACGGATGATCCGTGCGCGGTCGGTTCTTGTGAGGGTGGCGCGTGCAAGACCGTGCCGCTCTGCGCCGCTGGAGACCAATGCTGCCCGAGCGCCGACGGCACGACCGCCACCTGTGGCAGCTGCTGCTCGGCAGCCGAGTGCGATGACAATGTCGAGTGCACCGACGATGCGTGTACCGGGGCGCGACTGAGCTGTCGCAATAACCCGAATAACAACAACTGCGACGCACGCACCGAGATCTGCAACCCGGGGACCGGCTGCGTGCCGCGCGTGGATTGCGACGACGCCGGCGACTGCACTCAGGGCACGTGTGGCCGCTGCTCGGCAGGCGTGTGCAAATACGATTGCCCCAGCAACCAGCCGTGCTGCGCCATGACCGGCCTCTGCGCGGCCTGCTGTGGGGACGCCTCGTGCGATGACCACATCGCCTGCACGGTCGACAAGTGCGCCGCGGGCGGCTGCAGCCACGCGCCGGACGCCTCGCTCTGCTCCCTCGGCTATCAGTGCGCTCCCGAGCTCGGCGGCTGCGTGCAGTGCTCGCGCGACGCCGATTGCAACGATGGCGAGCCGTGCACGACCGATAGCTGCAATCTACAGACTCACACCTGCACGCACATTTCGACCTGTGGCTGCAAGTACAACTACGAGTGCCTGGGCCAGGTCGGCATGAGCAGCGGTGAAATGATGGGCGCTGCCATCCCGCCGATCGGCGAGTACTGCCACGCGTGCGTCGACGGCAACTGCCAGTTCGTTCCCTGCTATGGCACGTGCTGTACGAGCGGTTGCTACCAGGGCCAGCTCTGCCCCGATTGACCGGCAGTGACGCGTCGCGCGCACCTACGTGCGGCGACACCAACCCACCAACCGAGCGTCAGTTGGTTGCGCGGAGCGTTCGTCGGCGCTAGCTCTACGCCGGTTGGTCGATTGCGTGATTCTAATGGCGCGATCGTATCCATCATGCGAGCCATGCCTGAAGTCGCACGATTTCTGCCCCTATTTCTAATTTTGAGCCTAGCCAGCAGTGCGTGCTCGTCAGACTCGCCGAACGCCAAAACGACCGAGACCGCTGGCGCCGCGGGCAGCAGCGCGGGGCCGGTGGGCGGCTCGAATGCGCAGGCGCACGGCAGCGCCGGGACGGCGACGGGCGGCGGTGCCGGCAGCAGCACTGGCAGCGGTGTGGCGGGCGCGAGTAGCGGCGGCGCTCCCATGACCCTACCAACCAGCGTACTCGTGCATCTGATTCCACAGCAGGGCATCAGCGGTGCTCAGCGGGTAAACTTCGCGGTGCCGCTCGCGCCCGGGCAGCTGAGCGACGCGACGCGGCTGCAAGTGCTCAGCGGCGGGACGATGCTCCCGGCATTTAGCCGCAGCCTGGCCCGCTACCGGGACGGCAGCTCGCGCAGCGTGCAGATCCAGATCGATCTGGCTGAAGCCACGGAGCAGGATATCGAGGTCAGGCTGGGCGAAAGCCCCACCGCTGCTCCGCTGAGCGCGGTGCCAGTCGAACAGACGCTCGTGGATCCGAACGGCGAGCAGGGGCCCAAGGTTTGGGCGCTCTTGCCGGCGGCGTGGTTGAGCGGCAGCGGTTTCGCCGGTCCGCTCGTGCCCGAATCCGCGGTGGCCGATCAGCCGTCGGCGGCGTGGGCCTCGCTGTGCGACTACGCGGCGAACGACGTCGAAGCCTTTTTGGCCTCCGGCTACGAAACCGACCGCGCGGTGTGGCTGTTCGATCGGGGCACGGCGCTCTATCGCGGCTACGCGCGCCGCGGCGATCTGAGCCCACTGCGCTCCGCGTACATCGAGACGTCGATCTACCGCAATCGTATCACTGGTACCGGCTCCGCCGCGCGCAACGGCATCGGCGACGACGCGGCCGATGACGTCAAGTACAACTACTCGCAGAATCTGGCGCTGCATTACCTGCTGAGCGGCGATGATCGCTTCCGCGAAAGCGCGGAGGACATCGCGCTGGGCATGGCCGAGCTCTGGACGGATCCGGGTTACGCCGGCGGCGACGACTTCTGGACCGAGCGCCACGCGGGCTTTGGTCTGCTCGCCTACGACTGGGCCATGATCGTCAGCGACGACCGGGCCGCCGAGTTTCGCAGCCTGGCAGACGACGCCGTGAATGCGTACGTCGAGCTTCAAACGACCTACCCCGCGGGCTACGCGGACGAAAATGCGCGCTGCTTCGCCCACACCGCGAGCGCGCACGGCGAGGGCGGAGCCTACTTCGGCTGCAGCCCCTGGATGAGCGCCATCCTGGCCGATGCGCTCGCGCAGTACGCGCTGGAGAGCGATGCGGCGCGCGCAGAGCAGGTCCGCGATGCGCTGATCAAGCTGGGGCGCATCATCGCGCAGCGCGGGATTCAAGCCGACGGGCGGCCCTACTACTTCATGGGCGTGGGCACCGCTGAAAACATGCCCGAGGAGTACGACGAGCACTACGGCGAGAGCGCCTACCTGATCGGCATGAGCTGGCACTTTTCGGGGCGAAACGAGGCAGCGCTGCGCGGCGCGGCGGACCAGTTGCTGGCGCGGATGGCAAGCGACGGCAGCGCGCCGCACGTGCGAAGCTTCAACTGGCAATGTCGCAGCGCGGTCGCGGGGCCTTGGTACCTGCAGTGAGCTCGACGGACATGCGCTCGTCACCGCCGGTCGGGCTTTGTCTGCTCGCGCCGCAAATCTTCAGCACAGCTGCGCTCATGCTGCTCGGTTGCACCGCTGACATCACCGGCAGCCAGCCGCCGGGCGGTATGGCTTCGACACCGACAGGCGAAAATCCAGGGGGATCCGGCGACGTACCGGGCGGCCAAGGGCAAGACTGCGCCGAGCCAGCCGCGACACCGACGCTCTCAGCGCGCATCCGTCGCCTGACGCGGCTCGAGATCCAAAACACGCTCAGCGATGTGCTCGGTGAGACGCGCGGTGCGCTCGCCCACGACCTGGAAGCCGACACTTTCGCGATCGGCTACTCCACGGGTGACGAGCGCGGCGTCAGCTCGAACTACGTGGACGCGCTGAAAAGCGTCGCCGAGCAGGCAGCCGCCGGCCTGGTGACCACATCGGAGTACCTGGGGCTCGGTTCCGATTGCTTCGCCAGCGAGACGAGATCGAGCGCGTGCGTTCGCACCTTCATCGAGACCTTCGCCGCGCGCGCCTGGCGCCGGCCGCTCGAAACCGTCGAAGTCGAAGGCCTTCTCACCGTGTACGGCGCCGGTCGAGTCACGACCGCGGAGGCTGCTGAGGAAGCGAAAGTCCTGGCAGGTCTCGACTACGCGGTGCGGGCGGTGCTGCAGTCCTCGCACTTCATCTTCCGCACCGAGCTGGGTCAGTCCGGCGCGAGCGGCGCTAGCGTGCCGCTCACCCCTCATGAAGCGGCGGCCGCGCTGGCCTACGGCTTGATCGCATCACCGCCCGACGCCGAGCTGCTCGAGGAGGCGCGAAATAGTCGGCTTTCGACCGCCGAACAGCTGACCGCGCAAGGACGGCGCTTGCTCGCCGCGCGACCGGAGCGCTTCGCACGCCAGGCCGAGCGCTTCGTGCGTGAATGGCTGAGCATCGACCTGGACAGCCCGGCTTGGAACAAGGACGCCAAGCTCTACCCCGAAGCCACGGCGTCGCTGAAGGCCGCGCTGGATCAGGAGACCGCGCTCTACCTGCAGGACTGGGCAACAGGGGCGTCACTCGAGGCGCTGCTCACCGCGCCGCGCAGCTTCGTGTCGAGCGACAACGCGCTCGTCTACGGCCTTCAGAGCGCGCCGGCCGACTTCTCGGCCACAGCGCTCGACCCAGCTGAGCGCGCCGGCGTGTTGACACTGCCGAGCTTCCTCGGTTCGCGCGCTCACACCGACGCTAGCTCGCCCGTGGTGCGCGGCACCGCGGTGATGCGGCAGCTCCTGTGCCGGGAGCCGCCACCGATTCCGGCCATGGTGCCACCGCTGCCCCCGGCTGATCAAAGCGCCGCCAAGACCACGCGCGAGCGCTTCGAGCAGCACACCTCGGTGGCTTTCTGCGCGGCTTGCCACCAGATGTTCGATCCGATGGGTTTCGCGTTCGAGCACTACGACGCCATCGGGCGCTACCGCGACCTGGAGAACGGGGCGCCGGTGGATTCGAGCGGAGCCATCGTGGGCACGCAGAGCTCCGACGGGCCGGTGGCGGACGCCATCGAGCTCTCGACGCTGCTCGCGACGAGCCCCGAGGTCCACGCCTGTTTCACGCGCCAGGCTTACCGTTTCACGGTGGGGCGCAGGGAGACCGAAGCCGAAAGCTGCGCCCTGGCGAGCTACACCGAGCTGCTCGAACAGCAGAACCTCGACCTGCGCGAGCTCATGTTGGCGCTGCTCACCGCACCCGGCACGCTCGACCGCGTCCCCCTAACCCCTGACCCCTGACCACTAACCATGAGCCACATCTCGCGTCGCGCCCTCCTCAGCACCTTCGCAGGTATCGCGACCGCTGGTTATTTCCAGGGCCTACTGCGTGAGGCCTTCGCGCAAGAGGCGACAGCGCCGCGCCTGATCGTGCTGTCGAATCCGCACGGCTGCGCCGCGGATTTGTGGCGACCTCGAGCGGTGGGCGGCGGCGTAGCCGCCGAAACCGGCTGGGTGCTCGACTACGATCCCGATGCATCGCTCGGGCCGCTCGAGCCGCACAAGGACTCGCTCGTCATCATCGAGGGGCTGGATCTGACCTGCAACTACACCGAAGTGGACCCGATCCTGACCGGGCACAACGGCGGCAACGTGGCGCCGCTCACCGGTCGTCATTCGCGCGGCGAGAACGACTCGATGCGTACCGACGGCCCGTCCATCGACCATGTGGTGGCCAAGCAGCTCGCGACGAAGCCGTTCTACTTCAAGCCGCTCGGCTATGCCGGCGGCGCAACCGCGATCAGCTACGACGATGCCGGCGAGCAGATCCCCTACGAGTACGATCTGCGCGACAGCTACAAGAGCTGGTTCGGATCCTTCACCCCGCCGAGCGATGACCCCACCGCCAAGGCGCGCAGCGCCGCTGACCTGGCGGTGGTCTCGAACCTGAAGGACGACGCCAATCGCCTGCGCCTGCGCCTGGCCGGCCCCGAGCGCGCCAAGGTCGAGCAGCACCTCGACGCGCTGAATCTGCTCGAAAAGCGGCTGCAGCGCCCCACCAGCGTCACTTGCCAAAAGCCGGCCGGCGCGCCCTCCGGGGGCATCGGCGACGAAACGTACCTGCGCACCTGTATGGACTTCGGGCTGCAGCTGCTGGCCTGCGGCCTGACCCAAACCATGACGCTGATCCTCGATCTCGGTCAGACCATGCCCTGGGTCGGACTCGGCGACTTGAAGATGCACGACGACGTGGCGCACGGCTATCGTTCGGAGGATCCTGCCACCGTCCGCCAGCTGGCCAAGCTGCAGCGCTGGTACGCGGCGCAGGTCGCCTACATGATTGAAGGGCTCAAGGCGATCCGAGAGGGCGACAAGACCGCTTACGACAACAGCATCATCTTGTGGACGAACGAGCTGGGCGATCCCGCGCGCCACATGAACAACAACGTGCCCTACGTGGTCGCGGGCGGCGGCGGAACCTACAAGAAGGGCCGCTTCCTGCAGCTCGGTTACGCCGCGGAATATCGCGATCCGCAGAACCCGCACAACGGCTTACTCGCGTCGATCGCCAACCAGTTCGGCATGGATATGCCCTGCTTCGGCGACGCCCGCTTCCCGGGTGAGCTCACCGGCTTTCTGGGCTAGCGGCGACGTCGTCGCAGCCCCAGTGTCACGTTGAGTAGCCATGGGCGAGGCTGCTTGAATCATAGAAGCCTTCCTTCCAGGAGTGAAGACTGAGGAGGCCGAAGCAGAGCAAGGTGAGGGCATCCAGCCACTAGCCCGAAGCGGAGGGCGGGCTCGCAGTTGAGCGGGCGTCGCGAGTCAGAGCTCGCCGAAGAACAGCACGCCGACGCCGCCGTCCAACACCGCGGGGAGCAGGAACCAGCGCGCCTCGGGGGGCGACGGCTTGGGCGCCTCGGGCGGCGCTTCGGACGGCTCTTCGGGCTCCTCGGGGAGCGAGGGCTTGGGTGGTACAGGGGGATGCTTTTTCGCGCCCTCTTCACTCTCGCCGGGTAGATCCACGGGGGCCAGCACGTCGGGGGCGGGCAGATCGCGCACGCCGATGCGCTGCATGAGCTCGCAGAACCCGAGCGCTTCGGTCAGGCCCATGGTCAAGACGCCCGCGCCGGCAGCCAGTGCGACCTCGGCGTCGTGGACACGCGACAGATCGATCCCGTTCAGCCAGGGCACGAGCACGCCCATGCCCACGCCCACCACCGAGCCGGTCCAGATATCGGTGCGGTAGTGACGCCCGGCGCACATGCGCAGCTGCGCCGTGAAGCCTGCCACGCTGTGCGATAGGCCCCAGAGCGTGTAGCGCGACCATTTGAGCTCCGTCCTGGACGAATACAGGATCGAGCCGGCGGTGGCGGACGAAAAGGAGGCGCTCGAGTGACCAGAGAAGAACGATAGCGATGCGTCCGCCCCGACGTCTCGAGCAAACTGCTGGACGCGCGGGTCCTTGGAGTGCGTGTAAGGTCGCGGTCGGCGCACCGCGAGCTTGGCGGTCATGGACAAGAGTGAATTGAGCGACGCCGTCTGCGCTTGCACGAGCGCTGCGTTGGCCGAGGTCACGTCGAAGCCGTGCGAGAATTCAAAGATCAGCGGCATGCTGAGCGAGGTAACGAGCAACTGATCGCTGAGCCGCGCCGCGGCCGCGCTGAAGTTACGCTCCACCAGATCGTCGGGATAAAAGCGACCCCAAACGGGCCCTCTTGGCACATCCCTGAACAGTGTCCATGCCAAGCCGCTGAGCCCGAAGCCCGCCAGCGTCAAGCCGCCCGCCGTGTAGTAGTAACGAGCGGATTGCGTCTCCGAGAGCTCGCGCGGCTCCGCCGACGCGGGCGCGCTGCGCAGCAGCCAACAAATGGCCAGCCCGACGGCGCTCTTTCTCATGCTGCGCTTCACTTTTATCACGGCTTGCCGGATGCTGAGGCTTGCCGCGAATGACCACCACCAAGGGTAAACACAAACGCCCCAAGGCGATCGTGCTGACCTCTCACCCCGGAGGCCACGGTCCCAAGCCAGCGCCGGTGCAGTGGGGCGCCGAAGATCCGCTCACTCGCGGGCCGCTGATCGGCACCGTCACCAACAAGGCGCAGCGCAACGTGATCGGCACCCACGCCGGCTCCTACTCGGTTTACCGGGCGGTGGCGGTCGCGGCGGGCGCGCTGGATCCGCTGCGCAAACCCGACCTGACCAATACCGCGCCCACCCACGCGATCGGGCCCTTCCCGCAGTGGTTCGATCCGATCAAGATCGTGTCGCTGGATCCCTGGGGCGCGCTGGTCAGCCAGGTGTTCGAGCCGTTCTTCGACAAGGGCTACGATATTCGCCCTACCATCGCCATCACCCGCGCTCACATCCAGATGCCCGAGCTGGCCGACGCGGTCGAGGCGGGCCGCCTGAAGGTGGACGGCAAGATCCTCAAGCCGGGGGGAGCCATCGTGGTGGTGAAGGCGGCGCTCGAGCCGGTCTGGTACTTGCCAGGCGTGGCCGCGCGCTTCGGCTGCAGCGAAGCGGACCTGCGGCGCACCCTGTTCGAGCACACGGCCGGCATGTTCCCGGAGCTGGTCACACGCAGTGACCTGGAGGTGTTCTTGCCGCCGATCGGCGGCGCGACGGTGTACATGTTCGGCGATACGACGAGCATTGCTGACCCGAAAAAGCTGCTCGCGGTGCGGGTTCACGACGAGTGCAACGGCTCCGACGTATTCGGCTCGGACATCTGTACATGCCGGCCCTACCTGACGCACGGCATCGAGGAGTGCGTGCGCACCGCACAAGCCGGCGGCAGCGGCGTGATCGTCTACAACCGCAAAGAAGGGCGCGCGCTCGGAGAAGTGACCAAGTTTTTGGTCTACAACGCGCGCAAGCGCCAGCAGGGCGGCGACACCGCCCAGCAATACTTCGCGCGGACCGAGTGCGTGGCCGGCGTCCAGGACATGCGCTTTCAGGAGCTGATGCCCGACGTGCTGCATTGGCTCGGCATCAGCAAGATCGACCGCTTCGTGTCGATGAGCAACATGAAGCACGACGCGGTCGTGCGGGCCGGGATCCAGATCGTGGAGCGAGTTCCCATTCCAGACGAGCTGATCCCGCCCGACGCGCGCGTCGAGATGGACGCCAAGATGGCGGCCGGCTACTTCACCGAAGGCGCGGTGCCGGACGGCAACGAGCTGGCCAAAGCCAAGGGCCGCAGCCTCGATGGCTGAGCTCGAGGTCGACGCGCAGGAGCTGGCAGCGTACGACTACCTGCTGACGCCGGCGGCCGTTCGCGACCGCGCCGGCGCCATCCTGGAAGCCGCACGGCACGGCACGCTCGCGCATTTTCGCTGCAGCGAGACGCTGCTGCCAGCGATCGCCGAGCGCGTGATCGCGGTCACCCGCCAGCTTTACCCCGATCCTCGGGCAATTCCCTATCACGGCCGCTATCGCCACTTCGACGTGGGCGGGGTGCCACGCCTGGCGCAATTCCTCGGCAGCCTCGAAGGCTCGTCGAACGAAGAAAAGCTGCGCGCCAAAAGCGAGCTGGTCATTACCAGCGTGCTGCTCGATGCGGGCGCCGGACCGACCTGGCAGTACCGTGAGGGCGAGCAGACCTTTGCGCGTTCCGAGGGGCTCGCGGTGGCAAGCTTTCATCTTTTTCTGAGCGGCGCGCTGTCGAGCGACGGCTCGGTCCGGGCCGACGCGGAGGGGCTCGGTCGTTTCGACGCCGTCGCGCTCGCTCGCGCCTTCCAGGTCACGCCCGAGAACCCGCTCACGGGGCTAGAGGGCAGGGCCCACCTGCTCGCCAGGCTGGGCGAGGTGGTGCGAAGCACGCCCGCGTATTTCGAGTCCGAGAGCCCGCGGCTCGGAGATCTCGCGGTCGGGCTCTTGCGTTCGGCGAGCGCCGGAAAGCTTCGAGCCAGCGCAGTGCTGTCGGCGGTGCTGCGAGCGCTTGGACCGATCTGGCCCGGAAGGGAAATACTCGCCAAAAAGCCGCTCGGAGACGTGTGGCGCCACGAGCGCTTCGGCCTGGTGCCCTTCCACAAGCTCTCGCAATGGCTCAGCTATTCACTGCTCGAACCGCTCGAAGCCGCAGGTCTGGTGATCGAGGGCACAGGCGAGCTCACAGGGCTGCCCGAGTATCGCAACGGCGGGCTATTTCTGGACGGCGGCGTGCTGGAGCTGAAGGACCCGAGCGCCAGCAGCGTCGCGCACCCGGTGGACTCCGAGCTCGTGATCGAGTGGCGCGCCTTGACCGTCGCCTTGCTGGACGCGCTGGCCACCGAGGTGCAGACCAAGCTGGGCCTGAGTCCCGAGGAGCTACCACTGGCGCGCGTGCTCGAAGGCGGCAGCTGGCGCGCCGGGCGCCTGCTGGCTCGAGAAAAGCGCAGCGACGGCGGGCCGCCGCTGCAGATTCAAAGCGACGGCACGGTCTTCTGAAGCCCAAAACTGACTATGCTGAGGCCGCGATCATGAATCCCAAGGTGACGGTCATCGACCATCCGATGGTGCAGCACAAGCTGACACTCTTGCGTCAGAAAGAACGCAGCACGAATTCGTTTCGCACGCTGCTGGCCGAGGTCAGCATGCTGCTGGCCTACGAGGTGACGCGCGACTTGCCGCTCGTGTACCAAGAGATCGAAACGCCGCTAGCCAAGATGCGCGCCCCCTTGATCGACGGTAAGAAGGTGGTGCTGGTGAATATCCTGCGCGCCG
Organism: Polyangiaceae bacterium; assembly: GCA_035281385.1. Taxonomy (GTDB): domain Bacteria; phylum Myxococcota_A; class Polyangia; order Polyangiales; family Polyangiaceae; genus PMG-095. Next base: position 40,312 of record DATEDZ010000379.1, read on the forward strand.
GCACGGGCATGGTGGAGGGCATGCTGCGCATCCTGCCGGCGGCGCGCGTGGGGCAAATTGGCCTGTACCGCGATCCCGAAACGCTCGGCGCCATCGAGTACTATTTCAAGCTGCCGGGCGAGATGTCGGATCGCGACGTGATCCTGGTGGACCCGATGCTGGCCACCGGCAACAGCGCCGTGGCCGCCGTGGAGAGGGTCAAGACCGCCTCACCTCGTTCTATCAAGTTCGTGTGTTTGCTCGCCGCGCCTGAAGGGCTTTCCAACCTGCACGAGGCGCACCCCGAGGTGCCGGTGTTCACGGCGTCGATCGACGAGGGCCTGGATGATCACGGCTACATCATCCCGGGCCTGGGTGACGCTGGCGACAGGCTTTTCGGCACGAAATGAGCTAGAGCCTCGGCCATGGCCGAAGGCTCGGTCCGGATGCCCTATCCTCGACCAGTATTACCAGACGTGGTATTACTCGCGCATGCGGATTACCACCAAGGGTCAGGTCACCATCCCCCAGGAGATTCGGGACGAGCTCGGGTTGCTCCCCAACACGGAGGTCACCTTCGATATCGTCGATGGCGAGGCCAGGCTCCGCAAAGCACGCCCCAGCAGCGGCAAGCTGTCCCGCGCCGACGGCATCATACGGCACCTGCGCGGGGTGCGTCCTTCGAACAAGCTCACGACCGATGAAATCATGGCTCTGATGCGGGGCAAGGCGTGAAAACACTCGTCGACACGAACGTCTTGCTGGACATCATCACTCACGACAAGGCGTGGGCATCCTGGTCCGAGAGCGCGTTACGGAAGGCGGCGGAGCACTCGACCCTTGCCATCAACCCGATCATCTTCGCCGAAGTCGGCATGAAGTTCGCTCGGATCGAGGACGTCGACGCGGCGCTCGCCGACTTTGTGCGCGAGCCACTACCCTACGAGGCCGGGTTCCTCACCGGAAAGGCCTTCCTCGCGTACCGGAAGCGAGGCGGGACCAAGCGTTCCCCGATGCCCGACTT
>DATEDZ010000380.1:0-2957 GCA_035281385.1 Polyangiaceae bacterium
CCGAGGACTGGCAGTAAACGGTCACGCATGCGGGCGGCATCGAGAACGACAGGCGGCCGGAAGTCTTCATGAAGCGCGCGCTGGAGCAGATCACACGCGTCCTGGCCGTCGCGGCGGCTCAGATCGCCGGTTACAACCGCCACGCCGGGGAAGCGATTTTCTACGAGGGTCGCGACGGCGACGATGAGCGTATGATAAGGCTGGCTCTGCGTCTTGTTACCGAACAACGTCGAGCAGCGCGTTTCGGAGTCCGAGGCGAGCTCGACGAGCGCATCCTCTTCGCCAGGCAACTCGCTCGATGTGGCCGCCCCGAACCTTTCCGGAAAGTCGAACGACTCCGCGGTGCGTTTGGTCCTCATATCACCGGTGACACGCCAGCAGCGCGTTCCGTTCGGGTGTGTAACCTGGAGCCCGCGCTGATACATTGGGATTCGCTCGCCTGCGACCGTCCGCCAGTCGAGTGTCATGGGCTCATTCGGATAAGCCCGGAGCACCTACCACGACTCTTCGCAGACTCGATGCCACGCCTCTGGGTTGACTCGGTCAGCTCGGATATGAAGATGAATGTATACGCCCATGATGATCGTGGCGACGATAGCATCGCCAACGCCCTGTTGCGAATGTTATCAGTTGGCAAATGTTCCATACTTATATGTTAATATATCATATATGTTGTCTAACATATATGATATATTAACGGCCACCGACCAGCATGGATTGCAGGCTTCCCGAGCTAGGCAATTGCGCCTGGCCGCTGATGCCGTCACGACGGAGGCGACACACCCGGACGTCCTGAGGTAGACTCCTGGCAACGCAGCCGAAAGCAGCAGTGCAGCAGCCACCAGGGCGGCCGGGCCACCAGGGCGGCCGGGCCCGAAGTGAGCTAAGAGTTTCGCCAACTTCAGCGCGGCACCCTCAGTTTGGACGAGTACCTAAGACGCTCAAGCCGAGCGTGCCGTCGTGCACTGGCGAAGTCAGATCTCAGCCAGCCGGCTCAAGCTCATCAAAAAAGCGTCCTCCTGATCGCGCGGCAGCTGACCAAGTCGATCGGGCGCACGGCCGAGCTCGATGATTTGTTGAGCGCGGGCCGTGAAGGTCTGCTCGAAGCGGCGCGCCGCTTCGACGCAGGCCGCGGGATCCAACCAGGCGTGGGTCAGCGTTAGATCCTGGTCGGCTGCTGGTCGGCGCCAACGACGTCACTTGGCTTGATGTGCTATTTTTTGGCGGCAACGACACGAGCTCGAGCCGCCAAGCTCTTCAGCGAATGGCCCAACGGTCGAACTCATCTAGCGCTCGTGTGACGAGCTTGAGAAACGTTCGCCCACCCGCTTGGCGGAGCAGATCCAGCGAAGGAAAGCTGTAGTCGCACGGGGCAGTAACGGCATTGTCGCGTTCCCAGGGGTACTCGGCGTTCTCTGGGGATGCCAACCGATCGATAGCGGGAGCGAGCTTTTCGATCTCCCGAGCGAGCTTGCGCGCTCCAGCGATCAGGCCGGTCAGCTGCGCGTCCTTCCCCACGTAGTCATCCTTGAGGACGGCGAGGAAGAACGGTCCGACGAACTTTGCAAAACCAGAATGCTTCGAGACCAAGTCGTCGACTGACGTCTTGGTGTCCCGCAGGCGATAAGCCTTTGCCACCTTCTCGCAAACCATCTGCAGGTAGTGAAGCTGATGACAAACCGGTACTCCGCTTTGACCCGCGAGCAGATTGAACACGGCCCACTCGGAACGCGCCTGCGCAATGAACGCCGACGAGAAGGCGCGCCGTCGGTCGTCTTCGGTCATGCAGCGCGCGGGCGCTTGAAATGTTCCGCCCCCGCGAGCGACCACCCGTCGGGAAGTCGCAGCTCCTGACGGCTGATCTTCTCAAACTCCTCGGGGCTTACTTCGGCAATGAGTGTCGGGAACGGTACCGAGGCACTGGGGGCAAAAGCGAAGGGCTCCACGCTTCCGGTGGAGACCGTGGCTGCATTGATTTCGAGGAGCTTGATCGGCTCATCCGGTTCGTTCTCGTTCTCGCCGACGATCCGAATCACCTGCGTGAGCTCCGGCTCGACGCCAAAGTGCCAAGCCGCAAGCTCGCGTACTGTCTCGTCCTTCGTGCGCGCCATCGGTAAAGGAATGTAGCACGGAACGAGGATCCGGTGTTCGGTGTCGGGCGAGCCACAATGTCGTGCCGGTCACGAAAAAAAGTCCGCAGCAAGGTTCTCGGTCTGACCGAAGAGAAATCAGAAGCACGAAAGACCCAGTGCTCCTTGCCCTCCCATGTCCCCCAAGAAGCTCGTCATTCTGCTCCTGGGCGCCGTGGCGCTCCCGGCGTGTGGCGCCGTTCCGAGCCGCAAGGATTCCCTCCAGCAACCCAGCGTGTCCGTCGCCGCGTCACCCGAAGCCGAAGCGCTGGCCCGTCGCGGGAAGGGAGCTGCTGCTGCCGGCGATAATGTTCGGGCCGAGCAGTACCTGGCGTTCGCCATCGAGCGGGGCGCGAGTGAACGCCACTTCTGCCAATCCTGTCATCAGTGTGCCTCTTCGCCGCGAGCGACGATAGTAATAAATTCAACAGTAGCGCCCGTCACAATCGGCGAGATTGGGGTGTGGTGTGTCGCCGTAGCAGCGCTGCTGTTCGTGCCCGGCTCCGCGCCGGGTGCTGAGGGGGAGCCGCTCCAGTTTGACTACCAGGAGCGCACTGGCTACCCGCTGGCCGTCGAGGAGCACATCGTCTCGCTAACCGAGGCCGAAGCCCTGATTGAGCCAGCCCTGACAAGACCGTCCCATGTGATGCGGACTTTTCAGAGGCCAATTTACGCGATCCGTTGAAGGCGCACCTGGCTGACGAGCGATGCCTCAACAACGAGCCGGACGAGCACGACCCGGCTTCCTTGGTCGATTGTGAATCGGAGCTGTGCTCGAAGGATCCGAACGTCACGATCTGCCCGCTCGAGTCTCAAAAGCACGGCGGC
>DATEDZ010000381.1:0-4327 GCA_035281385.1 Polyangiaceae bacterium
ACAGCGCCACGCGGGATCCAGGTGCCCTTGGTGGTGACGTTGTCGCTGCCGTGCTACCAGTCCCAACGCCGCAGAAGGCTTGGGCTGGCCTGCGTTTTCTCAATTGGCTCAGGAAGCTTCTTCCCGGAGCTAAGGCCGCAAAAGCGGGAGCGGAGATAGCGCCGCGCATTCTGAACAGCGCGAACCACGTCTTCGGGCCGAAGTCTTTGGCGAAACACGGGCTTGAGGGGGTGCTGAAAGCTTTCGGCGGCGACAAGGTGGCAGCGTTCAACGCGCTTGAATCCGGAGCGCAGCAGCTGGCCAGTCGAGGCGCGATCAAAGGCGTATTCGAGACGACCGTCCAGGTCGCAGGCCAGAATGTGACGGTGCGAGGTGCGGTCGTGGATGGCGCGGCCAGAGTGGGCACGGCGTTTATTCCATGAGTTCAATGATGAAAGCCACCGAACTTGAGAAGCTCGTGATCGGGAACATGCTTGCTGATCACGAGCTAAAGCCTGTTAGGTCGAGCGTGAACTTCGATGCGGTGCTCGTTAGCGACCGAGAGCTTACGGGGGTGGGATTTCTAACTGAGTTTCAGCGGTCTGAGGAACTGAAGCTGTTCGAGGCCGACGTCTCACTCCGGTGGGGAAAGATCGGTGCGAGGCTGAATGCTTCGAAGGTCGAGACGGGATACTTGGTCTACGTCGACGATGGGTACGTTACCGGCGTTGAGGGCTACACATATGGGGATGAGTGGCCGGACCAGATTGAACAGATCGAACTGTACGAGCTGAAGCCGGGCATGGAATTGATGACGCCGCCTGGGTAGTCACTGAGGCGCGCGTGGGAGCTAGGTGTTAGAGGTGTTGTGCTCCAGCGAATGTATACCGAAAGAAATGAGGAATTCTGAGCACCGAGCAGGCATCTGCAGAGCCCGTTGAAGGTCTCGGATCGCACTTTGGGCGCACTCCGCGTAGTCGTGGACAAGGCTGCGCTTTGATCCCCAGTGTGGCGGTCCAGCGAAAGTTTAGCGGGAGAAATGAGGTATTTTTGAAGTCGCAACGCCCAGCAAAGCGGCCTCTTGAAGGCCTCGAATCGGACGTGAGCCGCACGTCGCCTGGCGCCGGACAAAGCTCCGCATCGATCCCCGTACGCCTTCAAAATGGTTGCACCGCTCACGCCGCGTGGCGAAGCAAGACGACGGGCAGCTGCTGGTGCCCATCAACGTAGCTGACAACGAGCTTGAGCTTCGGTCCCGCACGCGCAGTCGCGCAGCGACGGTACCGGGCAAGGCGCTCGACGCGCACCCCGCGTCGCGCCGGCAATGCGATAGCTCCGCGCAAGATCTCGCTGGGCGTCGCCGCACTGAGCGCGGCGTGCGGACGGTGGTGGTTGTACCAGCGCTGGTACGAGTCGAGCAGTGCTTGCATACGCGGAAGCGAGGCTGGTACGAAGACCTTCCAGAGCCACTCGCGCTTGAGGCTCAAGATGAAGCGCTCGACAAGGGCGATGGAGCCCTTCTTGCCGATCGCACCGAAGCGAGGCTTCACGCCATGTCGCGCGCACCAGGCGCGGTAAAGATGGCCAAACTGCGCGCCACGATCAGTGACGAGGTAGCGCGGGGCAGCCCCCATCTCGCTCACGGCGCGATCGAGCAGCGCGCAGAGCTGCGCGGCGGTGGGCTCTTCTCGGAAGACGCTGAAAGCCAGCAGGGCGCGTGAGAAGTGATCGACCACGACGGCGATGTGCCAGGACATGACCCAGCGCAGCACGAGCGCAAACGGCCACCACGGCGTCCAAAAGCCCGAGCCAGAAGCGCCGATTCGGATCGAGGTGATGTCGGCGTGCCAGACGTGATGAGGTCGCTTGGCAGTGACGACGCGCGTGCTGGTCGTGAGCTCTCGCTTATCAGACCTGGCGGGCCTCGATGGCGGCCCCGGCAACTCGGGTGGAGCCTTTCTCAGCATTCGCTTCGCCGTGCTGGCGGCCAGCACGAGCCCTGCGCGAGCCAGCACATCAGCGAGCTTGCGTCGTCCGAGCGACGGAGCGGCACGATGGAGCTTCTGCACGAGCAGGGTAACGGCATCATCAAAGCGGTTGACGGGCGCGGGTGTCTTGACGAGCGCCTGTTCACCGCCCTGGTCGAGCCTGCGCATCCAGGAAGCGATGGTGGCGGATGTGACCAGAAAGCGGCGCGCGGTCTCGGCAGCGTTCCAGCCGGCGTGCGAGCGAAGCATCAGGATGGCGAGCCGCTCGACCGGCGGATAGTGCGGCCGCTGCTGCGGCGGCAGACAAGCGACGCGAGCGCGACAGAGGCGCAGCTCCTCGGCCTGCACGGCAATGAGTTCACGGAGCGCATCGAGCTCAGCAGCCATCTTCGCGCGCGGGTCGGAAGAGTGCTCGAAGCCCGCGCGAACCTCGGCAAGCGCCAGGCGCTCGAGTCCGATGGCACAAAGCAGCGCGCTCTTGATACGCCGTTTCCAGTCGCGTGGCAGCGGGATGAAATGGATCCCAGGCATCGCGGAGGACTCGGCGTGTCCCGCGCTGGTCTCAATGGGTAAATCGTCAGCCTGCAGTCGCCGCGATAGCCCGCCGCGGCTCAATTTGATAGGGTCACGCTGCCCGGTCAAGAGCGGTTATCAACTCTCTTACGATCTTTGCCAACTGAGCGAAACAAGCGCGCCGAGCGGGCAGCTCGGCGCGTGCTCGCAGCTAGCGAGCAGCTTCAGCCAGAGCCTCGAGCACGAGCCGCCGAGCCTCTTCCGGCTGACCGAGCACCAGCTGCGCGGCAACCGCAAGACTCTGAAGCCAACCTTGACGCGCCCGACGTGAGGAGCCAGCACGAAACTGCGTGCCGCCTGCGCGGCGTGCGCTGTGCGCCTCTCTCGCGAGGCTGGCCGCGCATCAGCAGCAGGCGCTCCGGAAATCACCTGCTCGACGACCGCACCGAGCTGCAGGGCGACCATGGTAGGTTCCGGCGCGTGACTGAGCCGACGAAGCCGCACGACGCGCTCTTCAAACGCACGTTCTCGCAGGAGCTGCACGCGGCGGGCGAGCTGCGCGCGGTACTGCCGTCAGGGCTCGTCAAGCAAATCGATTTTTCGACGCTGAAGCTCTGCTCGGGCAGCTTCGTCGACGCAGCGCTACACGACTCTGAGTCGGACTTGCTGTTCTCTGCCAAGGTTGCCGGCAAGCCAGCACTGCTCTACGTGCTCTTCGAGCATCAGAGCGAGCCGGACGAGCTGATGCCGCTGAGGCTTCTGGGCTACATCCTGCGCATCTTGGACCAGCATCTGCGCAGCTTGCCCAAAGGCAGCCCCTTGCTGCCACTGCCCTTGGTGATCCCGGTCGTGCTCCACCACAGCGAGCGTGGCTGGTCGGTGGCGCGCCGCGTCGAGGACTTGTTCGACCAAGACTTGGTAGCGCTAGCGGGCATCGCTGAGCTGACCCCACGGCTCAGCTTCATGCTCGACGACTTGACCGAGCTGAGCGACGAAACCCTCGAGGCCCGCCAGCTCGCCCTGGAGCCGCTGCTGGCTCTGTGGGCCCTGCGCGACGCGCGCAGCCGAAAAAGGCTGGAACAGGCCATCGAGCACTGGGTCCCGCTGCTGGCACGCCTGTTCGATAGCCCTGACGGCCAGCAGGCACTCTGGACTCTTCTCCGCTATATTCTCACCGTGGCCGACGAAACGGCCGCGCAAACCCTCAGCCGTGCACTACTAACCACCAGGCCGCAAGCCAAGGACGCTCTCATGACCCTCGCCGAAAAATGGATCGCCGAAGGCGAAGCTCGAGGCAAAGCTGAAGGCAAAGCCGAAACTCTGCGCAAGCTGCTGATACTGAAGTTCGGGGAGCTTTCGGAGACCGCCTCGCGCCGCCTTGCTGTAGCGTCGGAGCCCGACCTCGACCGCTGGATCGAGCGAGTCCTCAGCGCCGAAACGCTCGACGACGTCATGGCTTGAGCTGCTCGAGAGCAAGTCCTGCAGGCCACGTGAGCCGGCACCACCGTCACCAGCCAGCCGCGAGCGAAGCGAGCTCCGCTCACTATTGTGTCAGTGCCGCCCCGCGCCGGCTTCCCCCACGTGCGCGCAGCGCGGGGCTCGGTGCCTCCCATCATCGAAGCATCACCGATCGGAATCTCTGCCCCGCGCGAGCACACGTTTGGGGGAAGCAAGCCGAGCGCAGCGAGGCGGTTGGGGGCAGCCCAGGCAACGTCGCACTGCGCACCGGCCCCGACATCCCGGGCGGCGCCCAAAGCATCTTGTACACCCCCTTCGACCTGCCGAGCCGCGTCATAACAGGCACCGGCCCGAGCGAGCGCCTCACGACCTTCGACTACACCGCCGAC
>DATEDZ010000382.1:0-4525 GCA_035281385.1 Polyangiaceae bacterium
TCCTACAACGGCAAGGCCTTCGACTGGCCGCTGCTGAAAAGCCGGTACGTCATGAACCACCGGCCAATTCCCGGCAATTTGCCGCATCTGGACCTGCTCCACGTGGGGCGGCGGCTGCACCGCGCGCGGCTCGGCGCCTGCCGGCTCGTCACCCTCGAGAGTGACGTGCTCGGCTTCGAGCGCGGCGACGACGTGCTGGGCGGGGACGTGCCCGCGCGCTACGCGCATTTCCTGCGCACCGGTGACGAGGAGGCCCTGCGTCAAGTGGTCGAGCACAATGCCTGGGACGTCGTGAGTATGGCCGCGCTGGTCGGCCTCTACGGGGAGCCGTTCGACCTCATGCACGGCGAGGATCTGGTGGGTCTGGCCCAGACCATGAAGCGCGCGGGAGCCCTGGCCGTCGCCGAGCGCGCCGCGGATCGCGCGCTTCAGCTCGGCGCCAGCCGGGCCCTGAAGGTGCGGGGCTCCGTGCACAAAGCGCGCGGCGATCGCGCCCGAGCCCTGGCCGACTTCGAGGCCCTGGCCAAAGACATCGACGATCCGGCCCTGCGCCTCGAGCTAGCCAAGCTCTACGAGCACTACGTCAAAGATCCCACCCGCGCCCTTCAGCTGCTCGACCAGGGCACCGGCGAAGCCGACGAAGCCGCCAAAAAAAGACGCCAACGCCTCGAACGCAAACGGCGCAAGCGGGACTAACAGGGAGACGGGGAGGCGGGGAATTTTGGGGGTTCGTGCCACACGAATCCGGGCGGCACCGTTACGTCCCGGCGAGACGTCGTGCGTCTTGCCACCCAACAAAACTCCTTCAGGCCTCCCCGTCTCCCCGTCTCCCTGTTTGCTCGTTCTCCAGGCGTCGCGAGTGGTATATCCGGCCTTGCAGCATGGCTTACGATCATCGCGCGATAGAACCGAAATGGCAGAAGGTTTGGGAGCAGCGGCAGACCTTCAAGAGCGAGCGCCGTCCGGGGCGACCGAAGTTCTACGTGCTCGACATGTTCCCGTACCCGTCGGGGTCCGGCCTACACGTGGGGCATCCCGAGGGCTACACCGCCACCGATATCGTGGCACGTTACAAGCGCGCGCGCGGCTTCGACGTGCTGCACCCGATGGGCTGGGACGCTTTCGGCTTGCCTGCGGAGCAGCACGCCATGAGCACCGGCCAGCATCCCAGCAAGACCACCGCCGAGAACATCATCACGTTCCGGCGCCAGCTCAAGAGCCTTGGTTTTGCCTACGACTGGTCACGCGAGGTCGATACCACTGACCCCAAATACGTGCGCTGGACGCAGTGGATCTTCCTCAAGCTGTTCGAGCGCGGGCTGGCATTTCAGGCGGAAATTCCCGTCAATTGGTGCCCGGCGCTCGGCACCGTGCTGGCCAATGAAGAGGTGATCGACGGCCGCAGCGAGCGCGGCAATCATCCGGTGATCCGCCAGCCGCTGCGGCAATGGCAGCTGCGCATCACCGCGTACGCGGATCGCCTGGCCGAGGATCTCGAGCCCCTCGACTGGCCCGAGACCAAGCAAAAGCAACGCGACTGGGTCGGCAAGAGCGAAGGCGCGGAGGTCGATTTCCCGCTTGCCGGCCGCAGCGAGAAGCTGCGGGTCTTCACCACGCGCCCCGACACGCTCTTCGGCGCGACCTACATGGTGATTGCGCCCGATCATCCGCTCACGTTGTCGCTGGCAGGCGTTGCTCAGCGCGGCGAGGTGGCAACCTACGTGGCGGCGGCCGCGCGCAAGAGCGACCTCGAGCGTACCGCTCTCAATAAGCAGAAAACCGGAGTATTTACGGGATCTTATGCCACCAACCCTTTGACCCGAGCCCAGATCCCGATCTACACCGCCGACTACGTCCTGGGCGCCTACGGCACGGGCGCGATCATGGCGGTGCCGGCGCACGACGAACGTGATTTCGAGTTCGCGCAGCAGTACGGGCTGCCCATCGTCGAGGTGGTGAGCCCTGACGGGCAGCTGCACGATACCGTCGCCACCGCGTTTACGGGAGACGGCGTCGCGGTGCGCTCCGGCCAGTTCGACGGCCAGCCTACGCCCGAGATGAAGCAGAATATCTTGCGTTTTCTCGAGGCGCAGCAGCTCGGCACACGCAAGGTCAACTACAAGCTTCGCGACTGGGTGTTTTCGCGCCAGCGCTACTGGGGCGAGCCCATCCCCATCTTTTTCCCGGTCAAGTGTGAGGAGGATCCGCGTGCGGGAGCGCCCTTCGAGATCGACTACGCTAAGCCGATCGCGGTGCCCGAAAGTGAGCTCCCGCTGCGTCTGCCCGAGCTCGAAGACTATCGCCCCGGGGATCCGCAAGGGCCGCTCGTAAAAGCGCTAGATTGGCGGTTTTTCCAGCAAAATGGTGAATGGTTCGCGCGCGAGACCAACACCATGCCGCAGTGGGCGGGGTCGTGCTGGTACTACCTGCGCTACCTCGATCCCAAGAACGACGCGCGCATCTTTTCGGAGCAGGCCTACGACGACTGGATGCCGATAGATCTGTACGTCGGCGGCGCCGAGCAGGGGGTGCTGCACCTGCTGTACGCCCGCTTCTGGCACAAGGTGCTCTTCGACCTGGGCGTGGTCAAGCACCCAGAGCCGTTTCAGAAGCTCGTGCACCAGGGCATGATCCTGGGCAATGCGTATCGTTGGTACGCGGTGGTCGACGACGACGGCAAGCTGCTGCGCGCGCTCGACGGTGACGACCCGAGTGTCACCAAGGACGAGCAGGGCGAGCTTCATACGGCGAGTGGCGAAAAGGTCGAAGAGCGCTACGTCGCGCCCGCCGACGTCGTCCTCAAGGACCACGCGCCGCGCCATCCCGACCGCGGTGTGAAGCTCCACACCTCCGTCGAAAAAATGGCCAAATCTCGCGGAAACGTCGTGAATCCCGACCACGTGGTGGCCGAGCTCGGGGCCGACAGCCTGCGCGTCTACGAGATGTTCATGGGGCCCCTCGAGCAGGTCAAACCCTGGCAAACGTCGGGCATCCAGGGCGCCCGGCGCTTTCTGGATCGAGTGCACGCCATCGCCACTCGGTCGCTCTCCGAAGGGGAAGGGGATGAAGAGACACGCAAGCTCCTGCACCGCACCGTCAAGAAGGTCGGCGACGACATCGAGGCGATGCGCTTCAACACCGCGGTCAGCAGCATGATGGTCCTGGCCAACCATCTGAACGGCCTCGAGGCGCCGCCCCGAGGCGCGATTGAAAAGCTGCTGCTCGTGCTCTCACCCTACGCGCCGCACCTGGCTGAGGAGCTCTGGAGCCAGCTCGGCTGCACCGAGCCCATCGCGGACCAGCCCTGGCCTGGCTTCGACCCCGCCCTGTGCGTCGACGACGTCATCGAGATCGGCGTTCAAGTGAACGGCAAGGCCCGCGGTCGCGTGAAACTGGCCAAGGACGCTCCCGAGGCCGTGGCCCGCACCGAATCGCTCAAGGACGAAAATGTGGCCAAATTCGTGGGCGACAAGGCGATCCAGAAGTTCGTCTATGTCCCTGGAAGAATTGTCAATTTCATCGTGAGTTAAGGCACCTCACTGAACGGCTGGTCGGCTGTGGATAGGTTGTTGTTTCCCGTGAAACTTGGCCCGGAACTCCGGGATGTGTCTCGGGATTTTGGATCTCCACCCCTGGGGGCAAGTCCCCGAAATTTCCCCCAGGCGAGAGGAACTCGGTGGGCGACGTTCTGGCTCCTGGCCCTGGTCAACGCCTGTGGGTATCGACCGGTTTACGGGGGCGCTCAGAGCGAACGCTACCAGGTCGTGAGCGCGCGCTACGCGACCGCGCACTTCGAAGCGGTGCAGGCGGCACTGGGCGGCGTGCGGAGCGAGCTGGGGGCCGCGGAGGCGCTCGGGAGCGGGTTCCCGCAGGTGGTGGTCGAGGTGCTGCGAGTCGATGAGCGCAGCATCGGCGTGCGCTCCCTGGGAAACATCGGGCCGCTGGCCCGCGGCACGCAAGTCGTCGTGGTGGGCCGAGCCCAGGTCCTGACGCGCCCCGGGGAACCACCTGGTGCCGACACCGGAGACATGAGCCGCGCGGCCCAGTATGCAGCCGGCGCGACCCCCACCGCCGACGCCGCAGCCCGCAGCCGCGCCGTCCGCGACGCCGCCCGCCGCCTCGGCAAGGCGCTGGGGCGCGCCGTTCTGGGACTGCCAGAGCCGAGCGAGGGCTAGTGTCCTGAGTCTGCAATTCTTTTCAGAATTGCAGACCGCCGCTTCGCGGCGAGCTGCTTCGCAGCTTCCGGCCACTAGATCCTGTTTTCTAGGGGCGCCTCGCGCCCCTCTCGCCCTCCGGGCGATTCACCCCCAGAGCAAATTCGCTCCGCGAATTCCCTAGTGTGCCGAAGGCATTTCCTGGACAATTACGGACTCGGCACCCTAGCCTCGAGTTGGGCGGTCTTGGAAGGAAAGATCACGATCGTCAGGGAAGCCGCGAGCCACGAGAAAACCGGCGGGACGGGCGCCTGCTGCGTTCGGGTACGCATGAGCCGCCGGACATTTCGAGTGGTCTGCTCGCTCACGCG
>DATEDZ010000383.1:0-42769 GCA_035281385.1 Polyangiaceae bacterium
CTCGCACAAGCCAGGGCCGGCGCAGGCCGACCGCTACCGGGAGAAGTACCGCGCTCGAGGCCGGTCGCTCCAGGTGCGCATCGACGCGCTGAGCAACGCGCCGGGCACGCGGCCGTACACCGACAGCGACTCCGAGATTACCGCCAACACCTCCGGGCTCCACGCCAAAGGCATCCCGTCGCACGCCTGGCGGGCCATCAGCGTCGGGATTGCGGGGTTCCTCCTGGCCCTAGGCGTCGCTATCGCCCGGGCGCTTTGGTGACCCGGTCGAGATTGGCCCTCCGCTCCAGCCACGTCGCCCAGCCGGGTCGCGCTGCGTTGGCGTCGCACATGAGGGCGTCGGTCGCCTCCACTACGGCCATGGCTGCCTCGAACTGCCGCGATAGCCGATCGCACTCCGCAACCCGCGACCAGTAGTCGTCGTGGAATCGGTCGCGCTCGCCGGTGACGGTGGCGAGCTCGGCGCGTAGCCGCGCAGCCTCTTCCGCTTCTGGGTTCCACCCGTCGTCGCCGTGGCCTTCGATGTGGGCCATTACTTGCCTATCGGCTTCCTGGGCTTGGGCTTGGGTCGGCACTTCGGACACACGTAACCGAAGTAGGACTCGCAGCGGCAGCCGTCATCTAGCATCACTTCCTCGCTTTCTTGGGCTTCCGAGCTAGGGAGCGCAACTTGTCCGCCCACAGGTCAGCCTCAGCAGCGCGACCCCAAGTTACGTCACGGTATTGGACGCCGTGTCGGAGTCCGTTGGCTCGCTTTCGCAATCGAAGAGCGACGCACCTGAGCGTGTACGGGTCCAGCTTCGCCATCACCCGCCCTGGCCTTTCTTATCATGCACACTTTTTAGATAGCCGCACGTGCACACCAGTCGCCCCGTTCCCTCGCAATGCACACAGACAATCTCCTCCCCCTCGTTCTCGCAGGATGTCGAGCAGTAGCGGGAGCCGCGCCGGGCTTCTTCGCCGCACATCGCGCACTGGTTGCCGTCAAGGTCTGGCTGTCGCGCCTTCCAGTCGTCGTAGCCCATGTCACTCCGCTCCCTTCTCGAGGCGGTCTGCCACCCAAGTCGCCAGCTCCGGCGCGATTGATGTCTCCGCGATAGGGTCGCGAACGAACGCCCGCAACGCCTCGCAAAGCACCCGCGCCGTCAGGGGCCGGTCGAGCGGGTCGGGCTTGGCTTCGAGCCTGTCCACCTTCCGCGCCAGCTGCCAAACAGCACGAATCAACAACCCGATTACGTTCGACTTGGACAGCGCGGCCTCACGGAACTTGCCGGTGTGGTCGCACCAAGCGTCGCTGGCCAGCGCAAACGGACTGCCGGTGTTGCGCGGCTCGTCGAGCACATGCGGACCGGCGGGCCTCCACGTGTCGTATGGGTGAGCGGCCTGCCCTTCGCCGGTCTGCATGCGAGCGGGCGGGGGCCTGTGCCATGGGTCGCAGCAGTAGTGCCCCGCCTCGCCAGTTGGGATAATCCACCGAGGCACCGTGCCGCTACACGTCGGGCACCGCTCCCCAGCCCCGCCGCCGTTGTTGTCGGGTGCCGCTCCGGTGACCTTGCTCAATTCGGCAAGGCCTTCCCGGACCAAGCGAAACGACTCCGGCTCGCACTGCGCCGACGCCTGCGCCACCTGAGGGAAGGGCGAGGTTTGAATCGGCTTGGGCTGCCAGTCCTTGGCGAGCGCAACCACCGCACACTTGGCATCGAGGGCACGCAACGCATCGAACAACGTGGAGCCAGGCCGCGCGTCAATATGATGGCTCAACACGTCGAGAGCCGAACTGACCACGGACACAAGCTCCGCCCGCGACCGCTCGACCTCGCGCTCGGCTTCCAGCTGCTTCGCTCGGCCAACGCGAATCACGTCATCTAACGTCGTCAGGCCGCGCACAGTCGAGGCTACGCCAGTGGCTTCCCAGCAAACATCGAGCAGGTCCGCTTCGCGCCGCAGTGCCTCTTCTAGCAACGCCCTTGCTTCGTCGCGTTCGCGCTCGGCTGTGGTGGCGCGCTCTACGGCCAGGTTGTAGGCGTCCAGGTCTTTTTTGACCGATAAGTCGAACTCGTCCCGGCCCATGACAACGTACCCAACGGCTTCGAGGGTCGCGAGCATTGGCTCAACGGGGACATCTTCCAGCACCAGCTCAGCCGAGCTTCCCTCAGCAGGCGTTCCGGCCTTACCGCGCAGGTACGGGATTCGCAGCGTGCACGTGGCAATCGGTTGGTCTCTCATGTGGTCGGGTCGCCCTTCCAGCCGAGTTCGGTGGCTGCTGCAAAGATGTCCGCAACGGTCATCACGCAATTGCGCTCCGGGTCGCTCGGGTACCTCCTCATCTGTGCGCTCGTCTTGCTGGGACTGGCCGCGTAGCTCTCGTCGAGAAACTCCAACGCCGACTCCAGTCGCTGAAGCCTTCGGGCGGAGGCGAGGAGGGCGGGAAGGGCGTTGATCGCCTCCGCAATCAGTGCCGCGTTGACCCAAGCTCTGCCCTTCAGCTGGGCAACGCGATCACGTGGTATCCACACCATGTGCTGGTCAGAAGCGCCCGTCAGCGCGACGGAGCGCATGCCGTGGTCGTCAAACGAAGCTGGCGGTTTGTGACAACTAGCCCACGGTCCAGGAGTGGCGTTCTCCAGCAATTCGGCTAGCTCCGCCAGCCGCTCGGGCGTCAGGTCAGCCATTGCTGGGCTCCTTGTCCAGTTCGATGCTCATCACGCAGAAGCCGGGCGGAACACCGAACAGGCCCCGAAGGATGTAGGTCACGCGAACTCGAAGCTTCGGCACCCGGGCGCGCTCTGGCTTGAAGTCCCAATTAAACTCGTCCTGCGGGTCATAGAGCGCCAGGACCAGCGTGTCGCCGACCTCGAAGCCGCGATCGTCGGAGCGCCACTCGAAGCGCTTGCGGCCGTCTCTCACTGCCTCGAAAGCGTTTGGCCAGGTTTTCAGGACGTGCTCAGCCATTCGCGCCGCCTTCCGTCGATGGTGGGGCGGGGAGCGGGCGCCAGTGGGTAATCGGCTCGGGGTCATCATCGTCGTCTTCCATGAACCAGCTGCCCGCGTCGCTCCCGTCATCAACGTGACGACCCGTAGCCGCCCAGGAGCCGGGGCCCCAGTCGTCATTCCAAACGAGCACCAGGCGGTCGTCGTCGGGCAACCGTTCCTCCACGCTGACCCATCCCGCCTCGACGCAGTCGGCGGGGACTGCGTCAATCTCGCCGTAATGCGCCGGACCGTCCTGAGTCACCGCGAACCACGACGCGCCGTCCGCGCCGACGTGGACACCGTGCCGCTCGCCGGGGCTGATCCATTCGATGCAAGTCGTGTTGCCGCTCTCGCTTGTGGCGACATGGGGCAGCCGAGCCTCCGTCTGCCCCGCTGCGGCTTGGCTCGCAAGTTCGGCGGCGGCCCAGGCCGCTTTCAGCTGCGGCTTCGCGTCTTCCCAAGTGACACGGCTGACGCGCTCGCTGATGCCGTAGCGCTCAGCGTGCCAGGCCTCGTAAGCCACCTGCCCCGGCTCTTTGCGGTCGGTCATTCGGGGCCTGCTTTCAGGTTGAGCTTGGCGCAGAGGTCGCGGGCGGCCTCGGTTGCGGTTTTCCCGCTGGCTGAGAGGCCCTTGTCGTTTTCGTCCAGACAGGACAGCCAGACCTCGTCAGGGTCAGTTCTCTCGACCACCACGCTGCGATAGTTGTCGCGCTCCCAGAGCATCAGCGCAACGAACGGCGCCACAGCTTCCTCCCGGGCGTTGTGCTCGGTGAGGGCGAGGAGTCCCGAGACGGCATCCACCGCGAGCGGCGAAAGGATCATCGCGTTGGCGCCCTTGATGCGCTCCAGAACTGAGCGAGCCGCGTCACGGTGCTTGTCATTCGCCATCGGTGTCGGTCCCTTCGTGCCAGCCTCGTCGCCGGCAATGATGCAGTAGCGCCGTTGTCGCGTCCGCAGCAGTCACCCCATGTAGACCGTGCGGCGTCTCCGCGTGCACACCATCCTCCTCGCGCCACAGGTCGAACAGCTCGGAGTCCTTAGCAAGGAACTCTAGCGCACTCTCCAGTCGCGCCAATCGCTCCGCGGCATCGAGCAGGGCGGGGAGGGCGTTGCGGGTGGCGGCGATGAACGCAATGTCCGCGCCATCCCAGTCGCGATGGGAACCCTCGGGGATCCCGAACGCAACGCATCGAATCGGTCGGTAGTCAGCTAGCGCGTCTGGGCGAGTGTCAATCCACGGCCCCGGCGTCGCCGCCTTCCCCAACTCCCGCAGCTTAGCGATTTCGTCTCGGGTCATGGCTGCACCGAGCGAATCCGAGTCGACAACTCTTCTCCGTTGTCTAGCGCGCCCTCTCGGAACGGATTGTCATCGAACCCGTTTGCGCCCTCGTTCCCTGCAATGCAACCGTGTCTCCAGGCGTAACTCAGTAGGAGCCACAGTCGGTCGGAGTAGGGGAACCCTTCGTTTGCGCAGAACGCCGTGCGCCGGTTCAGCTCTTCATTGGTCACAGCTTCCTCCCATTCGTCACCGGAAGCGCCCTGTCCGAACGGCCTTCTGCGGGATAGCGCGGCCCAACCGGGCGCAGAAGCTCTGCGGCGAGACCCGCTACAAGCCGCTCCCTCGAGCTACGGCCGTCTTCACCGCGAGACTTGGCCCACAGGTCCGGTTCGGCATCTTCGATGAGCATCGACGCGGACACGAGAGCGTCGACCGACTTGTCGGCCGCGAATCGCGCTTCCGAGATGAGACGGCCGACCAGGGCCTCGTTGTGGCCGAGATACGGGTCCCACTTCTGGACCGGCGCGGGCTCGGTTTTCTGGGACGACTGGGGTTGGGAGCGCAGGACCTCTCGGCATGGCGTCGAGATGCAGGCGTGGACAGTCGCGTCACCTTCGTATCGGTAGCGCAGCTCTTTGCCGACTCGCTGAACGTAGCCACCCTTGCATAGGGCAGCGTCGAGCAATTCCAGCGTGACCCCGTTGTTGTCGTGGATGAATGTTCCGGCCGGGAACTCTTCCCCGGCAACCGTTCGCTCCCAGGACCCCTCAGCCGTAGCCGACTGCGGGTCGGCGGGGACGAAGCGACGCGTGTAAACGGTCACAGCGTGGCCCTCGTCGTTAGCCTTCAACTGACAGAGGTCAACGTCAACCCAGGTCAGTTCGTACTCCTTGCCCTCGGTCAACCCTACGATGCCAGCAGTGCTGATGCACTTCACCCGCTGCCCCACTTCGAATCGGTGTTGGTCGGTCATGCTACCTCCGTCTCCTCTCCGTTGATTACCAGCCGAAACCCATCGTCCTCGGCCAGGTCGAACGGAACGACCGAATCGGTGTAGGCGGGCCAGGCGTCGCTGTCCTCGCACACGAGCAGCCGCTCCATCCACGCTCGGCACGCCCGCTCACCGAGATCCAGCGCGTTGTCAGTCAGCCGAAACACCGTGACGGGGTAAGGCGGGGAGGACTCGACTGCGACGATCCAGCACGATGCGGGCGTGCCGAAGCCGCACTCTATCAGCGCGCGCCGGTACCAAGCAAGCTGGGCGTGGTAGCCGTACCAGCGCGCCGACGACATGAACCGTTCAGGGTGCGCGGTGCGGCCCGTCTTGAGCTCGGTGAGATGGTCGAGCGTGAACACGTCGGGCGTGCCGGCGCAGTGACGGCCGAGCCAGCGCCATTCGATGAACCGCTGCCGTTCGCCCTGGAGCAGCTCCGTTGCTTGCCGGTGCGCCACAACCGCGTCGGCCATGTCGCACGCTTTGCCGAACTCAGCAGCGGGCAGAATCAGGGCGCCCTCCGGAGCGGTCTCCAGGAATTTGATGTGGTCCTTCGTGCCCTTCCGAGCAGAGCAGCAAAGGACGCGGCCGCCCTGCCCGGTGAGTAGTGCGTCCACGGCCGACCCGAGCCGAAACGCGGCCGACTGCGGCGGCTCGTGCGTGGCGGCATAGAGGTAGTGAGCCGGGCTCTGCGCCATATGCTTGAGCGTCGAGAAGTGAACCGGGGCGAGCATCAGCGGTCGTCCTCGCCAGGTTGTCGGTCCTCGGTGGAGGCCGGGGCGTCGGACTCGGGCGGCGGCGCCGTTGCCAGCTCGCCCGGCTTGGCCCGGTCGCTCGGCACGCCCGGACGGACGCGGATGCAGTCCACCGTCTCGCTGCCGAAGCTGGTCGTGGTCGGGTAGATGGTGATTCGCTTGCCGACCCAACCCGCCGTGTCGTTGCCGTACATCGCGGCAATCGTTTTGCAGTTGGTCGAGTTCAGCCCCAGCGGGCGGTTGTCCTTCGATTCGCGGAAGTAGCAGAGCGGCTTCTTGCTCTTCTTGCCGCCCGTGCCCTTGATTTCCCCGCCCGTCACCTTCGCGATCGTCACGGTGCAGTCGCGGCCCTGAAGGTCGAACGCAAACAGATAGTCCCGGTCCATCATGCTTTTCCAATGCGGCATTTTTCTTTTGCCTTTCTTCGATGATTGATTGCTGGAGCAGAACCTCCAGAGTGGTCACACCAGCCCCGCTTCCTCGATCTCCGCCCACTCCTCCCGGGTCAGCCCGCACTGGGCCCGCGCGGACGCATCTTCGGCGCCGTCGACCTTGTCCGGATTGCTGACGCGCTGGACGTCGCCGTGGTGTTCCTTCCGGTCCTTCGCGAACTGCAGCGTGGCGGCCCAGTCGTGAATGATGGCGTGACCCGCGCGGCCGAAGTCGACGCGGTAGTGGGGGATGGGTTTGGTCATTCAGCCTCGTTGATGGCCCGCAACATCGCTTCATTCGAGCGCGCGAAGGCCCGGTATTCCGCATCGAACCGCGCGGCCATGTCGGCCTGCGCTTGCTTGTCGGCCTCGGGCGTCTGCTCGACCGGCGCGGCGGTGGCCTTGCGGAGGGCGGCGTACTGCTGAAGGACGGAGAGGTCGTGGGCGGCGGTCATGCTGCCTGCTCCTTCCGCGCGAACCAAGCCCGCGCCTCTTCAATCGCCTCACCCTCCAACACGTCGAGTTCGAACCCGTCATCGGTCGAGCCTGAAATCAGCCCCGCGAAAAACTCGCCGTCCGTGTTCCGGGTCACCTCGAACGTTGCGGATGAGCCGGAGCCGTTCGCGTAGCCCGAGAAGTCGGCGGAGACCGTGAAGCGGCGGGTCACGCTGCCACCAGCCCGAGCCGCGCTCGCTCAGCTTCGCCGATACCGAACTGGAGGAGGTGCTCCAGCGAGTGGCTGACGATCGCGTAGCCGCCGCTCCGGCAGTCCCAACCGGTGTAGTCACAGCCCGCCGAGACGAACGCGAAGCGACCGTCCTTCAATCTGAAGACGCCCAGCCACTGCGCCTCGTCGCGCTCCCCGTCGCTTGTGGCCAGCACCTCGGCAACGTCCGCGCGCGTGAATGGGTCCGCCTTGGCGCTTGAGTTGAGCGCCGCGCTGACACTCGCCTCCTCGTTGCCGGCGCAAACAGAATAGTCACCCTCGACTGGGCCGCAGTATTCAAAAACGGCCTGCCAGTCGTAGCCGCGGATTCGCTCGTCCAGCTGTTCTTCGTTCACGTTCCGCCCCCATCGAGCCGCTTGGCCCGGGCGCGCATCATCGCCTCGGCTTGTTCGTACGCCAGCTCAGCCAGATCCTCCGGCTCCGCGCCTTCCGATACGGACTTGTCCAGCATCAGCGATTGGAGCGCGTGGGCCGCGAACATGTCGCGAAGGTCGGCCAGGCGTTCCTGTTCCGCGAGCGCGGGTCCGCTCATGACGCGGGTCACGGCCGTTCCCCCAGTTCAGCGCGAACCGACTCGGGCAGTTCGGGGAACACGGCTGCGGCTGCGGCTAGGCGGGCGGCATCGGGGGTGGTGCCGTCAAAGTGTTTCGCTGATTGCCCAGTGCGCAACGAACAGGTCCAGTGTGCAGCCATATCCAGCGTCAGCCAGTCGCTCCGGAAGTGAGCGCGCGCCCACGCATCCAACACCCTCACGGCCCAGTCACGGCGGGCCATGTCTCGCACCTGGGCGATCAGTTTCGCGCCGCCGCCGCCCCGCAACGAGAACGCCTTTTCTAGGTCATCGCAAATGCCGCTCACCGGTACGCCCTCCCGCTCGCCAGCAGCATCACCAGCCGCTCGAAGTCCTCCGACGCCCAGGTCAGCTGCGCCTCGGTCAGCGCCGAGCCGTCTCGGTGGTAGCGGTCGGCGGCAGCCAGCTTGCGCCGGACGGACTCGATAGCGGCGGCTGCTTCGGGGTTGAGGCGCGTCGTCACCTGCTCGGACTCGTTCCGCGGAATGGCGGACCGGAGCGCGTGGACTTGCTCCAGTACTTCGAGGTCGTGTGTTGCGGTCATGTGGCACCCGCAGCAGCTAATGGGGTAGCGTAGCCGGAGCCGTAGCCGTCGCCGTCGCCGTAGCCGGAGCCGTAGCCGTCGCCGTAGCCGGAGCCGTAGCCGTAGCCGTAGCCGGAGCCGTAGCCGTAGCCGTAGCCGGAGCCGTAGCCGTCGCCGTCGCCGTAGCCGGAGCCGTAGCCGGAGCCGGAGCCGGAGCCGGAGCCGGAGAGGGCTGTTTCCGCTGCGCGGATCCAGCCCTGCGCGGGCTCACTAATATCGACCTTCAGCGCAGCAGCGAGCCATTCGCGCCAACCCGCCCGCGGGCACGCCGCGAGCGACTCGGCCGAGATGTTACGCTTGCCGGCCCACGCTACCGCCTCCGAACACGCGCCCAGATGCAGCAGCAGGACCACAAGAGGCGGCAGCGGGGCGCTCACGTCCACACCGGTTTCTCGTCCCACACCTTGGCGGCCGCTTCGGTCACCTCGGTTACGGACGTGATGTTTCGGATCTCGATGTCAGCCTTGGCGCCGCATCGGCTGTCACCGATGGGGCCGTTCGCAGCGAGCCCCATGAAGCCGCCGCAGCGCCTGTCCCAGTAGATACAGTTACGCGCGCCACGGAGCGCGATGACATCGCCATCCGTCTTGTCCGCGTAGCCAAAGAACACCCCGCGGTGAGCCGTCGTCACCAGGACCGGGCGCCCGCTGTTGTTGCCGTCTGCTGCTTTCTTTTTCGTTGCCATTACGCTGCCTCTTCCTTGGTTTTTTGCGCCCAGTACCGGCGCGCCTGTTCGATCGCCTCAGCCTCCAGCACGTCGAGCTCGTACGAGTCGCCCACGTCGGCGCTGATGAGCTCGACCTGGTATTCGTAGCCGTCAAAGTCCGGACAGCGCGGGCGACCGATGGGGTCCGGTTGCTCGTCGCCGACCATGACGCGCGTGATCTCGAAGGTCGCCTCGGTCCCTTCGCCGTTGCCGAAGCCGTCGAAATCGAACGAGACGGTGAAGCGGCGGATGTCGCTCACGTCGCCCCCTTGGCCCGCTCGCGCAGCATGGCGTCGGCCTGCTCGTACGCCAGCTCGGCCAGGTCCTCCGGCTCCGCGCCTTCCGACACGGCCTTGTCCAGCATCAGCGACTGCAGCGCGTGCGCGGCGAACATGTCGCGGAGGTCGGCCAGGCGTTCCTGTTCCGCGAGCGCGGGTCCGCTCATGACGCGGGTCACGGCCGTTCCCCCAGTTCAGCGCGAACCGACTCGGGCAGCTCGGGCCAGACGGCTTCGGCCGCGGCGAGGCGGGCAGCGTCGGGGGACGATGCGCGCTTGATGACTTTGCTAGCGGTGCTGCTGGTGCGATACGTGGAGCACGCGATTGGGGCCCCGTCGCCAACGCCAGTCGTGTCGCGACCGCCCTCGATCATGTGCCAGCCGAGCCCGCTCCACTCGTGCCACGCATCCAACACTCGCACGGCCCAGTCGCGGCGGAGTAGCTCCGCGAAGCTCGCCTGCGCGTTCGGGTAATTATCGAGCGCCTCGTAGGTCAACTGGCCGTGGGCGTTCACGACCCCACCGCCTTCCGCGCGCGCTCGGGGCGGCACTTGGCGAGTGGGCAGGGCTGCTCGGGAATCGTCTCGCCGGTCGTCTCGACAACCGGGATTCCGGTCAGTGACGGCGGCTCGTCGTCGGAGAAATGCTCCTCAACGACGCGAAGGAAAAACGTGGTGGTGGTCTTTCGGTGCATGGCGAGTACCAACATACTCGCGAGTACGTGGGTACGCAATGCCCCAGTGAGAAAAATCGACCGGGCGGGTCAAAAAACGGCCCTCAGGCCGTCTAAGCAATGTCCGGGGTTTCGGCAGAATGTCCGACAATGCCCCGGCAAATTGGCTACAGTCGACGCTCAACCGAACCTGCCTCAGGAGGGCCGCGATGCTGTTTGAGCTGGGAAAACGAGGGGGAATGGCAACGGCAACGGCACGCACCGGTGCGAACGCCGGCCTTACCGTCGGGGCGTCCCCAGAGACGATGGCGCGGGCGCTCGAGCTACTTGGTCAGCTGTGGCGCGGCCGGCGGGGTGAGCTTGGCCCGCTCGAGCAGCAGCACCTGAAGCCAGTAGTCAGGACCTGGATCGGCGCCGACGCCGACCAGCTCGAGCTCGAGCATCGCGTCGATGGCGGACCGCGGAAAGCCCATCAGGAACCCAGCGAACGCGACAGCGGGACGACTCGGAAAGCGCGCATCGTCTCCGATGACGAAGTCAGCAGCGAGCGGCGCCCCGCGACCGAGGGCTAGCCAGTCCATCGTGACGCCGGCCGCGTCGGCCAGCTTTTGCAGCGTGCGAGCGTCGCCGGGAAACTCGTCGGGGTTCGTCTCGAGCCGGCGCATCAGCTTGTTGACGTTGCTCTCTTCCTTCAGCTCCGCTTGGCGCGCCCACTCACGCTCCGTCCAACCCCGCAGCTTCAGGACCGATCGCATTCGGTCGAGGATGGTCTCCACAGGGTCAGCCTAGCCGGTCTGAGTACCCTTGTGCCCACACTCGTTCGAATGGGGGTTGCGCATGCTGGTACTCGCAGGTATACAGGTACTCGGCTATGGATACCCTCGCAAAGCGGTTGACGTGGGCGTTGGAAGAGACGGGGCTGAGCCAGCGAGCCCTCGCTCGAGCGGCCGGGCTCGCCTCGGAGAGGCACGTGGGGCTGCTTGCGAGCGGCGACCGGGAGAACCCAGAGCTGAAGACGCTGCGGGCCGTGGCGGTCGCGCTAGGCGTCTCGGTTGGGTGGCTCGCCGATGGCGACGAGCCGGCGCCGACTGCTGAAGAGCTACGCATCACGGGTGAGGCGCTGAAGGCGGCCGAGTCGAGCGGGAGTGCAGCATGACCCGCGCAACCTGGCCACGCGGCGAGAAGGCGCAAGCGGGAGCGGGTGTTCAGTCGGGGAAGGTGCGGACATGACCTTTGAACAAATTGACCGACTCTTTGGAGCGGCGATTTTAGCGGTGCTGGCTCTCGGGGTTGCGTTCGTCGTTTGGGCCGTGAGCAGCGAAAACGAGTCCGATGCGCGCTTCATGGCCGAGTGCCAAGCGGACGGTCGCAAGCGCTACGAATGCGAAGCGCTACTGAACGGCAGCAAGCCGCAGGTCGTTCCGATGCCCGTCGTGGTCCCGGTGCACCGATGAACCCCCGTCGCATCGCCTCCCTCCTGCGCGAGCTCGCGGACGCATGAGCGACTCCGTCTTCACCCTGGCCGAGGCCGCTGCGTTCCTGCAGCTCAGCTCCAAGACGGTCGTCAAGCTCGCAACAGCGGGCACCATCATCGGGCGCAAGGTCGGCGCTCAGTGGCGGTTTCTCCGGTCCGACCTGGAGGCTTTCGTTCATGGCGGTACGCGGCAAGCGGCTAGCTGACGGGCACACGGTCTACTGGATTACGTTCCAGTGGAAAGGCAAGCCTTTTTGGATTCGTAGCGGCACCGACGAGCGCGAGGCTCGCCGCGAAGACGCGCGGATTGCGAAGGAGCGCAAGGCGAGCACGTGGCGTCCCGACGCGATGCCGCCGCGTACGACCAACAAGGAATGGATCGGCCGCTTCCTCGACCAGCGCACGAACCGCGCTGCGGCCGGCGAGAAGCAGCTGGTGACGGACCACGTGCTGAGCCAGGAGCAATTCGCCAAGCTTACGGTGAAGGAGACGCGCCCGCTCGACGTGGAACGCATGGTCAAAGCGATTCGCGCCTCGGGTAAGCTGGCGGAGAAGACCATCAGCAACGCATTCACCGTGGTGAACCAGGCGTTCAAGCGCGCTGTGTTCGAGGAGATGCGCCAGGACAACCCGTGCGCCTCCCTTCCGCCCGGAACCATCATCCGCGCCAAGGGCAAGCAGCGGCAGCCCTACTCGCGCGCTGAAGTGCGGCAGCTCATGGCCTGCGAGGAGAATCCCCTGCCCGTCCGCGTCTGGCTTGCACTGGCCTTCTACACTGGCATGCGGGAGGGAGAGATCTGCGGCCGGCGGTGGCGCGACTGGAGCCGGGAGGGGGCGCCCCTGTCGGCCCTGCTGGTGAGCACCCAGTATCAGGACCAGCCGCTCAAGACGGACGACGCCGAGATGGCCAGGCCACGGGTGGTGCCGGTCCATCCCGCCCTGGCCGCCCTGCTCGAGCGGTGGTGGGCCCACGGCTTCGAGCTCCAGTTCTGCCGCAAGCCTACCCCGGAGGACTTCATCGTCCCCACGGCGGGCCTGCTGCCCCACAGCCGCTCGAGCGCCTACCGGGCGTTCCGGCGCGCCCTGGCCCGCGCCAAGGTGGCGAACCAGTCGCTCCACGCGACCCGCCACACCTTCATCACGGTCTGCCGCGCCGGCACGAACCGTCACGACTTGGTCGAGCGCATCACCCACAACGCCAAAGGGACTGTGCTCGACCAGTACACCCACACCGAGTGGGAGAGCCTCTGTGAGGTCATCATGGGTACTGACTACAGTCGGGACGCGGTTTCCCCCCGTGTCTTTTTTCAAGGCTCCGACTCCAGGACTCGAACCCCGGAGATAGGACAGGAAGCGGCGGGAAACCACGGGAAAGCGCTTCCCGGATGGGAGCCGAGCGAAGCTGAGAAAGCCGCGGGAAACGCCGCAAAAGGCGTGACCCCTGGTGCGGGGCAGGACCCCATCGGCCAAAGCCTCTGGTGGCTGGGGGCGGCATCGTGAGCCTCCGAGCGGACGTCTCGGTCCTCTACGTCGACCCACGCGGGCCGTACCCGAAGCTGGTTGCGGACTGGTGGGACGAGAAGCGGGACGCGCGGCTCTACGCGGGGCCTAACCCGGTGGTGGCGCACCTGCCGTGTCAGCTTTGGATCAACTATGCGGCTCTCAATTTCAAGCGGTACGGCGGAGAGCACAATCGCCCCGGGAACGACGGCGGCTGCTTTGCTTCGGCATTATCCAATGTGCGGCAATTCGGTGGCGTCTTGGAGCACCCCGCGGACTCCAAGGCCTGGGCTGCGCACAGTCTGCTCAAGCCGCGCCGCGGGAAGGGCTGGTGTCTTGCTGGGGTTCGCGAGTGGACCTGTGAAGTTGCCCAAAGCGCCTATGGTCATCGCGCTCGCAAGCGAACATGGTTGCTGCTGAGCGGGGTCGGTAGCCCGCCGGAGCTCGACTGGCAGCAGCCAGAGGGCACGCACCAGTGCGGTTGGTTTGATCGTATCAAGCCAACGCTTGGTAAGCGCGAGGCCAGCGAATCACCGCTCCCCTTCGCCGAACTGCTTCTGGGCATCGCCGCCCAGGCCAAGCCCACCCGGAGGTCCGCATGAGCGCCTACGACAAATGGTCCGCCTGGGCCGTGGCCAAGGTCGACCAGGCGCGCGAGTCGGGGGGGGCGCTGACGGCGGGCCTGCTCGGGAAGACCGCCCAGAAGAAATTCGAGGCGACAGAGTTCGAGCTCGAGCAGTTCCTGACCCGGCTCCGGAACGAGGGCAAGGTGGCGATCGCGAACGGCAGGTGGTTCCTTCGATGAGCGACCTCCACGTCCGCCACTGCGAGTGCGAGGAATGCCTGCCCGGCCACAAGGCGGTGGCGACGCGGGTCCATCGAACCAGGAGGCCCAAGTGGGCGACAAACCGAACGGACGCCGAAAAGTTCGTGCTCGCCGGCCGCGCTGTGGGTCGGCTGAACCTGAACAGGACCACCCAGAAGCCTGTCCCTGCGATGGCTGCCAATCGGGTCCGAACGCCCGGGAGCGCAGCGTGATTCTGGCCGAACTCCGCGAGCTGGCCGAGCTGCACTGCCCGGACCTGCTCTCTTTTTTTGACCTCGAAATGAACGGATGTGCGGGACCATCCCACACCGTGGCGCCCGGGTCGCGTGGGGCATGGACGCAACAGGAGCTGTTCGGTGCGCCCTGACGTCAGCCCCGCGTCATCGCTGCTCAACATCGAGCAGGCCTGCGTCGGCTGGGCCCTGCTCGGCGAGCCGACCCCGACCTGGCTCGAGGCGCGGCACTTCTTCTTCGCCGCGCACCGGAAGCTCTGGAGTGCGTACCGCTCGCAACGTGACCCGCGGGGCCCGCTCGTCGGGACCGTCGCGCAGTTGCGGCGCTGGGGCGTGAACAGGTCGAACGAGGTCACGTGGCATTCGGTGTTCCTGGCCGGCTTGGTCACGGAAGCGGCTGAGGTCGGTATCGCGCCACCGTTCGAGGCGGTGCGGGCGGCGGCAGAGAAGCGCGAGGCGGTGAGGCGGCTGGAGCGGCAGCTCGCGGAGCTGCGGAAGGAAGTGGCGGCGTGAAAGCCATCGCCAAAACGCGCGAAGAGCTGCTCGAGCTGTATCCGCACAGGCCGCGCTATCCTCAAGACTCCAGCCTGGCGCGGACCCTCTGCGTCACCGACCGGCAATGGCTCGACTGGGTCCGCCGGCACGCCACGCGCGCTCAGCTCCTGAACCTGCACGCGGAGTACGCGACGAACGGGCCGGAGTGGCGCGCCGTCGCGGTGAAGCGCGCGCTGGACAGGACCGATGGTAAGGCGTGGGAGGCGTTTGGGGGATGAGCCTTCCCGATCGCAAGCCCGACGCTCACGAGCTGATGACCACTGCGCAGGTGAACGAGGCGCTCCTGGAATGGCTCGGAAAGCACCGGAACCTTGAGGGCCAGTTCGCGGTCTGCCTTGTCGCAACGACCGTCCTCAATCGCGAGGAGTCGCGCGTCGAAATCAAGCTCTGGCGGGACCCGTGACCACCACCATCGACACCACCGGCGAAGCCGTCGTCGAGCAGGCCAAGCAGATTCTCGGCGCGGTCGAGAAGGAGCGGCGCGCCAAGCCGAAGCCGCGGCCGTACGTGCTCATCGACACGCGCGAGCAGCGCCCGCTCCGGTTCGCCCCCGACCTCGGTGTCGACTGCGGCGGCGCGACCCTCCCCGCCGGCGACTACTCCGTCCGCGGCTTCACCGCCCTCATTGCTCTCGAACGCAAGAGCGTTGCGGACCTGGTCGGCACGCTGACCAAAGGCCGCGAGCGCTTCGAGAATGAGCTCGACAAGTTGGCCGAGTTCAGGTGGAAGGCGATTTTGGTCGAGGGTCGCCGCGGTGACGTCGAGGCTGGCATCTACCGCAGCCTCGCGACCCCGCAGAGCATCATCGGTTCGCTGCGGGCCATCTGGATGCGCTGGCAGGTTCCGACGTTCTGGCTCGACTCACCCGAGGGCTGCGCGCGCGAGGTAGCTTGGTACGCGCGGCGACTCGAAGAGAAGTACGCGGACCTCAAGCACGTGGAAAAGGAGAGCGCGTGATGGGCAGCTATATCACCAGCAAGCGGCGGGTTCGCAACGGCAAGCTCGAACGGTTCTGCCTGGTCTGCGAGGACTGGTATCCGTTGATCGCAATGGTGCCCAACGCGCGCTGCGCAGACGGCGTGCGCCCACTGTGCATCAGATGCAACCGGCTGCACCGCAAAGAGTACATGCGCAGCATTCGCAAACCGCTTACACCGGAGCAGATCGCTCGCCGTAACGAGCTCCGCCGCGCCAGGTACGCACAGCTCCGCGCACTCGGCTTCGCTGGTCGGGATATTAAAAAGGTCCACTACGGCCCTCGTCAGGAAAGGCGGTCCGCATGAGGCACATCGGCAACGGCGAGGGTCACACCGTGCTGGTGCTCACGGATGCGGAGTCGCGGCTGATTCGCGACGTGCTGCAAACCAACGCTGAATGCAGCGAGTCGCCACTGGCCCCTCGGGCGGTCAAGGCCTGGGCAAGCGGAGTCGCCCGCGCCACCGAGCGCATGCGGGCCGAGGAGAAGGCTGCGAACAAGGCGAAACGGGAGCGCGAAAAAGGGTGATGGCAGCCGAAGAAGACGAGTGGACCCCCGATGATGAGCGGGGGTCAGGGACCCGTGTCGCCGCGTTTCCGAACGCATTCAATTGCACGGACCTCGGCAACGCGGAGCGGCTCATAGCGCGCTATCGCGACCGCGTCCGCTACTGCCCTCAGCGCAAAAAGTGGCTGCTCTGGGATGGTGTGCGCTGGCGCTGGGATGAGACCGCCGCCGTCGAGCGCATGGCCAAGCGCACCGCGCGCAGCGTGCTCATCGACGAGGCCAACGAAGCCACCGAGGACCGCCGCAAATCGCTCATCGCGTGGTCGTTTAAGTCCGAGGAGGCCAAGCGCATCAAGTCCATGATGGCGCTCGCGCAGAGCGAGCAGGGCGTCCCCGTGCTGCTCGATGAGCTCGACTCGGACCCCTACCTGCTCAACTGCGCCAACGGCACCGTCAACCTGCGCACCGCTGAGCTTCGTGACCATCGCCGCTCTGACTTGATCACTCGAACGACCGGCGTCAAGTACGACTTCGGCGCGCGCTCTGAGCTTTGGGACCGCGTGCTTTCCGAGGCGTGCGGCGGCGACCAGGAGCTCGCGACGTACCTCCAGCACGTCATTGGCTACAGCCTGATCGGCATCCCGCTCGAGCGCGCGTTCTTTTTCATCTACGGCCCACCCGGCACGTCCAAGTCCACACTCATCGACGCCGTGCATTCGGCGCTGGGCGGCTACGTCGAGGAGGCTGACTTCGATACGTGGCTCCAGAAGCCCCAGGTGGGCGGCAATCGCGGCGACCTGGTCCGCCTTGCCGGCGCCCGACTGGTGACCTCCCGAGAGGCCAAGCCGGGCGCCAAATGGGACGAGACGCTCATCAAGCGCATCACCGGCGGCGACCCCCTCACCGTCGCCGCCAAGTACGAAAACGAGGTGACGTTCCGACCTGCCTTCGCCCTGCTCTTCGCAGCCAACGACGCCCCCGCCGCGCGCGAGGATGACGACGGGTTTTGGGCAAGAATGCGCAGAATCCCCATCACCCACCAGATACCACCCGAGCGTCAAGACAAAATGCTGAAGGTGCGCCTGGCCGAGCCCGAGCACGCTCAAGCAATCCTGTCCTGGGCGGTCGCCGGGTGCGCCTCGTACCTCGCCAACGGCTTCCCGCGTTGCAGTGCGGTTGAAGCATCCACGAACGAGTACCGAGCAGAGTTGGACCACTTTTCTACATTCCTGCTGGAACGATGTGAGTTCGAACCCGAGGCAATCGTTTCAAGACGCGACTTGCGGACGGCATACGAACGCTGGGCCGATGAAGTCGGCCGCAAGTCACTTTTGGACGCTCGAGCAATTGCGAAGAAGCTCAAAGCGCGCGGCTGTTCTGAAGCAAGTCCTCTACATGGTTACGAAAGATGGCAAGGCGTACAGCTAAAGGCACTTGGTCAAAAGTCCGAGCCGGAGGAGGACAGGTGGAGATAGGTGGCGATAGGTGGACTGCTTCTAACAATCTCTCTCGTGAAGGAGTGTTTAGGGAAAGTCTTGGGAGAAGGGCACCTAACTCCACCCATCTCCACCCGCCAGTTTTCGGCCGCTTGGCCGCTGTAATTTGGACGCTAGGATACCCACATGAACACACATCAATCGCCCTGTCCGTCTTGCGTTGGCTCTGGTCACTCGGACGATCCGAGCTCGCCCACCTGTTCGCGCTGCGGTGGCTCAGGTTCGGTCAAGAGCGCCGGCTTTCAGCTCGCAACCGGAGAAACCGCAGAGCAGGCTATCGAGCGTCACATTGCCGCGATAGACGCCGAACTAGCGAAGTACACGCCGGACTACCTGAAAAAGCGCCGCGAGGAAGCCAAGCGGCTGCGGCGGGCGCTCGAGATGCTGCGCAAGTAGCATCCAAACCGATACGGGGCGCGGCTGCGCATTGCGGCAGAAGTCGTCAATCGCGCTTGACCATCGGGCCGAATGATGTCACTGACAAATGGCTGACATGTCAGGCGCGCGCGAGGATGGTTTTGGCCAACGCAACGCAGGCGGCAGAGGGCCCGTGTTCCTAGCCCTGCGCGAAGTGGCGGCGCTGCCGGACAAGGCGGCGAGGAAGGCTCACCTGCTTGAGCGTCTCGACCACGCATGGCAGCAGGCAACCGAGCGCGGGTACCTGAACAAGGCCGGCGACTTCATCCCGAACCCGGACGGCTCGACCCAGACCAAGGTCATCGACCTTGCTGCCGAGCTCATGGGCGCGCACGGCGAAGAGCGAGCGGCGCGACCGGCAGACCTGAGCGTGTTCAACGGCGGCAAGGGTGCCGCGCGAAAGGCTGGCTGATGAAATTCAAGTCCGTGACGTTCACCCACAGCACGACCGTTTTCGGCAACCAGAGCGGCGCCTACTTCAGCGTCGAGGCGAACGAGCTGACCAAGCGCGTCGACAGCATCGAGGGCGTCGAAGGCTGGCTCCTGATCACGCTGAACGGCGAGACGCGGGCCGTGCCGGCAAGCAAGGTCGAGCATGCGGTGGTGCTGCCGAGCGGCAAGGGCAAGGCGGCCGCTTGAGCGACGTGACGCGGTCAGGTGTATCGGCTGCATCCGTGGCTCATGCCCACGAGGCGCCCGGTGCGACTCCGGGGACCGCAACCAATCCCGACGACACGCAACCAATCGGCCCCGTCGCCGGCCACGTCATCACGCCCGGCATCGACGACGTGCTGGAGGCGCTCGAGTCGGAAGAGGACATCGTCGCCGCGAACCGCGAGCTGCTCGAGGGGCGCCCGCTCAGCCGCGAGGAGTCCGAGCGCTGGACGCGGCTGTTCAACGAAGTGATGCGCGAGGCCAACAAGCGACTCGCCGTGAAAGACATCGTGCTCCTGTCCGCCGTGCCCGAGCCGAACGGCCTGGGCGGCGTGATTGCAGGATGCGACCGCGCGGCATTCGACGGGGCCACTCGCGGCGTGCACATGCCGAGCGAGGAATACCTGGTCACCATCACGCTGCCGGCTCGGGAGCGTGTGGACATCGCCCGTTCACAGCGGGAAGAGTTCGCGCGCTGGCTCATCGACCTGGTGTGCGCGGAATGCATCGCGCAGCAGCGGGCGTATCGGGCGCAGAAAGGCTTCTTCAACTAATGCCCTGGGCTCGGACCGCTGACGAGCTACCCAAGCCGAACGTGTGGCTAATGGGAACCGAGCCGGG
Source organism: Polyangiaceae bacterium (assembly GCA_035281385.1). Lineage (GTDB taxonomy): Bacteria > Myxococcota_A > Polyangia > Polyangiales > Polyangiaceae > PMG-095. The sequence continues at coordinate 19,229 of DATEDZ010000383.1, forward strand.
GCGCGAATATCCGATGCTCGTCAGGCTCAAGGCGGACGGCGGCGAGCCTTGCTGGGAGACGCGCACGGGCGACACGACGCCGCTCGTAGCTTGCTCGCACTGGAGCTACTTCGAGCCGCTGGAGACTGGCTCGTGAACCGGCGGGGCTTCTTTGCAGCCGTCGTCGCTAGCGCAAGTGCGCTGCTTGCAAAGCAGGCGCCGTTGCCCGCGCCAGACCCGCGTGCCGCAATCCTCGCGGCTATCAAAGGCGAACTGCACCGATCGCAAAAGGCGTTCATTCGCGAGATGTCTCGCCATACCTGGGGGACTGGTTGAACCTCGAGGCGCTGCTCTGTCACGAGCAAGGCTTCCAGCTCGTCGAGGCGACGCCACTGCAGCGCGCCATCTGCCGCATGGAGACTGGAGAACCGCTCGAGGAGCTAGCGGAACGCGACGACGTGCGCGAAGCCATCGGCGGCGTCCATGCGCTACACGACCTGCCTGCGTGCGCGCCGTCGACGTCGTGCCTGATGGCTGCCGTGCGCACCGCCAAGAGCCAGAAGGCGGCAGCCAAGGCCTTCCGCGCGTCCCAAACCTGTGACCTCGGCAAGCTCAAGGACGGCGAGATCGCGCGCTACTCGGTACTGAGCATCGATAAGGACAAGGCGCAGGCCGTCTACGAGCACCTGGTCGGCAAGATCAAAGCCTCCCCGCTGCTGTCCCAAGTGCTGCTCAAAGAGCCGGCGGGCGAGTCGGTGTTTCTGATGCACCCGAGTGGCCGCCCGGTCGAAATCAAGGTGATGGCTGGCAAGCGAGCGGGCGGGTCCCTCGTCGCGCGCTGGAGCATCGGCGCGACTTTCGACGAAGCGCCACGGATGAACGGCAGCGACATGAAGGTCAACCTGCCCGACGCACTGGTGGCGCTCAAGGCGCGCTTGTTGCCGGGCGCTCAAATCGACCTCATCGGCTCGCCCTGGGCGCCCGCCGGGCTCATCTATGACCTGTTCGTCGACCGCTTCGGCCGGCCCGGCGATGACCTCGTGTTCATGATCGCCAAGGGGCCGGACATGAACCCGTCGCACTTCACGCCCGAGCTCTGTGCGAAGCTGCTCAAGGAAGACCCGATGGCGCACCGCACCGATGTGCTTGCGCTGTTCGCCGATCCGCCGAGCTCCCTGCTTTCGAGCATCGACGTGGAGCTATGCAGCCGCAAGGCGCCGGTGGACCTCGAGCCGAACAACCAGGAGCACGTGGCCGCCATCGACCCGGCCAATCGTAAGAACGCTTGGACGCTCACCATCGTCCGCCCGAAGCCGAACGGTGACCCCGAGGTGGCGCTGACGCGGCAATGGATCGGCTCGCACGCCGCGCCGCTCATGTCGTCGCGCGTGTTCGAGCAGATTCGCCCGTTGCTCGAGCTATACGGCATCGAGGACAACGCGCTCTATACCGACCAGGCCAACTTCGATGACAAGTGGGAGCTAGCGACGGACAAGGGCATCCAACTTATCGCCGACCCGTTCAGCGAGGCCGAGTGGCGCGGGCACGCCAAGCACCTGGAGAAGCTCGTGAGCGAACACCGGCTCGAACTGCCGCCCAACGCGGCGATGCGTGCGGACATCTTGGGCATCCAAAAGCGGCTCACTGCGCGCAGCTGGCACATTATTCTGCCCAACACCGGCGACGGACGACACGGCGATTACGTGCCTTCGCTCTGCCTCGCGCTCAAGCACCTGCCCGCCCCGCGCGCGGTCGAGGAGACATCGACGATGGACGACGCCGAAAAGCGCATCTGCGATTTCATCAACAGCAGCAAGAGCCGGCCGATGCAGCACGCGGCGCAGCGGCTCGCGGGAACGTTCGGATGAACCTCGCCCTGTTCATCTACGAGCTGCGCGCCCTGGGCGTGAAGAGTCTGGCGCTGGAGCTCGATGACGGCTCCGGTTCGGCTACCCTCCCTGCTGATTCTCGCGAGCGCCCGACTCTGGCGCCAGACGCTATCGTTCCGGCCGAGCAGGCGCGCGAGCCTGAGCCGCCAAAGGACCCCGAGATGTGCGCCCACGAAGGCTGCGGCGAGAAGCGCGGCGGCCTGTTTCGCGGCGGCGTGGGCGGGAAGTACTGCCGGGCTCACGCGCTGGCGCAGATGGGGATTAGGTCATGAGCGCTCACACTCTCTGGTACGCAGAATCCGAAAAGCCCGCGGCCGCCTCGGCCATGGTCAACGCCGCGCGCTCGCTCTGGGCCGACCAGGGCGACCAGCGCCGCCGCGACGCCGACGACGCCATGACGCTCTGGGCCGGCACGACCAATCACGGATTCTCGGGCTCGAACCCACTCAGCGTGCTTGGACTCATCGACGACACGGCCGGGTATAACGTGGTCCAGGCCGTCACCGACACGAAGGTGAACACGACGCTGCGGAACGAAATCCGTCCGCTGCTAGTGACCGAAGGCGGCGACTCGGAGCTGCGCGAGAAGGTCGAGGCGATGCAGGACGCGGCCGACGGCCAGTCCTACGACCTCGGGCTAGACGATGACGTCGAGGAGGCTAGTTGCTGGAACGGCTACATCTTCGGCAACGGCGGCGTGGAGTTCTGGTCGGACATCGCCAACTCGCGCATCGTGGCGACGCCCTGCTACCACTGGCAGTACTTCGTGTCGCGGCAAGAGGCGCGGGCAGGCAAGCCGCAGCAGCTCTTCTCGCGCCACGTCATGCCGCGCGATGTGCTGGCCTCGTTCCTGCGCGATGAGAGCGCCGAGATTCGCAAGGCCGTCGAGGAGGCCCCGAGCGCGAGCGCCGACGACACGCGCGAATACCAGTCCACCGAGCCGGGCAAGGTGGTCGACCTCGTGGTCATCTGGAAGGGCTGGCACCTGCCGAGCGGGCGCGTGGACCTGAGCGACCCGAAGGCGTTCGGCAAGGGCAAGGACGGCCAGCGCGTCAAGCCGTCGCACGACGGGCGCCACATGGTCTGCATCGAGGGCGCGGGCTCCGGCCAACCGACGACGGCGCTCATCGATCGCCCGTGGCCGTACGACCACTACCCGATCTCCTGGTTCAAACCGAACCGTGTGCCTGGCTCGTACTGGGGGCGCGGCGAGCCGGAGATTATCGCGCGCTCGCAAATCGAGATGAACCAGTGGAACGAGCGCATCTATCAGGTGCTCGACCACTACGCGCGACCGGCGGTGATTCTGCCCAAGGGCGCCAAGCTCAACCCAGCGCAGATCAACAACGCGCTGTTCAACATTTGGCAGGTCGAGGGCGGAGGGAGCAACCAGCCGCAGATTCACAATCAGCCCGCCGTGCCGCAGGACCTCGTCGCGCGGCTCGACCGCTTACCTGCCCAGGTACGCGACCAGCGCGGCATGTCCGAGATGAGCATGGCGGCGCGCAAGCCGGTCGGCGTCGACCACAAGCCCGGCCTGGCCTACCTGCAGAACACGGAGACCATCCGCCACACCGCCGAGTTCCGCGCGTGGCGCCGCTTCAAGCTCGATTGCTACCGCAACATCTTGCGCTGCTTCAAAGAGCTGAGCGAGCACGACCCGAATTTCGAAGTCGTCTACGAGCGCGACGAGCAACTGGTTCGCGCCAAGATGACCACCATCAACATCGACTCGGCCAAGTACCGGCTCAAGGCGAAGGCCACGAACCTGTTCAGCCAGGACCCGGCGCAGCAGGCCGACCAGATTGCCGACTTCGTGGACCGCGGCCTGCTGCCGCCCAAGGCCCTGTTCGACACGGTCAAGTCGCCCGACTTGCAGGCGCTCGCCGACGACAAGGAGGTGATGCGCAAGAACGCGATCAAGCGCGTCAAAGACGTCATCCGCGGGCCCGCCTACAACGAGGCGCTGATGCCCAATCCGTACATGGACCTCGAAACCTGCAAGCAAGAGGCGCTCAAGGCATACAACAAGCTGCAACTGAACGATGAGCGCGAGGACAAGCAGGACCGGGTCATCGCGTTCTTGCAGGACGTGGACAAGCTGCTTGGCATCGGGCAGGCGCCCGGAGCTGGCGGACCGATGGCGAGCGCACCGGCACCCATGCCACAGCAAGCCGCCAACATCGCCGCGAGCGCCCCTGCTGTGAACATGCCACCGGCCGCGATGCCGCCTGACCAGATGATGTGAGGACCCCATGAGCGACCAAGCCCAGAGCGCAGCGACCGAAACGACGACGCCGGCCACGGGAAGCGGCGGCGGAGTCGACATGGCTGCATTTTCAGCCCTCATGAGCCTGCCGACGGACGCGCCGAAGCCCGCGACGGAGACCAAAGAGGCCACGAAGGACGCCAAGGCGGCGCCCGCGGCGGCGAACCCGGCCGATGATGACGCAGCCGACCCGCTCGATGAGTCGCTGTACACCGAGGAGGCCCTGAGCAGCCCCGAGAAGCTCAAGGAGGCCCGAGCGCGGCTGTTCAAGCACCTCGGCAAGGTGAACGAGCTCACCCGCAAGGCGCACCGGGCGCACGGGGCCGCCGAGACGCGCGAGAAGAAGCTGGCCAAGCGCGAGGAGACCGTCACCGGCCGCGAACACCGTGTCGAGCTGGTCGAGCGCAGTCAGGCCAAGGCCATCGAAGACCTCACCTCAGGCGATACCCAGCGCTTCCTGACTGGCTTTGCCGCCATGACCAAGGCGGGCGACCCGGCTGGCTTTTGGAAGGAAGTCTCGCTCTCGCTGCTGAAGGGCGAGCCGGTCCCGAAGAAGCAGCAGGCCCAGGCTGCCGCCGACCCCGATCTCCAGCGCCGAGTCGACCAGCTCGAGCAGGGCTTCGAGGTAAGGCGAGAGCGCGAGGAGACCGCCGAGATCGAGCGGCTCAAGACGCAGCACTACGAAACGGCCAAATCGAGCGGCGACAAGTACCCACACGTCGCCGCCTGGGCCGCTGCCAACCCGCAGGACGCGCGCGAGGGAATCGCCGCGGTCATGCTCGAGGAGTGTCGACGTATTGGCAGGCCTGTTGACATATCAACAGCGTGTGGCATCATCGAGTCGGCTCTCAGTAGCCGCTACGAGTTGTCCCAGCGTGCCGACGGTCAAACGAACGGCGAAAAAGGGACTACTGGCTCCGGGCCAGATGCTGGACGGGAAACCAGCAAGGAACCTCCGAAACCCGAGACGGCAGTGACGGTACCTGCGGCACTCGCATCCGCTCCGGGTTCGGCAATGAGGTCGGAAACCGAAGAGGAGCGTCGGGCGCGGCAGATTCGCGAGCTCGACCAACTCGGTTTCTTCTAGCCGCTGAACAAGCGCGGAAACCACGGGCGAGCCGCTCGGAGGTTTCCCCGTGGCAGCAGAACAAATCGCAGGATCGAACCTACTGAAGGTTCTCTATCCGGACGACGTGTCGACGCCCCAATACGAGGCATCGAAGGCGTTCGGCTTGATGAAGAAGGACACGAAGTTCGCGTCCGACGGCACCAAGTACGTGGTCGTGAGCATCGCGCCCGGCGCGGGCGGCTCGGCCAACATCGCCAACGCTATCGCCAACCAGAGCGCGACCCAACAGGTCCGCTTCTCGCTCGGCCGCAAGAAGCTGTACGAGGTCGGCTCGGTCGACGGTGAGGCGATGGCCGTGGCCAAGAACGGCGGCGGCGACAACTCCAAGGGCGCCATCCTGGACATCGTCAAGCACGCGATGAAGCGCGCTCGCGATGCCTTCTCGCGCACCTTCGGGCGCGCGGTCTGGGGCAGCGGCGGCGGCGCTCGCGGTCGTATCAGCGGCGTCACGACCGGCACCACCATCACCCTGACGAACCGAGCCGATGGTGTCGGATTCTTCAAGGGGATGAAGCTGCAGGCGCAGGACAATGACGGTTACACGACCGTCACGAGCCCGCGCGTCGGCACGGCGACCATCACCAGCCTCACCCGCAAGAACAGTTCGGGCAACTGCACCCTGACCGCTTCGGCGGCCTGGGACACGCTCATCGGCGGCATCGCGGCCAACGATTACCTGTTCCGGGACGGCGACTATGCGCAGTACCCGAACGGTATCCCCGGTTGGGCGCCGATTGCCGATCCGGGCGGCGGCGACTCGTTCCTGAGCGTCAACCGTTCGACCGCGGGTGACCTGAACTACCTGTCCGGCTGGCGCGTGAGCGGCTCGGGGCAACCCAAGCAGCAAACGCTCATCGACGGCGCGGCCGAAGCGGCGATGAACGGCATCCGCCTGCGGACGGTGTTCATGAACCCGCTCGACATGCGCGACGCCTTCAAAGAGCAGTCGAGCTACAAGACCATCGAGGTCAAGACCGACCGCCCCAACGTCGGCTACAAGGGCATCGAGCTCATGGCGTCGGTTGGCGCCATGACCGTGCTCGAGGAGCCGGACCTCCCGCAGGGCTACTTCTGGATGATCAACCCGGAAGATGACTGGACCTGCCGCAGCGCGGGTGACTGCCCGATGCTGCTCGACTTCGACGGCCTGAAGTCGTTCCTCCGCAACCCGAACGGCGACGATTACCAGTTCCGTCTCGGTTGCTACCTCAACTTCGAAAACGCCGAGCCCGTCAACGCGGTGGCCGGAACGTTCTGAGGAGGACCAGCTATGCCTGCAGCAACCAATCTCGGCAACGCAAAGAAGGGCCTTTCCGGCTCGATCACCCAGCTCGGCGGTCTCGACACCATCGACGAGGCGCTGGCCATCGAAATCACTTTCGACAAGGCAGCGGCGGACGGTATGGCGTCAACCGCCACCACCGACACGCTCGTCTGGGTCAACCCGTACGCCTACCCGGTCTACCTGTACAGCGCCTACGGCGTTGCGACCGGTGCCGGCATCACGGCGGACGCGAGCAACAACGCGACCATCACCTTCCGGACCCGCGACGGCGTCGGTGGAGCTAGCGCTGCAGCGCTGTCCATCACGACCGACGTGGCCGGCGGCACCTGGACGCAAAACGTCAGCAAGGCCATCACGACCCAAACCAAGGCAAACCTGGCGGTGCCGGTGGGTGGGCAAATCACCTTCTCGATCGCCAAGGGCGGTACGGGCGTGGTGGTGCCCATCAGCAAGTTCGTGATCAAGGCCTACAAGGCGGAGAGCTGAGCGATGGACGCCGGTCTGTATCGTGGCCACACGAACGTCCCGCACGAGAAGCGCATTTCCTACAAGTTCTTCCCGGACGCGGGGAACCAGCCCACGGTTCCTCGCGGCCCGCTGAACCTGCAGATTGCGTCAGTCGTGTGGGTGTCGCAGGGCCTCTACCGAATCACGCTCCGCGGCCCGGCGGTGAACATCGTCCAGCACGACCCCGTGCTGAACGTGAACGCCGCTGGCGTGGTGCGATTCGCTCAGCCTGGCCCCGTCGCGAACATCGGGACCTCGACCGCTACGACCGTGGATGTGTTGGTGGTGGACGCTTCGGCCGCGGTGCAAAACCCGCCCGCAGCGAACGCCAACAACTTCATCAGCGGCACCATCATCCTCTGCGATACGGCGGCGGTCTGATGGCGGACGGCGCAGGCCCCGGCAAGAACAAGGCGGCGCTGTTGCTGGCGATCGGCGGGAAACCGAAAGGCCCCGCCGGTGCCGGCGGCGGCGCTGCCGACATGCTCGAGCCCGAAGCCGATGAGGCGGACGTGCCGGGCATGGGCGAGATGAAGTCGATGGCGGCCGCCGACGTGATGGCCGCCTTCAAGAGTGGCGATGCCGGCGCGCTGGAAACGGCGCTCACCGATTTCGTCCGTGCGTGCCAGAGCGAGGACTACTGAGCGGAGAGCCGTAGAAGCGTATGGGCAGCGTCAATCGAGCATACCTGCGGAATTTGGCGCGCCTGTACGCTGACGGCCGACCCGGCGGCGCGGACTCGTTCATTCCGGACTCGGACAGCAGCACCGACGGGGTCTCGTTCGACACGCTCGTGAACAGCTGCATCGCCGAGTGGTACGACATGCTCGTCTCGGCGCGCGGACACGAGGCGTTCCTGACGGAGAACACTTTCACGGTCGCCGGCGGGACGAAAACCTACACACTGCCCGCCGACTTCTATCAGCTGCTCTCGGCGCGGCTCGAGTGGGGTCCGACAGACATCGAGGAGCTGGTTCCGGTCGGCCAAAACAACCGCACCGACCTCGACATGGTGACGACCTTCGCGCGCTGGACGCCGAAAGCTTACCGTCTCCGCGGAACGCAGGCGACCGGCATGCGCACGTTCGAGCTGTTCCCGACGCCGCCGACCGGCACCAGCAGCGTCACGTGCCGCTACCGCTACATCCCCATTTGCGGCCTCCTCACGGACGACACGACCACGTTCGACGACGCGAACAACACGTCGGATTACGTCGCGCTCTCGGCCGCCATCAAGTACCGCACGGTCGCGGAAAAGCCCATCGGGCACCTGCAGAACCTGTTGGCCCAGTGCTCGGCACGCATCCTGGCGCTCGCTGACCAGCGCAACGCCAACTACGCGGAGCAAATCGGGCAGACCTACCCCGAGCGCGGGGCAGGGTTCATGCAGTACTTGGCCGATAGGCGGTGGATCTGATGGGCTCCGCGCTGCGCCGCGTTCAGCGGTTCATCGAGCAGGGCACCACGGGGACGGCCCAAGATTTGTCGCGACAGCTCGCGACGTTCGAGGGCAACGCCGCGCAGGCCGTGGACGAACTCACCGCGGCGAAGCTTACGCGCTTCCAGGTTCTGGCGCGCGAAGAGAAGCGAGACGACCGCATCGTTGCGCCTGGCCAGGCCTTGGGCATCAGCCCGAGCGTGACGCGCGTGACGCTCGCCAAGCTGCAACCAGGCGACTCGGGCAAACTGACGGCCATCTACAAAGCCTCGCTGGAGACGGCGAGCAGCCCGACCATCATCTCCGCGCCGGCTGCCATCAACGGCCAGGACATTTTCTTCTTTTCGGCCCCGGGATTGCTGCTGCTCGTCAACGACGGGGTGAACTACTTCACCACCGAGACTCGGCGGCTGTTTGATGTGACCCTGTTCGGGGCGCACCCGACGCGCTCTGCGACGCAGAACAACACGGCGTTTCAGGCGGCGCTGGACGCGGCCGAGCTGGCCGGCGGCGGCATCGTGTTCGTGCCGCGCGGCCGATACCTGCTGAGTGCCGAGTTAACGGGGGTGACCGGCGTATCGATTCGCGGCGAGGGCGACTGCTCGGTCCTCGACTACTCGGGGGTGTCGTCGACCCTCATCGGCATCGCGTTTCGCGGCTCGCAGGCGACCGGCGTCGCTCTCGCCGCCGACGCGGCAGAGGGCAGCGCGGACCTAGATGTGGCCAGCACGGGCTTCGCCACCGATGATTGGGTCAAGGTCTACAGCTCGGCCGTCACGGGCTCGACCAATCTGCCGAAGGGCGAGATTTGCCGCCTCAGCGACGCGGCGGCCATGACGCTTTACGATCCGCTGTGCGACTCGTACGCCACGGCGGACTCGGCCAGCGTGGCGAAGCTGACCCTGCTCGAGGGCAACACCTTCGCCGACTTCAAAATCGTGGGGCCCGCCGACAACACCGTCACGTTCAGCGGCATCCTGGTCGATTACACGCTGGGCGCGCGCTTCGAAAACATCACCACTGAGCGCTGTCACTTCTACGGCATCGCGATCCAAGACAGCGTGGATTGGACCGTTTCCGGCTGCCATTTCGGCAAGAGTGAGACGGGCGCGCTGGCGTACGGCGTGGCCATCTTCAACGCGGCGCAGGACGGGACCATCGCCTGTTGTCGTGGGTACCGCCTGCGGCACGTCGTGACGCACGGCGGCTTTACGACACGCAACGGCGTGCCGCGACGCACCACCACGAGCACGTGCACCGGAAGCCAGTGCCGCAACAGCGCTTTCGACGCTCACGCTGGCGGCGAGGACATCGAATTTACGGGGTGCGTGTCGATGGGCTCCGAGTCGGACGGATTCACCATCGAATGCGTCTCGGCGGTTCTTACCAACTGCATCGTGCGGGACTCGGTAGGCCCTGGCTTTCACCTCAATCCGCAGAGTCTCAAACCCTACCGGGTCTCCCTTAGTAATTGCGAGGTTAGCGGCAAGGGTAACGCCGCGAGCCGCAGCGCCATTCAGATCCAAGTGCAGACCGGCTACGAGAGCTTCGAAGGTATCACCATCACCGGCGGCTCGTTCTCGGACTGTCGCTATGGGCTACGCACCATCAACGCCGAGACGGGGCGCATTGAAAACCTGAGTATCTCGGGCGCGTCGTTCAAGCAATGCGGGCTCGATGGTGACGCCGTGATCGGCATCGTCCACGCGCACAACGTCAGCGTCACGGGGTGCACCATCAACGACGCGACCGACTCGGTCGACGGTATCAGCTTGACCGACGTGACTCACTTTTCGGTGGGTCGCAACGCGCTCCAACTGACCGGCTCGGGCGGCTGCCGCGGCGTGCGCTGCCTGACCACGTGCGACGACGGCGCGATCGGGGGCAACGAGGTCGACACCGGCGCGAGCGGCATCGGCATCGGCATCGCCGACACGTGCACGAACATCACGATCGGAAACGATAACCATCTCCGCGGCTGCCCCACTCCGCTGAGTCTCGGCACTGGCGCAGGTCATCGGCTCGGGCAGGTCGAAGAGTCCAGCGCGGACCGCGGCGACGCGGCCGTAACGCTCCTCCACTACTCGGAGAAGTACCAGCGGTTCAATACACCGCTCACCGCCAATCGCGCCGTGACCCTGCCGAGCGCCAACGTCAAAATGGCATTCCAGGTTCACCGGGGCGCGGGCGCGACGGGCGCATTCAACCTCACGGTGGCGGGCCGCAACCTTGCCGCTGCCGGTGAATGGGTGAAGGTTGTCAGCGACGGGTCCAACTTCGTCATTGTTGATGGCACGGGGGGCGCAGGCTGATGGCGGCCGAAACCAACATTCAGGAGTTCCCGTTCGTCGAGGGACAGAACGAAGGTGTCCAGCGTTCGGTACTGGGGGCCCCGGCGCTCTCGTACGCGCAGAATGTTCGCTATCGGAAGCGGCAGCGGCTCGGGAAGCGGCACGGCTACACGTCCGTGACGAGCCTCGATGCCGATGGCGCCGCGCTGGGCAACGGCAACGGGCGTCTGGCCTGTCTTGGTCCGGAGTTCTGCGTTGTCGACGATAGGTTCTATCAGCGTGACGCGACCTCGAACGCTTGGCAGACGCCGCCTGAGCCGTACGACAACGGCGCGGTAGCGGGCACCCGCCTATATGGCAGATTCCCCCAGTTCCTTCCTTGCCCGGTGCGTGATGCGTTTTCTGTGCAGTCGGACCTGAACCTCGGCCTGTACACCGGCACCGACCAGCCGAGCATGGGCGGGCTGACCTACGGCTTGGGTCACGTGTGGATGTGCTGCAGCTTCTTCTCCGACCCGGCCGGCGCGTGGCTGATCCGGGTAACCGCAATCGACCCAACGAGCGGGCGCGTTGCGTTCCGGAAAGACATCGACCCGGTCTCCACGACGCCCGCGACCGTCAGACAGCAACCTGCTCTGTTGGCGACCGGCGACGGCAACACCATCGTTCTGATTTACGACCACTTCACTGCTGGCGTGAAGGATGGCGTGCGCGTCCGCTGTCTCACGTCTATCACCGGCGGCTTTGGCGCAGAGGTGCCGTTTGCGTGCACTGAATCGGCGGCGAACTACGACCCCGCGACCGCCGACGGAATCCTGTTTGTCTACGTCGATGCCGGCTCACCGAACGATTACACCATCGCACGCATGAACCCGACCACGATGGTCGCGAGCGCGAGCACGACACACTCAACCGGGACCGGCAAGACACACCTGAGCTGCTTCTGTAACGCCGCGGGTCAAGTGTGGGTAGGCCTCACCGACGCGACCAACGGGCTCCGCTCCCACGCCTACAATTCGGCACTGGTGCTCCAAGGAACCGGAATCAACTGGACGGGCGTCTACACGACCGCCGTTGGTCCGATCTTGTTCACGTCGCGAACGAGTTCGACCGTGTGCGCGGTTGCTAGCTCGAGCAGCGTCAATGGTCGCATCTTCGCGTTCGACGTGGCCTCGAGCGGCGGGATCAGCGGCCGCATGGCGCAGTTCAACTGTAAGGCCATTTCGCAACCGTTTACGATCGGCTCACAGTGCTTCATTTGGGTGCGCCACCTGGCCCCACAGCAGCTCGGCGTGGCGTCGCTGGTCCGAATCCCGCTCGGGAACGTGGGCGACGAGTACGCCAACAATGCCGTCAGTCCCTACGTGCGATCGTGGCCGCTCGAAGCGACGCTAGACGACTGGGACATCGACGTCCCGGTGAGCATTGGGTCGTCCGGTCCGGTTTTCCCAACGCCGATCGCCACCCCACTCGGCTACCTCGCGCTGATTGACTACACCCGAGACAGCCTGGTGGCGGGCGGGACCACAACGCTACTGCGTGGGTTTGTCCTGGTGCCGGTTCGCCATCGGTCGGAAGGCGTGCGCTACTCCGCCTCTTGCGTGGTGACGTGCGCCGGGAAGCACTTTGTCGCCGCGGCGCAGCCGATGTGGGTCGATGCGCAGGGGGCCTACGAAGGCGGCTTTGTTCAGGCCCCGGTCATCACCGCAACTGCCAGCGGCACCGGGAACCTAACGAGCGGAATCGTCTACACCTACAGCGCCGTCTATTACAGCATCGACGCGAACGGGTTGATTGAGCGAAGTGCGCCCGCAAGCCCAATCACGGTGAGCACCGTCGGCAGCGGAACGACGGAGCAAACCATCTCACTCAGCATGCTCTCGCTCGGGATGCGCGTGGTCCGCTGCGAACTCTACCGCTCGACCGCGGAGAGCCCGTCGATTCTCCAGCTGGTCAACTCGGTGGACACGAGCCCGGCCAGCGACGTGAGCGAGACGGTGACGTTTGTGGATGGGTATGCAGACAGCGACGTGGCGCAGAACAAGACGCTGTACACCCAGATCGGCCAGGAGTTGCCGGCGTCGCAATTCCCTGCTTGCTCGTTCGCGACACAGGGCGGCTCGCGGCTGCTTTGCGCTGGCGGCTTCAATGGCAAGGTCGGCCATTTCTCGAAGCTGTTTCGCCCGCACATCTGCCCGGAGTTTGCCGACGACGACGCTTTTCGCGTGTCGCTGCCGGCGGACTGGACCGGGGCGACCTACTGCGACAACTGGGTAGGCTTCACTCGCGAGGGGATCTACATCATCGCCGGGGACGGGCCCGACGACGCGGGCGTCGGCGCGTTCGCTCCCGCGGCACGCCTGCCGTACAACCTCGGCTGCGTCGATTGGCGCAGCGTGGTCGCGACGGACGCGGGTGTGTTCTTTCAAAGCGCGCGCGGGCTCGAGTTGTTGCCACGCGGCAACGGTCAACCGCAGTCGATGGACTGGGTCCAGGGCACACTGGAGGCTTACCCTATCATCACGGCGGCGCGCGCGTTCTACTCGGGCTCGGCGGGCGAGCAGACTGTTCAGTTCTGCTGCGTAGCTGACGAGGCGGCGACGACCGGCGTGATCGTGACGTACGACCTGACGTTCAAGGCATGGTCAGTCGACACGTTCGGTGCCGACTACCCGGCAACGTTCCTGGCCGACTGGCAAGGCGAGCGCGTGACGGCCCCCGGAACGATGACGGTGGGGCCGAATGGGGCGAGCCATTGGCACCCGTTTCGCGTCGAGGATAGCGGGTTCGATGACAACGGGCTCTCGGTGCCGATGCTAGTCCGGACGGGCGACGTGCGACCGTGGGGCACCTTCGGGCACGGTGTTATCAACCGGGTCGGGCTGCTCGGCGAACTCCGATCGGCTTGCACGCTGAACCTCGGCAAGGTGACCGACAAGGGCACGGGGCACACTGCTCAGCGCGTCTATACGGCGGCGGGGGTCGGCTCGGAGCCCGCCGCCGGTGCTGACATCTACTTCGAGGCCCCGCTCGGAAATACAGAACAGCGCGACGTGACCGCACTGCGCGTCGAGGTTTCGGAGACCAGCACGGCGGAAGGCGTCGCGCTCGTGTCGATGGTGTTGGAACGCGACAAGTCCAACCAGGGCTTCAAGATCCTTGGCTTGGCGGATCGGGCAAATTAATGGCCGACAAGACGAAATCAGCGCTCACGGGCGCCGGAACCGGCGCGGCAACCGGCGCAGCGATCGGCTCGGTGGTCCCGGGCATCGGCACCGCGGTCGGAGCAGTCGGCGGCGCGCTCATCGGTGGCATCGGCGGATGGCTTGGCGCCGACGACGAGCAGGCGCCGACCTACAATCCGACGCGCGCAAACTTCCAATACGGCCTGGGCGACTCGGGCACGTACGCCTCGACGCAGTCGAATCGGTACGACTACCAGCAGGGCCAGCTTCGCGGGATGGCGGACCATTCCTACAACCGCGACGCGCCGACGCAGGCGATGCCGGACCGTGTCGATTTCGTGCAGAGTCAGGGTCAGGGCTACCTGAATAACGCGGGCGCCGACGCTCGCGCGCAGCAGCTCCAGGCGCTGGGTGGCTACCAGAACGCGAACGCGGCGCTCCAGGGCTTCGCCAATCGCGCGCAGGGGCCGAGCGCGGCGCAGGCCCAGCTTCGAGCCGGGACGGACGCGGCGGCGCGTCAGCAGTACGGCTTCGCTCGTTCGCAGCCGGGTGGCGGCGGCGCGGCGCTCCGCAACGCGGCGTTCAACGCGGCCGGCCTTCAGGGGCAAGCCGCAAACAGTGCCGCCATGCTCCGCGCACAAGAGGACCAGGCCTACCGCGCGCAGCAGCTCCAAGCGCTCGGCGCGGTCCAGTCCGGCGCGGCCGGCTACGCGAACCAGTTCGGTGCGCTGCGCGGCCAGGACATCGGACTCGGTCAGCTCCAGGCCGGTCAGGCCAACTACAGCGCGGGCGCCCAGAACCAATTCAACCAGCAGCAACAACAGCTCCAATTCGGGGTCGGACAGAACAACCTCAACTCTCAGCTGCAGAGCACACGCCAGAACGACGCGATGTATTTGGGCCTCCAGGGCCAAGCGATGGGCTATGAGGGGCTGCGCAACCAACTCGCGGCCGGGCAGCAGAGCGCGACGCAGGCCTACGAGTCGGCGCGCGCGGCCGGCGCGGGACTCGGCGCGCAAAACTTCAACGCGGCGACCCAGCAAGGCAACACCGAGACGGCGATGGCGCTCGGGGCACTGCAGGGCGGCGCCACGGCGGTCGCGACGATGAACCAGCCCCAGGGGCAGGTCAGCGCCAGCCCGAGCGGCGGAACCACGGTCTCCGACGTCCGAGCCAAGACGGACATCAAACCCGTCAGCGCCGGCTCGTACTTCCAGCAGCTGGGCGACCGGAACCGTGAGCACGTGCAGGGCGAGGTCGACCGGGCGCAGTACCTACGCGCGCTCAGCGGCGGCGACCCGAGCCTGACTAGCACGGCCGAGTTCGCGCCGTCCGCGCGCACTGCCGACTTGCGACCAGCGCAGGCGGCTGAGTTCCGCTACCGCAACCCCGAGCAGCACGGTCAGGGCCAGTACATGGGTGGCATGGCGCAGCAGCTCGAGCACATCCCCGGCGTTGTCCAGGAGCAGCCGGACGGGACCAAGGCGGTCGACGGCGGCCGTCTGGCGATGGCGGTCGCGCCGGCCGTGGGCGAGCAGCAACGGCGCATCGACGAGCTGGAGATGCAGCTCCGAGCGCTCGGGGGCGGTCAGGGCATGGTGCCTGCGCTCCGGTCGAGCCCGGTCTACGCGCAGCCGCAAGGGACGGGCGGGCTCTGATGGCCGGCGGGCAGTACATCATCGACCCCGCGACGGGCATGCCGGTCATTCAGTCGGCAGGCGGGGCCGCGTTGCCGCTGCCGCTCTCGCCGCTCGAGCTCGAGGCCGCCGGGTTTGGGCCGCCTGCGCCGCCCGAGGTGCCCGACGCGCGCTTGGCGAGCAATGCCGGCATTCCCGATCTGCCGCCCGAAGCGGGAATCCCCTCCGAATTCGGGCGCGGAGCCAAGCCTGCTCACTCTTGGGCCGCCGATCTTTCGCAATTCAACGCGCCGGTGTCTCCATCTGAGCAAAAGGCCATCGACGAACGACGCGCGGCGGCGACGGCTCAATCTAAGGCTCAGGCAGAAGAGAACGCCCGTCGCCGCGCGTCAGCGGCTTACGCGGCGGCGCAGGATCGGGCTGCGGCGGCCCGGGCGGAGGCCGCTCGGCCGTCGGTTGACCCGTCCACGCTCGCTCGCGGTGGCGGCCCGGGCGGTGGCCAGGTCGCATCCGCTCAGGGCGACCCGTCCGGGCTCGATGACCCGCTCATCCAGCAAGCCATGGCCGAAGCCATGCGCGGCAGCGGCGGTGGCGGCCCGCGGCAGCTCGGGGTCACCGGGCAAACCCGCAAATACAAGATGGCGGGCGAGGTGCCGCTGGAGGTGTCCCAGGCCACCGGCGAGGCTCAGGGCGCGAGCGACGCCTACAACGAGCAGCTCGCGATGGCGCTCGACCGGCGCCGCGAGGAGGCCTACCAAGTCACTCAGGGCGAGATGGCTGCCCGCGCCGGTCAGATGGCGGCCGTGGCGGAGCGCCAGGCTCAGCAGCGACAGATGCTCGGCCAGTACGAGGCCAAGCGCGACGCGGCGGCGGCCGAGGCGGCTCAGCTCAAGGTCCCCCAGATGGAAGAGTACTGGGGTAGCCGCACGACGCTGACCCGAGTAGCCACGGCACTTTCCATTGCTCTCGGCGGGGCCCTGTCCGGCCTGCGCGGCGGCCCCAACCAGGGCCTCGAGGCCAGCAACCAGGAAATCGAGCGGTGGATTGTCTCGCAGCGTGAGGAGTACCAGCGCGCGCGCGAGCAGACCCAGGACATCGACAACCAGTACGCGCGCATGGTGCGCAATTTCGAGTCGGAGAACCTGGCTGAGCAGCACTTGCGCGAGCAGGCGTGGTCCGTCCGGGATGGCATGCTCAAGAGCTACGCCGAGAAGGTCGGCAACCCGGGCGCGCTCGAAGCGTTCAACCAAGCCCAGCTCGAGACGGAAGCAAAGCGCGCGGCGCTCCGGCAGCAGGCTTTCGCCGATGCATCGGTGGAGATCGAGGAAAAGCTCGCGATGCAGGGCGGCGGCGGGGGCGGCCAGTCCGGCGTGCTCAAGATGCTGCGCGCCGGAGCCGAAGCGAAGAAGCTCAAGGACGTCATTGCCGGCGCCGAGGGGCAGCAGCCCTTCCAACGCGAAGTTCAAAACGAGAAGGTCGAGGGTATCAACGGCGCGCTCGAGGCGATCGAGGCCGCCGACGAGGTCCAAGCATCCCTACGCCGGCTCGGCGCCGAAGGCTCGGACCTCGATGACCCGCTCAGCGGCGCTTGGGATTCAACTCTCGGGAACATCCCCGGCACCGACCAGCGCAAGGTCAAACAGCGACTCGACCAGCAAACAGCGCTGCTCGCTCGCGGCATCCAGCAATCCCTCGGCAAGTCCGACAACGATGCGCGCCTAGCTGACGAAATGGCGGCGGGCGGCGGCTCCGGGCTGCAGCGAGACAACGCGGCCAAGGTCGCCCGCCAGCGCGCTCAAGGGCGCCTGCAAGGCATCGTCTCATCGCTCACCCCGGCGCAGCAGCAAACCCTGCTCCAGTCACTCCGGGCCAACTCGCCGGCCCGCGCCGCGCAGGTCGAGGCGGCCATCGCGGCCACGGCTACGCCCCAAATCGCTCCCTCTGAGCAGGCGGTTCCCTGATGGCCGACCCCGCGCAGGACTTTTCGCAGGCGCAGGCCTACGACGCCGAGGGCAAGCCGGTCGCCCCCGACCAGGTCGGCGCGGCCGTTTCGAGCGGCAAGGCGTTCTTTCAGCAGGGCGCCAAGGTCTACGCGCGCAACCCGCGCGGCGAGCTCGTCACGGTTGCCCCCGAGGATGCGGCGCGCCCTGGCTACCAGGTCCTCACCCAGGCCGAGCTGGCCCAGGCGCAAGCCCAGAAGCAATACGGCGAAGGCGTCGGCAACGTCGCCAAGGCCACGGCTGCGGGCGCGGCGCGCGGGCTGACCCTAGGCGCCTCCGACGCGGTCCTGACGGGCATCGGCGGCGACGACACGCGGCGGGCGCTGAAAGGGCTCCGTGAGGCCAATCCCATCGCCTCGACGGCTGGTGAGGTCGCGGGCGTTGTGGCGCCCACCCTGCTGACCGGTGGCGCCGCGGGCGGCGCGGCAGGCGCGGGCGCTCTGGCTCGGGCTGGCGGGGCTGCCGCGGGCGCCGTCCGGACCGCTGGCGTCGGACACCGCGCGATTGCGGGCGTCGGGTCGCTGGTGGAGCGCGGCGTGGAGCGCGGCCTGGCCGGGCTCGGCTACGAGGGCACCGGGCTGGCCGCTCGAGTCGGCGCCGGGGCGCTCAAGGTCGGCACCCGCGGCGCGGCGGAAGGTGCGCTCTATGGGGCTGCCAAGGCTGCCAACGACGCGGTTCTGAACGGCGACGAAATCACGGCCGAGAAGATTGTGGCCGGGATGGGGCACGGCGCGCTGTTCGGTGCCGGTGTCGGCGGGGCGCTCGGGGCAGCCGGGCCACTACTCTCCGGAGCCGCCTCAAAGCTGGTGCCGAAGAAGGAGGCGCTGACCAAGCTCGCACAGGAGCAGGCGCTCAAGAGCGTTGCACGTGGAACCGACATCCGGCGCCTAGCAGGGCGCGCGGTAGGCGACGCGGCCGAGGCAAGGCTCGCAGCGACCGCTGATGACCTGCTGAACTACAAGTACCAGTCCGGGCCACTCAAGGGTGAGCGCGTCTTCCTGCCGGGACGCAACACCGAAGAGCTGCTCGAGCGCATCTCGACCGCGAAGAATGAGATCGGCGCGGCGCTCGGCGGCGTAAAGAAGGAGCTCTCCGCGGCCATGGAAGCGGCCGGCGACAGCCCCAAGGTCGGCGACTTCTTGCGGCGTGTGAAGGAAGAAATCACCGACCCGCTGCTCAAAAGCAACGTGCCGGGCGTGCGCTCCCAGGCGCGCGCGGTCGACCGGCAACTGGCGGACCTGCGCGCTCAGTGGGAGGCGCACGAAATCGCCCGGGCCGCTGCTGACGCGGGCGAGTTGCTACCGGTGAGACTGGCGGACGGAACCACGGCGATGCGCCCGCGTCAGGCCCCGCCTGCGCCTACCTTCGAGCAACTCGACGCGATGCGCGCCGACCTGCGAAGCGTCTTTCAGCCCAAGGCGCCGCCCGGTGGCGGCCTGCCCCCGCCGGCCCCGAAGGGCGCCGAGCAGCTCGAGAAGACCGAGCGGCTCCTGAGCGAGTTCTTGAAGGACCACGCTTCTCAGACGCTCACCAAGATGGGTGAGAACCCGAACGCCTACAACGAACTGAACCGCCGGTTCCACAGCTTCCGCCAGCTCGAGCAGATCGCCGGCAAGAACGCGAACCAGCAGCTCGGCAATCGCATGATTTCGCCGAGTGACCACGCGCTGGGCATCGCATCTGGGCTCGGGTCGCTCGCCACGGGCAACGTGGGCGCGCTCGGAGCTATGGGCATGGGCGCCGCCGCGAGCGTCGCGAACAAGATGCTCCGCGAGCGCGGCAACAGCGTCGTCGCCGACATGGCCCGCCGAGCCGCGCAGATGGACGACGGTATCGACCGCGTGGCCCAGGCCCTGGCCGGCCGCGGCGAGAAGGCCAAGGCGCCAGCGCTGGCCGCCGCGATGCAGGGCGAGAGCCTGCGCGAGAGCTACGAGCGGGCCTCGTCCCGGGTGCGCGAGCTTGCCACGCCTCAAGCCGCCATGTCGCACATCAGCGCGCTTATCCCCGAGGTGACGGCGCAGTACCCGCACGTCGGCATGTCGGTCAGCAGCAAGCTGCTAGCCATCTACCAAGCTCTCCAAGCCAAGCTCCCACAAAGCCATGTCGACACGGGCACGACGCTGACGCCGCTGGCCATCAAAGAGCGCGTGTCACCGGTCCAAATGCGTTCGTTCATGTCGAGCGTTCGCGGCGCTTTTGAGCCCGAGAAGGTCATCGCGGACCTGGCGGACGGCAACGTCGACCGCGAGGCCGTCGAGATGCTCAAGGTCGCTCACCCGAAGGTGTTCCAGCAGCTCCGGAGCAAGGTGGCCGATTACGTCGAGCAGAACGAAACGGAGCTTCCCTACCGGCGTCGCGTGATGCTCTCGATGACGTTCGACTTCACCGGTGACTCGTCGCTGGAGCCAGCGCGCATGCAGGGGCTGCAGCAGACCGCCGCGGCTCTGACCGAGGCCGACAAGATTCAGGAGGCCAACATGGTCAAGCCTCAGCAAGGCAACCCGGGCGTTTCCAAGCTCGGCAAGACGATGGCCCTGCCGTCCCAGGCGGCGTTTTCAGGAGACATGTAGCAATGACCGCAAAAGCAATGGACAGCATCGCCCTCGTCGGCGACGGCACCAGCAACACCCCGACCGCTACGGCCGAGCTCACTACTACCGCGCGAATCAGCGCGCTGCCGGCGGGGTTCTCTGGCAACTGGATTCGCGTGAAGATGGTTGGCGCCGCGGGTCGCTGGGTGTGTCGCGTCGTTGCGCAAGGGGGCGCCGCGCCGGCAGCGTCGGACCTCATCGACAACACGCAGGCTTTGACGGGAACATCGCTGACGTTCAACACCAAGATCGGCTCGCACGTGTCGGACGGCGAGACGGTCGAGCGTGAGCTGCCCAGCATCCCGAGCGGCGCCACCCTGTACTTTGCCTGGCAAGGTCTGGCAGCTGGCACCTTCATCCAGATCGAAAAGGGCAGCGGCAAACCGGGGAGCGTTTCGGAGTCCTGATGTTTACCCGCCGCCCCGGAGCCCGCTTCAACCGCGGCCGCATTGCGACGACTGTGGGGACGGCTTCGCCTGCCCCCGAGAATCCCGCCACCATCCTGTCCGGAACGACCTTCCGTTGGCTCGAGGTCGGCATGGGCGAAACGCTCACGGCTGATTCGGGCGGTGGTGCGGCGGACTCCGGCAGCGGCGGCGGGGCGTACGTCGTTGATGCGCTCGCTGATCAGAGCGGCGGCGGTTTTCACATGGCGCAGACCACTTCGGCGCGCCCACGAAAAGAAGACTACGGGTGGAATGGTCGGCCCTGTTACGCCGGTGACGGCGTTGGTGATCGCTTTCAAAGCACAGGCACGTCGATCGCTGCGAACTTCAGCGGCGTCAACCAGCCGTGGGCCATGTGGATGCCCTATCAGGCATTCGTTCCGAGCCTCACCCTTATCCTACAATCGTTCGGAGCCAACGCGACGACTCCATTTATGGAGTGGTTGCTCACTACGGCCAACGCCTATCTCTTACGAAAGAATGTCGGCGCCAACGTAGATGTGACTGGCGGCACCTCGGACCTGCTGCGGCACATGGTTTACGTCGAGTGTCAGGGCGCGACGGCGTCTTTCGAGATTGATGGCGTCCCCGTTGCGTCCGGCGCGTTTTCCAACGCCTCGATGACGTTCACTCGCGACGCCATCATGTGCTTGTGGCGCAGCACCATCACGAACATGGCGCCCATGCGTTTCCCGATGCAGGTGGTGCTCGTCGGGGTGCCCACTGCGCCGCAGAAGGCGGGAATGGACGCCTATGCGATGCAGTGGCTGACGCCGCAAACCGCGCCGATGCTGGCCATGATGGGCGACTCGCACACCAACGTTGACCTTGGGGAAACGACCTGGCTCACGCTGGCGCGGGCGGCTTTCCCCGGTTCGGTCATCATCGATAACGGCGTGGTTGGAGACACGCTGGTAAACGTCCTCTCCAAGGATGCGGCCCAAGGCATCGTCTATCGATACCAGGACAGCAACTTCGATGCTGCCCGGGTCGTCAACGCCTACGGCAACCACTACGGCGCCAACGACATCGAAGGCGCGTCGTCGCGAACCGATGTCCAGCTGCTGGCAGACCACCTGACGTGCAACAACGACATCGACGTACGCCACTCTGGGACGCCACGCATCGCTTGCACTCTTCATCAGATCAGCGGGTTGCCGGCTGGCAAAGAGACCATCCGGCAGAACTACAACACCGAGTTGCGAGCGAACTTCGCTGCCTACGGATTCACGCACCTGCTCGATAAAGACCTCATCATCCCGGAGCTGCCGAGCGATATGAGCGTGTTTGATCCGGACGGCAAGCATCTAAACGCGACCGGCGAGGGCTACTTGTTCAGCGGTCGCTTCGGGATCGACGGCATGCAGCAGATTCTCACGTCTCTAGGCTTCGTTTGAAAGGAAACCCATGATTCGCATCCCGACCGGAAAAGTCCCCGCCAACACCGCCCGCAACCTGTCGCTCTTCCTGGGCGTCGTTTTCGCGGGCGTCAGCTTCGCCCTGCCGCAGTACGCGCCGCTGCTGCGCGAGATTGCGACCGCGCTCGGTGCGCTCGGTATCACGCTGGGCGACGCGAGGAAGCCGTGAATGCCCGGGCTGGCCTTGTTTGCGCTCTACTGCTGCTGCCCGCTTGCACTGCGCAGACTGCTGCGGAGCGCCGCGATTCGGTCCTCAACGGCTCGCTCGAATCCGCACGGCTAGCCTGCCTGATGATTCTGGCGGACGCGAGCATCCCGCGTGAGCCGGGCGTGAACGAGTATTGCTTGGCGGTGGTCAATGGATGCCCGCGCTAAAGTAGTCGAAATCGCCCGTGGCTACGTCGGCTCGAACGACCGCGCCGGCTTCTGGCTCAAGGCGCTCGGGGTTGACCCGGGCAAGAAGAAGCATTGGTGCGGCGCGTTCTGGCTCGCCTGCGTCAAGGAAGCCGGGCTCACGAACATCAAATGGGGCATCGACGGCACAGGCGTGCAGGCGCTCAAGATGCCCCAGACCAGGCGACCTGAGCCGGGCGACCTGGGTTACGTAGACCAGCCGTACCAGCATCACTTCCTAGTCGAGGAGGTCGGCGCGGAGACGTACACGAGCATCGACGGCAACGCCGGCACTCCCGGAGTGCAGCGGAAGATTCGGGCCTTCAAGACGCCGGGCGTACTCTTCTACAGCCTCGCCCCGCTGCTCTCCGCCGCGCACGACACGCTCCCCCAGATGCCGGCCATCACGCACCCGACGCTGCGGATTGCTTCGGTCGGCCCGGACGTGGCGATGCTCCAGGCGATGCTCAACCGGTACCAGTCGGCCGGGCTCGTCGAGGATGGGCAATTCGGGCCAAGGACTGCCCGCGCGGTCGCCATCTTTCAGCGCGACCATGACTTGGATGCTGATTCGATCGTCGGGCCCAAGACGTGGGCAAAGCTTCTGGAGACCCCATGACCCCCGCCGAACAAGAGACCCTGCGCGAAATCGGAGCCTACCTCGGGGCGCTCGCTGAGGACTTGGCCCAGTGCGCCGAGTCCGTTGCCGAGTTGGCCAGCGTGACAGAGTCTCTCGTGTCTGCCCAGACGCAGCTCCAAGACGCGCTCACCACGCTGACGGGCCGATTCGTCCAGATGCACGATGAGCAGCGGGAGACGAATGCCCGGCTCAACCTGTACCTCGACGACGCCACGCGCGCAGAGCACGGCATGCGGCAGCTACGGAGTGAGGTGCGCAAGGTGGACGATAGGCTCAAGGCGGGCGGGCTGTAGTGGCCAACGGCTCGCACAAGCCAGGGCCGGCGCAGGCCGACCGCTACCGGGAGAAGTACCGCGCTCGAGGCCGGTCGCTCCAGGTGCGCATCGACGCGCTGAGCAACGCGCCGGGCACGCGGCCGTACACCGACAGCGACTCCGAGATTAC
>DATEDZ010000384.1:0-2530 GCA_035281385.1 Polyangiaceae bacterium
CCCTGCTCGGCAAACCAGCCGCGCGCGCGCTGCACGTTGCTGATCAGCACCTGGTGCTGCGGGTCGGTCTTGGCGGCGCGCAGGAAGTGGTCCTGCATGCCCGGGATGTCGCCGCGCTGGTGTGCCACACAGCCGAGGTAGTTGTGGCACAAGCCAGGCGTGGGATGCCCCAGATCCAGCGCTTGCTGCGCGTGCTGGGCGCACAGCTCGAGCTCGCCGTCGCGGTAGTAGGCGCCAGCCAGATCGAGATGCGCGGGCGCGTGATCGCCGAGCCGGCTGAGGATGCCCTGGCAATCCTCGGTCGTCTCCTGATAGCCCTCCTGCAGGCCCTTGTTCTGGGCGAACCAGGCGTTGAGCAGCTCGGTGACCTCCTCCGAGGCATCGAACGGCACCTTCAACTCCTGAAAGTCTTCGGTGAAGTAGCGCTCGCGATCCAGCCAGCCGGCGCGCTCGGCGTCGTTGAAGTCGTGGGTGCCGGGAAACACCGAAAGACACGAGAAGATGTACTGATGCGGCTTGGCACGCGCCAGAAAGTCGAGCGTCTCGCGGAAGGTCTGGGCCGTCTCACCGCGGTTACCGAGCATCATGTAGAAGCGCACGTGCACGCCGTACTTCTTGGCCATTTCGGCGGCGGCGATGATCTCGTCGACCGTGATTTTCTTGTCGATGTTCTCGAGGATACTGGGCGAGCCGGTCTCGACGCCCAGGCTCAGGCGCTGGCAGCCGGCCAGGCGCATCTCGCGCAAGAGCTCTTCATTGAGCACGTCGACGCGCGTGTCGCAGCTCCAAAGGAACTTCAGCTTGCGCTCACGGATACCGCGGCACAGCTCGAGCACACGCTTCTTGTTGGTGGTGAAGGTATCGTCCTTGATCTGCAGCATCTTCACGCGCGCGCGGCCGACGGCCTGCTCCAGCGCGTCGAGCACGTAAGGCACCGATTGACCGCGGAAGCCGCGACCCCAGCTGCTCTCCGCGCCACAGAACGTGCAGGCCCAGGGGCAGCCGCGCGAGGTCATGAAGATGTGGGTGTCGAAGTAAGCATGCGGCGATGCCAGCGTGTCGAGGTTCTGGATCGAGTCGCGCGAGCTGGCCTGAACGATGTCGCTGCCCTCGCGGTACCAGGTGCCGGCTATGCCCTTGGTGGACGCACCCTGCTGCAGGCGCTCCACGATCTCCATGAAGCTGCCCTCACTCTCGCCGGCGCACAGCGTATCTATCTCCGGGTAGTGGCGCATCACCTCGCGCGGCAGCGGTGTGGCGTGCGGACCTCCGACCACGATCTGCGCACCGGGATGGCGGCGGCGGATCTCCTTGACGCTCAAACCGACCCCGCGGCGATTCGCAGTCCAGCAAGAAAGGGCGAATACGTCGGCATCGAGCGCCGCGATCACCTCTTCGACGTGGCTCCAAGCGAAGCCGGAGAGATTGAAGACCTTGACCTGGTGGCCCGCTCGCGTGGCCTGCGCGCCGAGGCTCAGCAGACCGTACGGCGTCTGGAAGAAATCCGCGTCGAGGTCACCCTCCTGGTAGTCGGAGGGCGGACCGCCTTCGCTGCCTGGCAGGCGCGCCTCCCCCGAAGCCGGGACTTTCCAAGGCGGCGGGTAAAGCAGCGCAATCCGCATCGGGACGGCACTGTCGCACCGCCCGCAAGCGCTGGCAAACCTGCGCCAAGAAGAGCGCTCACGGACTCTTGTAGCGCGTCGCTCTCGAGCATCGCTCTCTACCGGTGCTCACGAATACCGCGCCGGGGAGATCGGTGTGCTAGGCTCGTTTCGAGATGCCGGTTGACACCGCACATCGCCCCCTACACCACTACGACTATGCGACATACCTCGCGCACGAGTCGTTCAGCAATGTCAAGCACGAGTACCTCGACGGCGAGATCTACGCGATGGCCGGCGGCACGCTGGAGCACGCCGCGCTCGCCGTGAACGTGAGCACCGCGCTCAACCTAGCCCTTCGTGGTCGGCCGTGTATCGTTGCAAGCTCGGATTTGAAGGTTCGGATCCAAGCCACCACCCTGTGTACGTATCCGGACGTCACGGTAATCTGCGGGTCACCTGAACGTGACTCCGACGCCACGGGTGAGGTCGTTCTGAATCCGACCCTGCTCGTCGAAGTCACGAGCAAGAGCAGCGAGGAATGGGATCGCGGCGAGAAGCGCGAGCACTACCAGCAGATCCCGTCGCTTCGCGAGTATATCGTCGTCTCCCACCGCGCGCAGCGCCTGGAGCGCTTCTATCGCGACGCCGACGGCGCATGGCAGCACGCGGTGGCTGGTCCCGGAGAGCAGCTCTCGCTCGACACGCTCGATTGCTCGCTCGCCACCGACGACGTGTATCGGAACGTGGACGTGAGTTAGGAGGCTGGTGTTTTTCGAACCCAGCCTCCTAGGCTCGAGTTGGGCGCTTTTCTAGAGGGGGTAGTGGATGCCCACCCCGCGCCATGCTCGGCGGCTGCGCCGCCTGCGCGTGCCGCCGCCCCTCCCAAGTGTCGCGCTTCGCGCGCCACGGGAGGGGCCGTCGCTGCG
>DATEDZ010000385.1:0-14345 GCA_035281385.1 Polyangiaceae bacterium
GCTCTTGGTTTTCGATCCACTGCTGCAGGGTCCGCGCTCGCTCGGTGGGCCGGTGCCGCTGCAACTGTGGCGACGTGATGCGGCGCTCGCATTCGAACGGCTGCATTTCGGGAGCGATCCTGTGTACAGCCTGGTGCTGGACGCCTGGTTCATCGCGGAAGGGCGGGTCCTGCACATCGCTGACGATCGGAAGGGGACGCGACGCTGGCTCACCGAGGCCGAGCGCGAGCGTCAGGCTCGCGAAGAGCTCGAACGCCGCGTGCTCGAGCTCGAGCGTAAATCCGGCGCGTAGCGCGACGTTCACGCGGATTTACGGGACAAAAAGCCCTGCTGTACATCGCGGGTAGCGGGTCTAACAATCCGCGCATGTCGAAAATGCGCGCAGAGCGGCGCGGTCGTCGCCGTGCAGCGCGTGCCGGTAGAGCACGTCGCCGCCGAAGGACGTATCGTCGTCGGTGCACACCAGGAGTCGCCTACGCATTCTTCGTCTAAATCACAAGCCCCGTACGCTTCTTGCTGCGCACGCTCCAACCAGTGCAGTTGCGCGCCTGGGCGAAGGTGCAGCACGGCCGAGATGTGACTCGGACCGATAATGCGCGCAAGCGCCACCGATGCCATCCGCGGTAAGGGGCCTTGCTGGTGGAACTCCGATCCGCTCGCGGGCGTGGAGTGAGTCAGGGGTTGGATTCTACCCGCGCCTGATCGACGGTCGTGGATTGAATCAGAACTGCGCGCACTCGCCGGGCCACTGATTCGTGTTGCACGCCCATCCAGGCTGGCATGTGGACTGAGCGCAACAAACACCATCTATGCACTGGCCGTTGCCGCATTCGCTTGCTTGCGCGCACGAATTTCCGACCGTGTAGTACTCCGCCGTGCCCGAGTAGCCATAAGCAACCGTACGCCGCCGGGCGGAGTCGTAGGACAAAACGACGCCATTCGCTTGAAAGGCGCCGCTGGCGCCCGCGGTAGGATGCCAATTGCTGCCGTCCCATTCCCAGGTTGCACCGGCTCCGTCGTTGGCCTCGCGCCCACCGTAGAGCACGAGGCGGTTTCGGTCGGAGTCGAACCCGAGTGCTCCCAGACTGCGCGGGGGCGGTGACGTGGTCGGCATTCGGCGCGTCCAACTCGTTCCGTTCCACGCCCAGGTCTCGTTGAGCGGGACATCGGCGTTCCAGGGATAAATCGCCGCCGATGTGCGCCCTGCGCCGCCGAACAGAATCACCTCGCCGCGCCGTGCATCGTAGCCAAGGGCGAAGCGGTGACGCCAGGGAAGGTCACCACCCCGGTGGTGCCATTGCTGCAGCGCCACGTCCCACTCCCAGACGTCGGCGGTCGACCCTCCCCCCCAACCCGCGACGAAGACTGCCCTTCCGCGATTGATGTCGAACGCCATCGGATCGTAGATGTTGCTGGGCGGCCAGAGGCCTGCGCGGGCCACTTGCGTCCAGGACCGGGTGGCCGAGTCGAAGCTCCAGAGATCGTCGTGCGCGGCGCCGCCGCCGAATGTCCAGCTCACACCGCGGGTGGCGTCGCGCGCGAATCCCAGACAACAGCCGCCGGGCGGCTTCGGGGAAGACACCGGCACGAGCTGCCAGGCACCGCCGATATATACGAATACGTCGTTTTTCGGCGTGCCGAGATTGGCGCCGCCGTAACCGGCGTAGACCATGGGTCCTCCCAACGTCGCGTCGTAGCCACCGACCGGGAGTATGTACCCATCCGGCGAGCCGGCTTGAGGCTTCGATTCCCAGACTCCCGTCACCGGCGCCTCGCAAACGCCATCCTCGCAAGTGCCCCCGGCGGGGCAGTCGGCGGAGGTCCCGCACGGTCGGCCCCAACGGGCAGGATCGAGCTGCACGATCAGTGCGTCGAGCGCCTCGACCTCTTCAAGGGTCGGCTCGGAGACCTCGAACCTTGGCGCATCGGCCGCGGAGCTCAGCGAAAGAGCTTCCAGGTTTCGCACAGGCAGCGACATGATGGCCCACTCGTCGACGCTCGCCAGTATCTGATCCGGCGGCGCGCCCGTTCCGTCGCTGCACGTGGGGATGCCGGAGTTCACGTTCATTGGCACGGGGGTCGGCGAGATCGTGCCGTCCCTATTCCAGTCGATTGCGTTATAGGCGACGTCGGAGCAGAGACGCACGTTTGCCGTTCCCGGTATTTCCGTCAATTCGGTGCAATCTTTCGTCGTCCGCGCGTTCGTCACCGTATGGAGAATCTGCGGCGTGAAGGTGGGGATTTCCAAACGGCCTGGCACGAGTGCTCCAGCTCGAAGAAGAGATCCTTGTGATCGGGAGTTGCGCCCCAAGCCGGAAGGTTCACGTCCACGCCGCCGTCGCCGTCGTGGTCATAGCCGTGGAGCTCCCAGGCATCGAGCAGGCCGTCAGCGTCAGCGTCGGCCAGGCTGACAATCCGCCAGCAGAGCCCGTTGCGTGGGTTCGCCTCCGAACACTCCTCGCCGAGCGGCCCCCCGGTCCGATTGACGAGCTCGTCGCGGTCCAGGGACCGGCGCACGGCGCTGGAATCTCCCGGAGCGATGTCGATGGTGTCTTCGTCGCAGCCCAAAAAGGGTACGCAATCCTCCTCGTGTATCGAAAGATCGACAGGCAGTACCTGGCGATCGAGGGGGACGCGCACTGTGATCCGATGGTCGAGAGCTCGCCACGGATCGGAGGGATCCGGGCCGATGCACCCACCGAACCCGCCGCAGGTCGGGAGCCCGACCTCGGCCTGCGTGCGGCCGATGGCCAATCGCGCGACGATTTCGGGGCCGCCGATACCGTCGGCCTTGTCCGACTTGTAACGGGTGAGCTGGACGGTGATGGAAACGGTGGCTGCCCACGCGGGTCCCGCGATCGTGGCGAGCACGGCGGCCGCTGGAAGAACAAACGTCATGCATCTCGGAACAGTCTTGCCTCGGGACATGTGGCTGGCCTTTCTCTTCGACGTGTCGACGACGTGTGCAAGCACGGTGCCGGACGCCAAATTCCGAGGTCGTCTCAGCAATCCATGGGACACGCCATTGCTCGGGTCTTCATCGTTTCTGCGGGGCGCGATGTCCGCGGCTGACTCGGTCTACGCTCAGTTTAGCGAGTTGAACCGCTACGCACCCGAGTGAAGGCGCCACGCCAGCGCTGACGAGCAACCGAAGTCGCCTTGTTGCCTATCTAAAACGGAGGTCCAGCCTCCAACCATTCGATTTGGCGGGCGTTGAGGGCAACGACCAACTGCTGCCTGACGGGCTCAGCCTGGGCTATAGGAAGCTTCCGCAGCATGTTACGAAGCTCCTGCCGATTCTGATCAGTCCAGAGTCCCGCGACAATTGCAGTATCTACCAAGCGTCGGGCTTCGTCCGCTCTTTCAAGAACCTCGGGGGAGGGTTGCGACTCTGGTTGTGGCTCTGGCTGCGATTCAGCGGCCGGCACGACCTCCGTATCACCATTCGCCGCGGAATTCTCGCTAACGGTGAACGATGTATGCTCCCCTAGTCGCTCCACCTTGCGATTCACATTCGCGGAAATGGTCAGCAATTCCCGCTGCGTCTCCAGGATCTCGCCCAACCGCACACTTTGCAGATGGGCGAGATCGCGCAACGCCTTCTGGTCTGCCTGGAGGCGAACCTCACGAATCGCCAGAGCCGCCGTTCCCAGTCCTGCGACTAGGAAGCAACTTGCCAGAAGAATCGGCCGCGCCACTGGAGTCACCTCATGGTGTCTTAGGGCGGTAGTACGAAGCGTTGATCACGTACAGGTAGATGCACTCTCCGGTCAAATCATCACGCCCTAGCTCAATGAATGACCCCGTTTCAGCGCTTTGGGCGGCAGCCATGCCTCTACTGTCAGTGCTGTAGCAGCTAAAATAGGTGCCAGCCGAACTGCGAGCAAAACAACTGACATAGTCGCCGGCGTAAGTGTCGAAGTAGGTACCGCACCCAATATATTGGGTAGGGTCCGCTGAATTCCGTGCGTCGCCAACTGAACCGCGGGCGTATGAACTACCGTCAGTTTCGACCGTTTGAGTTTCTTTATAGCCAGCCTTGACAACAAGTGGAATCGCTAGCAACGACAATACGGCAGCCCCTAGAATAACGACACGTGATGTCTTCATTGGAATGTCCCTTGGTTAATAGTTCGTGATAACGTTCGACTTCGTAGTCTTCGTCGTCCACCCCGAACAGTTTCGAGAGTGAGACGTTCGATTGCTGTGAACGCCGTGCGATCGGATGGAACATCAACACGAACATGTCGAGATGACGCTGGGTGCTGTTGGCGCGGCGACCTGTGACGGGGCTCCGAGCTCAGAACGACACGTGCCAGCCGTCCGGCAGGCCCGGATCAGGCGCGTAGCAGCAGAAGGTGCCGGTATGGATGCTCGCTGCGAGATGCCGCCCCAGCTCGGCATTTTCTTGCATGATCTTTTGCAGCACGGCCTTCACCGAACGGGTCACGTTCACACGAAAGCGTTCGGCCGGCGCCGAGGCGGCACGATCGCGGCCGCCCAGGCCCATCGCGGCGGCAAGCTCTCGCGCCAGCTCTGCCTTTTCCTCTTCGGCGCGTCGGGCATGCTCTGTGTCGCCAAAGTTGCGAGCCCTTTCGAGCTGCTCTTCGAGCTCGCGCAGTCGTTCACGATAGGCTCTTTTGGCACGCCCGTCGAGCGCTGGCACCGCGCTGTCGCCAGCGGTAGTGCGAAGGTCGAGCTCGGCGGCTTCGCTGAAGGAGACAGTACGCTGGCTGGGCTCTTCACGTTCCGTTGCTTGCACTAGGTCCATGACATGGATCTCCACGTGCGGGCGCGCTAGCAGATGCCCCAGGTACAGCACTCCTTTCGAGGTCTTGAGTCGGAACACGCGATCGTTATGGACGATCGTCCAATACTCGCCCTCTCGACGGAACACACGATCGCGCGCCGCGGTATTGGGCTGTTGCAGCGGCAGTGCTTCAGGCGGTACAGACTCAGCGTCGGTCGTGAGCGAAGTGATCTCATGGCACTGGCCTTCGAGCTCTCGAGTGCGTGCTCGCTGTCCGAGCAGTGAACGCGTGCTGGAATCGCAGGCGATTGCACCAGCCGGAACGGCGTCGTGTAGCCTTGCTGCCGAGCGCGTGGCAGTCCCGATGGCGGTGTAGACACGAAGGGTCTCACCGCCGAACGTGCCGATCATGCACGTACCGCTGGCGATGGCGATGCCGCGTATTTGGTCCACAGGCAGGCCGCGCCTTCGAGCATCGGCATTCACTTCCTGATTGGTACTGCGTATCTCGAACGCTGCCCGAACTGCAGAGAGCGCTGCCTCTGCCGCATCGCCGCCGTCCGCTGCGCCGAACAGCGCCGATACGCGGCCGCCATTCAAGCCGTCGATAACAGCGCCGTGGGCGGCACAGATGCTCGAAATTGCGCGGATGCACTCGTTGACGAGAGCTGCCACGGCCGGCTCTTCCAGGCGTTCGCTCAGAGCCGCCAGGGCCGAAAGCTCGGTCACCAGAACCGTCACCTGCCTCCGCATTGGTTGCGGACGCGCTCCCACCGCGAGACGTAGACCATCGACCAGCGGTCGCGGCAGAAATTGTTCGAGCTCTCCGGCCCGAGCAAGCTCCGTCATCTGCTCGCGAACCTGCAGACGCAGGCGGCGGTTCAGCTGCGCGAGCTCGCGCTCCTGACGCCGGGCGCGAATCAGGTTCGTCAGGCGTGCCCGCAGCTCGGCTTCGTGAAACGGCTGGGTGATGTAGTCATCGGCGCCAGCGTCCAGGCTCTCGATGCGGGCTTCGATACCGTTCTGCGCGGTCAGGAACACAAACGGGATCGAGCGCAGCTCGGCGTCGTCGCGCAGCGCGACCAGAAAGTCCCGCCCGTTCATGCGCGGCATGACCTGATCGCTGATGATCGCGTCTGGCCAGTAGCGGCGAGCCTTTTCGAGACCGTCGACACCATCGCAGGCCAGAAACACGTTGAAGACGTCGGCCAGGTTACTTTGCACGTGATCACGCAGCTCGGCGTCGTCTTCGACGTAGAGCACGATCGGCTTGCCAGCGTCGAAAGCCGCTTCTACCGCCCGGTTAAGCTGGTCGATGCACGCCCGATCGCCCCGCTCGGTCCCTCGACAAGTCGCGAGCTGCCAAGAGCGACCGGGAAGACTGGCGATGCTCCGCGGAGCTCTGCTGCTCGAGCGTCGTCTCGCACGCAGGAACGAATGGCAGGCTGAGCGTGAAGCGTGAACCATTGCTTTTGTGGCACGCGCGCTCGCGCGGCCTCCGTGCCGGCAGCTGCTGAGTCCGAATTCTCGCTGTAGCCGACTCGCAGACGTGCCCCTCAGTCGCACGATCTGGCGGATCAGCCCGCAGACGGTAGCTCACGATCGAAGAGTCTTAAAGCCATCAATCCATGACCGAGCGCGGCGCCGGCTCGTAGCGCAGCGGTGATGAACGCGACTTCGGCAAACTCTTCGCGCGTCGCTCCGTGCTTCTTGGCCTTTTTGGTATGAACGTCGAGGCAGTAAGGACACTGGGTGTGTGAGCGCGACGGCGATCGATCAGCTCACGAAACTTGCCGGAGATCACTCCGTTCGCGCGTTCCGCCGTCTCTTTGAAGTTCATGAACGCACGGCCCTCTATTGGCGCGAGCCCGATCAGCTCGGCGCTGAGACGAAAATCGTCGGCTTGGCAGTACGGATAGTCGTGGTGGTTCGTCATCTTCGTTCCTTTTCCTCCTTTTTCCTGTTGAATGCTTGTGCAGAGCTTATGTGGCGCGCTCGTCGTCCAAGACGCAGCGACCAGCCACGCAGGCGTTTGAGTCTGCGTGTCGGCCTGACGCACGCGCTGCTAGTGTTTCGAACAGACCGCACAGCCAGCACATTGGGCAGCCGCGCAGCGCCAGCATGGCGAGCGGGATGGCGATCAGCGAGAGCCATGGATACGCAGGCAGCGTTAGCCCTGCGCAGACGAAGAGACCGATGTCGAGCGCGCCTCGCAGCAGGTGCTCGGGGAGGGTACGGCTTGCAAACATGGCCTTATCTCCTTGCCTGACTAGTGCATCGAGCGTTGAAGCTCGTCTCGGACGAGCAAACGGGCGCGGCGAAGCCGGCTCTTCATCGCGGCTTCCGACAGATCCAGGGCCGAGCAGACCTCTTTGCCGCTGAGGCCCTCTACGTCTCGCATGACGAGCAGCCGCAGATAGCGCCAAGTTCTGATCGAGCATCGACAAACCTGTCCTCCGTGAGCGCCGCGCGTTTTCTTATACGCGCCTGACCTAGAGAGAAGGCATGCGAGCCGAAAAAGATTCAGGAAAAATCAGCTGACGGATGTTCTTCGGAGTCGAGCCCGGGAACGCGCGTTGCACGAAGGCCTGCCTCGAGCTGCAGTGCGAGCCCGAACAAGAGGCCGGCCGTGCTGATGGCAAAGCCGGCGCTTCGCTTCGTGCCAACACCAGATCGCCGAGCAGCTCACGCGTGCACGATGGGGCCTGGCGTACCGGACCGTCGTCGGTGCGAGTGCTGAAGCCATCGGACGGTCCATCTGGTCGTTTAAGCGCACGCGTGGGAGAAAAAGCACGCTACGCCAATCTTTGCTCCGCTTGAGGACGTGGATGCCGTCTGGAAAGGAGGCGGTAAGTGGTACCTGCGAAAGCTATCAGCTGGCCCGCTTTGCCGGTCGGCAGCTCGACGTCAACCGGATCCTGCCGCCAACCTGCCGCCACTCTGCTCAAATCCGCGCGGTCGTGCGCTAAAGAGACGGCAGCCAGGGAACCACACATCCAACGCTTGCCTGTACTGAACTGCGTTGCGGATCATGCTGAGCCAGTTTCCTTCATTGCTCCCCGACCTTGTCAGCACAGCCCGAAGACGGCCGAACGTCAGAGCTACTTGTTGGGCCTCTGTTGGAGGGAGCGAGTCCCCTGACAACACCTCGGCCTCGAGCGCCTGAACTCGCGCTACGAACAGCTTCCAGAACGCTTCGTGCTTCCCTCCCTACCAAGCCAAGCGCTGGTAATGGCGGGTGTTCTTCTTGGTGAAGGTCTACGTCGCCATCAAGCGCAAGCTGCAGGTCGGAGCTTCGAGCTTCTGATTGGCGACGATGAACGGTATCTCCGAATCCTGGCGGGAGGGGCTAACATGCCACGAGCGGTACCGGCTCGCGAAGTAGTAGCGCTCGTCGGGGATGTCGCGATTACCGTTGTTCGCGATGAGCATGATGTCGCCGGCTCACTCCCCATAGGGGCATCCGGCTCATGCTGCGCAACCGTGGCGACGTGCCCTGCACCTTTCGGCTGCTGGCCAACGCCTACCATCACCACTGGGAGCCGATCAGCTTCCGCGTCGGCCCTCGCGACGATCGCGCCCACTTTCTCTCGCTCCATCGCACCGCAAATTGGTTACGACTTCACCGTGCGGGTCGTCGAGCTAGACGCCTACTCACGCCGTTTCGCGGGCCGCATGGAGCAGCATGGAGACGGGGCGCCACTCGCTCAGCGACCCGGGCCTGGGCGGTCGCGCACGCGGCGAGCAGGGCTGAACCGAGGTGGTTGCCGAGCGTTGACGACCTCGCCTAGGCTAAAGGCCTGATGGCGCCTTTTCGCTGCGACTCGTGGCTGAGTGCCGCAGGCCTAGCCCTCGGGCTGGCTTCGTGCGTGGCATGCGGCAACGGCAACGAGGTCTCGCGCGAGCCCGAAGCGGCTGCTGGCGCCGGTGGCGCGCGCGGTGAATGCGCAGCCGTCGAAGCGGGCGCGCCCTCCGGCTCCGACGACCTGTGCGGGCTGCTCGCCGCGGCTTGCACCGAGACGTCGGGGCCGGCGCCGAGCATCTCGCCGCTGAGCGAGCTGGTGCCTTCGTCGGCGCTACCGACCGAGGTCGAGACGCAGTTCTCGCACAACAACCTGGACGGGGTGTGGCACCAGGGCCGGCTCTACTTTGCGTTTCGCGTGGCGCCCGCCCATTTCGCGGGCACCGACGTGGTGCTCTACGTCATCAGCACGCACGACCACGTCGACTGGCGCCTGGAAACCAGCATCGCGCTGGGCCGCGACGTGCGCGAGCCGCGCTTCTTGTCCCTGGCCGGTAGGCTGCACTTGTTTTTTGCGGTGCTGGGCACGGAGCCACTGGCGTTCGAGCCGCTCGGCACGCGCGTGACGACGCTGGCGGACGATTGCAGCTGGAGCGAGCCGGAGCAGGTCCTGCCGCGCGGCTTCATCCTGTGGCGCGCGCGTCCGCTGCCAGAGGGCGGCCGCGCGCTCGTCAGCGGCTACGTCGGCGGAGAAGACATCTACTCGGGCAGCGGCGAGCCGCTCGACGTCTACTTGCTCGAGACCCAGGACGCACGCCACTTCGAGCCGGCGGCCGGGGCAGACGGCGTCGTGCTGCACGGCGGTAGCTCGGAAACCGACTTCGCCTGGCTGGCAGATGGCGATCTGCTCGCGGTGGCGCGGAACGAGGCCGGCGACGAGCAAGGCTTCGGTTCGAAGATCTGTCGCGCCGCAGCGGACGATCTTGCGGACTGGCAGTGCGCGAGCGACCTCAAGAAGTACGACTCACCCCTGTTGTTTCGGCATGGCGCCGAAGCGTATTTGCTCGCTCGGCGCAACCTGACCGACAGCGGCGCCTTCGACCTGCAGCAGAGCGAGCTGAGCCTCGTCGAACAACAACAAACTTACGGGCTAGACTATTGGGGACGCCCCAAGCGCTGCGCGCTCTGGCGGGTGGATCCCGACGAGCTCACGGTCGAGCACGTCCTCGACCTGCCCTCCGCGGGCGACACCTGTTACCCCGCGCTGGTGCAGCTCGAGCCCACTCGCTACCTGGTCTACAACTACAGCTCTCCGCTCGATCAGCCAGATCTCGCCTGGTACGAGGGCCAGCAGACGCCGACGTCGATCCATGGCCTCGTGCTCGAGCTGCCCTGAGCGTAGCGCTGTTCCAGAAGCTGCGCCGACGCACACTCATCGTCCGCGTCCCCAAGAGGTAAATCATGCCTACGACGGAATACAAGACGGTTGGTGACGTAATGATCCGAAAGATCGTCTGGGACTGTAGAAGCAAACGCCCCATCCGGAACCCAAGGCGGGAGCAACTGGCGTTGACCACGCCTCCGCCGCATGCGAGGCTTGCGATCTCACGAACGCGGCTAACTTAGCGTTAACATAAGGAAAATTATGCGCCGTTCGGGAGTTGAAGGCGCTCCGTTCCGTTGCCGCTGCCGTTCCGTAGCCGCTGGCAATACGTTACATGGCCTGGTACGGCTACGACGGCAGGAGCTGGACCGAGCACGGGCGTCACGACGAAGACGCACCGCAAGCGCCGGAAGTAGCGTGGACGGTCGACCTTGGTCCGACGGTCGCGCTCGGTCTTTCCCTCGAAGCCAGCCCCGAGCACTCGTTCACGATGCGTGCCAGCGCCCGGTTCCGTGACATCCGGCTGACCCGTCCGGCCGCCGGCCAATAGGTCCCGCGCTCGGAGCCCGGCGTAGATGCCGTCCGCCGCGCAAATGGGGCGCCTGACTCACGAATCCGGTCGATTTCATCGATTGGTGAATCCTTCCGAGCTGCCGCGGGCTTCTCCCAAGGAAGGTGATCCCATGAGAAAGAATGTCGGTAGTCTCGATCGCATCTTGCGCGGTGTTTCGGCCCTTTCGCTCCTTTCATGCAGCGTCTTGGCCCCTTTTTCGCTGACAATTCGCTTGCTGGCGTTCGCGCTACCGGGGGCGTATTTGTTACTTACGGCGGTGGCCGGAAGCTGTGTGGGCTACAGGGCGCTCGGGAAGTCGACTTGCCTGGCGGTGCCGGACCGATGAAGGCCGTCGGCCACCAGCAGCTCCTCGCCAAGGCAGCGTGTGGCGACGATGAAGCCCTGGCGCTCCTGGTGCGCCAGTACCACGATCGCGTGTACCGGTTCGGCCTGCGCGTCTGCCGCGATAGCTACGATGCGGACGATGCAGTGCAGGAGGCTTTCACGAAGCTGTCGCGGCGACCGGATGTGGTGCGTGACGCGGGTGCGTTGTCGTGGCTGATGAGCGTGATCAAGCATGCGTGCCTCCGGATGCTGCGGCGCGTGAGCCGCGAGCGCCGTAGCCTCGGTGATCGCATCGAGGACGCCGATGAGATCGCGTCACCGCAAGATGACCCAAGACATGCCATCGAGCGCTGGCAGCTGGTCCAGGCCGTCCACCGCGCAATTGCCGGGCTGGAACGGCCCTATCGTGAGATCCTAATCTTGCGTGATCTGGAGGGGTTGAGCGGCGCGGAGACGTGCGCCGCGCTGGGCCTCGAGCTTGCCACCATGAAGACGCGCCTGCATCGTGCCCGCAGCAGGCTGCGCGCCGCACTCGAGCGTTCGGACGGCGTCGAGACCCGCGGGGAGCTGAACTGATGCTTACCAGCAGGAGCCTGACTGAGCATGTTCTGCGAGGGCTCTGCGGGAGCGCCGCGGTGGTGGCCTCAGCCAGCTGGGCAGACTCACGGCCCGGGTCAGCCTTGGCGGCCCTGACCATCGCTCTGATCGCGCTGCGTGGCTGCCCCCTGTGCTGGACGGTCGGACTGCTTCAGATGCTAAGTGCGAAAGCACTGGGCAGGCGCTCGAGCAGCTCGTGTCACGACGGCAGTTGTGCGCTCCGAGTCGAGCGGTAGGTGGGAGCTGGCTTCGGCTTCGGCGGGTATCGACGACGCCGCTGAGCTCAGGCCATGAGCTCAGCTGCGGGTTTCGGCCATCGTGATCACTCAAATCGCCACATCGTGATCGCGCGGTTCGGCGCATCCTGATCGGAGCGAAGCGACGTGCTTGGTGTGCGGGGTCAGATCTGGGGTTTGGTTCCTTTGGTGTGGATGTCGAGCGTAGGTGACCGAGCGAGCGCGCTCAATCTGGGGTGGCGTTTCCCTTGACTTTGCGGCGCGAGGGGCCCTCGAGGGCGAGCTTGTGGGCGCCGTGAAGGACTCGATCGCAGATAGCGTCGGCGACGGTGGGATCGGCGAGATAGTCGTGCCAGCGGTCGTGTTTGAGTTGGCTGGTGATCACGGTGGCGCGCCGCGCGTAGCGGTCCTCGAGGATTTCGAGGAGGTCGCTTCTGCTGTCTTCGGTGAGCGAGGAGATCGCGAAGTCGTCGAGCACGAGGACGTCAATCTTGGCGAAACGCGCGAGGAGTCGCTCGTAGGTCCCGTCAGCGCGAGCGAGACGGAGCTCGTCGAACAAGCGCGGCACGCGGCGGTAGAGCGCACGCAGGCCCTTGCGACACGCTTGGTGAGCGAGCGCGCAGGCGACGTAGCTCTTGCCAGTGCCGGTGGCGCCGGTAACGATCACGGTCTGGTGCTCGGCGACCCAGCGACAGGTGGCGAGCTGGCGGACGACGGATTTTTCGAGCTGCCGCTCACGTGGGAAGTCGATGCCTTCGATGCACGCATCGGCGATACGGAGCTTGGCGTCACGGAGATTTTTCGTGAGGCGGGTATTGTCACGCGCCAGCGACTCGGCATCGACGAGCAGGGCGAGGCGATCGTCGAACGGCAACGCGAGGATGTCGGGTGTCTTATCTTGCTCGAGCCAGGTCGCGGCCAAGACGCGTAGGCGTAGGGCCTGGAGTTTCTCGAGGGTGGGCTCTCTCAGCATGGGTTTCTCTTTCTGTTTTTGGGGTTGGATGGGGTGACGAGAGTCAGTGGTAGTAGCCAGGGCCGCGCACGTTTTCGTGCGTGGCGCCCGTGCCTGCGGGCACTTCGGCCGCGGGCAGCGGCTGCTGGTCGAGGTTGTGCTGAAGGATGGTCAGCACGTGGCGATAGCTGCGGGCGCCGGCGAAGAGGGCGCGCTTGCACGCTGCTTCGACGCGGGCCCCGTCGTACTTCTTGGAGAGACGGAACAAACCGAGGCACGAGCGGAAGCCCCACTCTGGGTGCCGCCGCTCGCTCAGAATGGCATCACAGAGTGCGCGTGTGCTGGGCCCGAGCGTTTCGGCCCAGCCGAGGATGCGCGATGGAGTCCACTCGGCGTGTGCGCGGTGCGTGCTGGGCATGTGCTCGGTCAGGGTGGTGCGTCCGCCACGGACGAAGCTACGTGCATGGCAGGTCACGCGTTTTCCGAGATGGAAGATCTCGACCGTGCGGGCCGTTGCCCGCACCCACAGCTCTTCGCGAAGCAGGGTGTGCGGAGCCGAGTAGAGGTGGTGCTCGAACTCGACGTGATAGTCGATGTTGAGCCCCACCTTTTTCCAGCTCGAAGCCTCGAATGGCTCTACGGGCAGCGGTCCGAGCGCGGGCCTATCGAGCCGCTCGAACAGCTCGCGACGGCTCGCCTGGTACGCACGCATGACGCGCGCATTGAGTAACTCGGTGAGCTCAGCCAGCCGACGGTTAAGCGCGCCGAGGCTCGTGAACGTCTCGTTGCGGATGCGCGCGAGCAGCCAGCGCTCGGCGATCTGCACGCCGACTTCGACCTTGGCCTTGTCACGCGGTGACTTCGGTCGCGCGGGCAAGATGGTGGTGTTGTAGAAGCGCCCGAGCTCGGCCGTCGTGCGCTGCACCGCAGGGTCATAGCGGCACGCCTTGATGACCGCGCTCTTGAGCTGATCGGGCACGATCGCGCACGGGACGCCGCCGATGAACGTTAGCGCGCGCGCGACGCTCGAGACGAAGTCGCCCACCTGCTGAGTCCGCGTCGCTTCCGCGTAGGTGTAGTTGCTTGCGCCGAGCACGGCCACGAACAGCTCGACCTCGGTGACCTCGCCCGTCAGCGGGTCGACCAGCCGCGGTTTCATCCCCGAATAGTCCACGAACAGCTTGTCCCCCGCGATGTGTACTTGACGCATCACCGGCGACTGCCGTTTCAGCCACTCGCGATAGCGCTCGCAAAACGCCGTGTATCGCAGGCCTTCCGGATGCTCGGTGACGTACTCGACGTGCAGCAGCGCGAGTGTCACCGCGCGGCGCCGAAGCTCCAGATGCAGCCCTGCGCAGTCGGGCTCCGGTCGAACGCACGACGGCGTCGTTTTCGGATACAGTCGCGCCCCGAGCTCGGCGTCCGTCATCGCCTCGACCGCAGCCGCGTCGATGCCGTGCGACCGCGCGTCGGCGTACACGCTGGCGACCTTGCCGGCGCTGATGCCCAAGGCCGCCGCGATCTGTCGGTGGCTCCGCCCGAGCGCGAGCTTCTGTCTAAGGATTTCTCTGAGAACGTGCATGGGTACTCTCTCCGTGGCCATGCACGCCCTGTAGGCGGCTCGGGGCCACAGACCCCAACCTGCACGTCGCTCGGCTCGCTAGCCGGCGCTGATCACTGCGCCGTTTTGTGTGATCACGATGCCGAAACGGGTGATCACGATGCGCCGTTTTGTGTGATCACGATGCCGCGTATTCGGTGATCACGATGGGCCGGCGCACGCACT
>DATEDZ010000386.1:0-3489 GCA_035281385.1 Polyangiaceae bacterium
CCTCACGCGCGCTGCCGCGCCCATCGGTACGAGCTGGTCGGATTGCGGGTTCCCGGCGGAGGCGCAGCTCGATGGTGTCGAGTTCGGGAGGGTCACGCTGGTGGTCACGGTCGGCGTCGATGGCCGCGCCAAGTCGGTGAGTGTTCTGTCGGACCCGGGCAGCGGCTTCGGCGCCCACGCCCGCCAGTGCGCCATGCGCCGCACCTTCAAACCCGCGCTCGACAAAGGTGGTCAGCCCGTAGTCTCCAGCACGGCGCCCTTCACCGTTAAGTTTACGCTTTGAGTCAATGACCCGTCCAACGTTGGGGGGCTTCATTGTGTGGGGGCGGCCCTACGTCTACGTGATGCAACCCAACAGCTTCCACGGATCGTCGCACCCTGTTGTCTCTCTCAGCCGCGGCTGCCGCGAACGTCACGCTCGCGTGTAGCTGATTGACCCGTGGGCGGGTTGCGCGGGGCCGCTCGGCGCGTCAGAACACAGCGGGATGCAGAGTGAGCGTAGGCAGTGGGTCTCGGCAATCATGATCTTGGCAGCGTGCGGGGGAGTGCCGGCTCCGCCGCGCAGCGTGCCGCTCGACGACTCCGCGAGTCGGGTACGGCGCCTTGCGCAAGAGCACACCGCGGGCTACCTGCAAACCTTCCCCGATCTGGCCGAGCACGCGGGGCTAACGCTCGAGCGCCACGACGCGCTGCCCGACAACTCGCTGGTTGCGCTGCAGGCCTGGCACGCCCGCGAAGACGCGTGGCTCGCGGCACTCGCGAAGATCGATGGCGACCGCCTGTGGGGCCGACCGGAATGGGTAGCCTACGGCACACTGCGCAACGCCCTGGAAAGCTCAGTTGCGACGCGCGTTTGCCGCGCTGAGCTTTGGCCGGCGCACCAGTTCGGATGGCAAACAACCTTGCTCGCCATCGTCGACCAGCAACCGGTCGGCGCGCCGCTGGCTCGGGCCGAAGCACTGTCGCGCTGGCGCCGGCTGCCACGCTTTCTCGATACCGAGCTCAGCAACCTGCGCGAAGGCATTCGGCTCGGCTACACCGCGCCGCGCCGCAACATCGAGCTCGCAGTCGCGCAGCTCGACGCGTTACTGGCCGCGCCGCTCAAAGATTCGCCCCTATCTAGTCCGGCCCAGCGCGCTACCGA
This sequence comes from Polyangiaceae bacterium, assembly GCA_035281385.1. Lineage (GTDB taxonomy): Bacteria > Myxococcota_A > Polyangia > Polyangiales > Polyangiaceae > PMG-095. The sequence continues at coordinate 1,145 of DATEDZ010000386.1, forward strand.
CGCAGAATTTCAAGCTACTTGGCTGAAGCTCGTCGAAACCGAGCTAGTTCCGGCCGCTGCGCGCTATCGCGATTTTCTGCGTGATGATTATGCCCCCAAGGCCCGCACCAGGCTCGGCATCGCCGCCATCCCCAACGGAGCCGAGTGCTACCGCGCCCGTATCAGGATGCACACCACAGCGCAGCTCGCTCCGCGTGAAGTGTATGAGCTGGGGCAACAGCAGGTCGCCGAGCGCGAGGCCAAAGCGCTAAAGCTCGCTCGCGCCGTCTTCGGCGAAGGCATCAGCGACCTGCGCTCTGCGAAAGCCGCGGTCGCGGCCGACCCGCGCAGCCGCTTCGCCACGACCGACGAAGCGCTAGGTTTCGTCAGTCGGGCCATAGCACGCGCCGAGCAGGCCGCCCCTCGCTGGTTTGCACGCCTGCCACGCGACCCGGCCACGCTCGTCCCTTACGACGCCTTCGAGGCGCAAGCGCATCCTAGCGCGCGCTACGAGCCAGCCGCCCACGACGGCTCCCACCCCGCTCGCTTCCGCATCGACACGACCAACGTCGGCTCGCTGCAGCGCATCGAGGTCGAGCACACCGCCTTTCACGAGGGCATCCCGGGCCATCACCTGCAGCTGGGCCGCGACCCAGGAGCGCCAAACGAGCCCACGGCGCTCGAGACCGGGCTGTCTGCCTACTACGAGGGCTGGGCGCGCTACGCGGAAAGCCTGGCCGACGAAATGGGTCTCTACAGCTCCGACCTCGATCGCTTCGGCGCCGTCTCCCACTTGCCCACTGGCCTCGTCACCGACCCCGGCATTCACGCCATGGGCTGGACCCACGAAGCCGCCATCGCCTGGGTCGCCACGAAGCAGGTGGGCTTCTCCGCCCAAACCGTCGAAACCTACGTCGACCGCATCGCCGTCTGCCCCGGCGAAATGCTCAGCTACGGCTTCGGCGAGCGCGAATTCCTCGCCCTCCGTCGCGAAGCCGAGACCGCCCTCGGCCTCCAATTCGACATCAAAGCCTTCCACGAACGCGTCCTCGCCTACGGCGCCGTCCCGCTCCCCGTCCTTCGTGAAATCGTCATGCGCTGGATTCGCGAGGCGAGAGGGCATGAGCTTCCCTGACCTCGTGTTGTTCCGTGACGAACGCAATGTAGTTGCCGAGTGGTCCGCGAGCTCGAGGTCAGATGGGCTACCCGTGCGCTTTGTTGAAAGTGGCCGCGCGGAGCTCGAACCCACCGACGTTCGTCAAGCGCTCACAGCTGCGGTCGACGCGGTGATCGAGCAACTTCGCGACGTGACGCACCAGGATGTCGCGGCGCTTCGAGCAGACTGAGACACGGTCATCGCGCGCCCACCCTTGATCAAATTACCTACGCGCCTCCCGGACGGCGTAGGTCAGGTGGGTCACGCGCTGCGTCGGCTCCGCGCGCACGGGAGCAAGGGCCACGCGGGCGGCGTCTACGCCCTCGAATAGGCGGATTCCGGAGCCGAATAGGACGGGGGAGAGCGCGATTGAGAATTCGTCGATCAGGGCGGCGTTCAAGTACTGCAGGATAGTGGCGCCACCGCCGGCGATGCGGACGTCTCGGTTGCCGGCGGCTTCGCGGGCCTGGTCGAGTGCGGTCTCGATGCCGTCGTTGACGAAGTGAAAGGTGGTCCCACCTGGACGCACCCAGGGGTCGCGCTTCTCGTGCGTGACGACGAAGACTGGCGTGTGGAACGGGGCCTCCTCCGGCCACATCCGCTCGCCGGCGTCGAACATGCGCTTGCCCATCACGCTGGCGCCGGTGCGCTCGAACGTCTGCCGCCCGATGTCGTTGTCGCGGCCTTCCTCGCCGCCTTCGCCGAGCTTCAGGTTCTCCCGGAAGAACCGCAGCGGGAATGCCCAGGCCTGCAGTTCCATCCACTGCTTGCCCATCAATTCCCCGAGAGACCCGGGCGCGATGAACCCGTCGAGCGACATCGACACACTGAAGAACACTTTTCCAGCCATCAGTCCTCAGCTCCCTTCCGAACGATCTGGGTGACGTAGGCAGCCAGGTTGCTCAGGGTCTGCTGGCCGCCCTCGATCGCGTGGTATTTCTCGACCGCCTGGTCGCGTAGCTCCTTGGTGGGGAACACCGTGCGCATCTCGATGCGGGTCGCCGCGCCGTCGGGTGCAAACGTGAGAACCGACTGGAAGGCGTTCGGATCGCCGCGGGTTTCACCGTGCAGCAGCGCGATCCGCTCCGGCGGGGTGATCTCGGTCCAGGTGATCCACTCCTGGTAGTCGGTCCCGTCCGGTCCGTGCATCACGAAGTCCCACACGCCGCCGACGCGGAGCTCGAACGCCCGCGTGGTGGTGGTGAACCCG
>DATEDZ010000387.1:0-29304 GCA_035281385.1 Polyangiaceae bacterium
CTTGTGACCCGTGGGCCCCCGCGCCGTCCCGCCCTCTTTCAACTTTACGTTCCCGTAGGGCTCGACCATCGGCAGCTTCTCCCAGAACGCGCGGGAAGCCGCGATCATCTCTTTGAGCTTGTCGGGCTCTTCCTTGCTCAGCTCTTTCTCTTCACCCGGATCCTTGGTCAGGTTGAAGAGCTGGAACTTGTCGCGTGGCCCGCTCCAGATGAGCTTGTAGTCGCCCTGAATCAGGGCGCGCCGGGGCGGATTGTGAGTGTCTTCGGCGAGCTCGAGGTAGATGGGCTCGCGGACTTTCGGCGGCTCCTGACCCGTCAGCTCGGGCAATAGGCTCTTACCCATTTGGTCCGCCGGCACTTTCTGCCCGAGCAGCTCGAAGATGGTGGCTGGGAGATCGATGTGCGAACGCCGCTCGCTGATGCGTTGCGCCTTGATGCCCGGGCCGCAGATCAAAAGCGGCACCCGCGTCAGCACCTCCCAGAGCTCGAAAGCGTGCTTGTACATGCCATGCTCGCCGAACGCCTCGCCGTGGTCGGCCGAGATCACGAGGTAGGTGTCCTTGCCGTACGGCTGTTGCGCCACGAAATCGAGCAGCTTCTCGACCCACAGGTCCGTGTAGAAGACTTCCTGATCGTAACGATCGCGCGCCTTGTTTCCGAACTTCGGCGCTTCCTCGTGACGATTGTACTGGTCGTGCGGGTCCATGTAGTGAGCCCACGCGAAGAACTGTTTGCTCGAGAGCTCCGGTTTTCCGAGCAGCTCCAGGCCAATCGCGGTCATCTTTTCACTGGTGACGTGATTGTCGGTCTGGGCGTCGAACGTGATCCCGGGCGTGATGCGCCACTCGCGAAAGCCCTGTTCGAAGCCCTTGGCGCGCGCAAAGTACATGTGGGAGTGCCAGGACAGCGTTTCGACGCCGTTTTCTCGCAGCGTCTCGGCCATGAACCGATTGGCGCCCGCGTAGCTCGCGAAGAAATATCCGCTGCGAAAGAGCGTGCTCGGATAGTGGCCGGTCAGAAACGCCGCCACGCTCTTGGCGGTGTAGCTCGAGACCGAGTACGCGTTCGTGTAGGTGGTGCACTTTTCGGCGAGTGCCGTCAGATGGGGCGCGATGGGGCGCGGGTAGCCATTCCAGGGCATGTCCGCGCGCAGGCTGTCGATGGTGACCATCAGCACGTTGCGCGGCTTGCTCGGGGCGGGTGGCGCTACGGACGGCGTCGCCGCGACGCTAGCCGGGGGCTGGGCCTGGCTGGCTGCGGCGCTGGACGAGCCAGCTGGGACAGGACTCGGCTCGGTCTTGGAGCAAGCGAGGGCCAGAAGCACGAAGGCGAGCGGGCGCATGGGCTAAAGGCCTGCGCTGACCTGATTTCCCGAGTCGCTCGGCCGGTCGGCGCGCACCCCGCTGCTGGGGTCGAAGCGTGGTGGCCGTTTGGAAGGGCGCTCCTGGCGAGCCGGGGCTGCGTCGATCGGGGCGCGGTACCGCCAGACCTGCACTCCGAGCACCAACAGCCACAGCAGGCCCAGCAGCGGCAGCGCCACCGAGAGCGGGGCCATGGCGCCACCGGAAAGCAGCCGCAGGCCGAAGACCACCGCGACCATGAGCGCGAGGACGCCACAGATGATGAAGAGGGTGCGCCCGGTACTCCGGGCCTGCGCCCTCGCGCTTCGAGGAGGCTCGCTCGCGAACAACCGCCGCAGAAGATAGGCCTTGCTGGGTGAGACGCAACGGATTCCGCACAGAAAGCGCGCTTTTGCCTCACTTTTCTTGCGATCCTGGGCGCGAGCGTGCGATTTCCTGGCAGGCATGCGGCACCGGTTCTCGACCCTCCTGTCGTTCGGGCTCATGCTCTCGGCCTGCTCGAAGGGCGATGCCCCGGCGGCGGTCCTGATCGTGGGCGCGTCGGCCGGGAGTCCGAAGGAGGTAAGCCCGGCGGCCAGCCTCGGCCCAGCGGCGCCAGCTCCTACCGCGCGCAACGCGACGACTGTGGGCCTCGATGGGGTCGTGGAGCCGGCCCCCGCCGCAACCGGGCAGCGTATCCACGCGCGCTCGCTGCGGAGCTTCATCCACGAACGACCGTCGCGCAACGCGGAACGGATTGGTTACTTTCGCGCCGGCTCGGCGCTGCTCGTGACAGGTCCCAGCGCGGGCAGCGACGGCTGTGGCGCCGGTTGGTACCCGGTGGCGCCGCGCGGCTTCGTGTGCGCCGAAGGAACGGCGACCCTCGACCAGAACGACGCCGTGGTGGCCGCGTACCGCGGCCACAGCCCCGATTTCTCGCGTCGCCTGCCCTACATCTACGGCACCGTCCGGCGTCCTGGGCCGATCTACACGCGCTTGCCGACGCGAGCGGAGGCCGAAAGCGCCGAGGCCGATCTGGCCGAGCGCATGGCCACCTGGCTTTCAGCCTCCGGCGAGGTGGGCGCGAGCTACGCGCAGCACGTGTGGCTGCGCGGCGCGACGCCCCCCGATGCGCGCGCCGCATGGGACGCCCGAAGCAGCGACGCCCTGCCCTCGTTCCTCGGCGCCGGCAAGGCCCTGCCGACGCCGCAAGGGCAAGTGAGCCATGGTACTGATCTGATCGGGGCGCGCATGAAACCGCGCCAGGGGCTATCGCTTTTGCACACACTGCTGTTCGAGGGACGGCGCTACGGCATCACGACCGACCTCGACGTGGTCCCGACGGACCGGCTGCGTCCGATTCAGGGCTCGGAGCATCACGGCGTGGAAGTCGGCAAAGGCCTCGATTTTCCTTTCGCGCTGGTCAGGAGCGAGGACGCTCGGCTGAAGCGTTACGAGAAGGGCAAGCTCGTCGACGCGGGCGCCGCGGCCTATTGGTCGGTGCTCAAGCTCACTGGCAAGCAGAGCTTCTTCAAAAAACGGCTCCACTTCGAAACCACCGGCGGCACCTACATTTCGGACCAGGACGCTTCACGCCTGGATCGAGCGAAAAAGATGCCGGCTTGGGGCAAGAACGGCGAGCGCTGGTTCGACATCAACGTCACGAAGCAGACCCTGGTCGCCTACGAGGGCACGCGCGCGGTGTACGCCACGTTGATCTCCACCGGTGAGGCTGGCCTGGAGGACCCCGCGCACAGCAAAGCCACCAAGCGCGGCATTTTCCGAATTCACACCAAGCACGTCTCGACCACCATGGATTCGGACGCCGTGGGCGAGGAGTTCGAGCTGCGTGACGTGCCCTACGTGCAGTACTTCGAGGAGGGCTACGCGCTCCACGGCGCTTACTGGCACGACCGCTTTGGAACCCCCAAGAGCCACGGCTGCATCAACCTGACGCCCGAGGACGCGCGACGGCTGTTCTTCTTTACGAAGCCCGAAGTGCCGGAAGGGTGGCACTCGGCGATGCAGACGCTCACTGGGACGGTGCTGTTCGTGCACCCGTGAGGAGTGGTCAGTGGTCAGTGGTTAGTGTGGCTGAAGTTGGGCGTGAAGCGGCCGTTCCCGAGAGCGTGAGCCCGACTCGTTTTGCTCTGGCTGCTGTGTTGATGACGCTCTGCGCTACGGCCAATGCCAGCGAGCAGTCTTGCAATACGCGGTGTCAGACGGCCCAAACCGACTGCAATTTGCGCTGCTACGGCCACATCCCGTGCATGCAGCAGTGCCAGGCCGCCGCTGATGGTTGTGCGGACTCCTGCATGAAGCAGTAGTCGCACCAGCGCCTACAACTGCTTCACCGACCACTAACCACTAACCACCGACCACTAACCACTCTCGGGCAGGGCTACTTCAAAACGCTCGCCAAATCGTTCTCGACCTGCTCGGCGTTGCTTGCGGGGACCTTGACGAACCAGCGGCCCCACTCGGTCCGGACCAGGTAGTCGTGCTTGGGCGCGCTGGCGCTGGGAGCAGCGTCCGGTTTGACCTCGGCCGGCAGCTTATAGAGCTCCACGAAGCCGACCGACTTACTGCCGTCGTAGTACTCGACGCGCACGATCGCATCCTCGGGCTTGAGCGGCAGGGGCGGCTTTTCGACGAAATCGCTGCCGCGCAGGCGGCCGAGCTTGCTCATCCAGTTGCCAGCCGTCTCGTCCTGCTTGGTGGGATTGGCGAGGTCCGCCCAGCCCTCGTTCTTTTCCTTGAGACGCATCAGCTCGCGCTGCTTGTTGCCCTTGCTGACCTTGACCCGGACGATCTCGTCATTCTTGAAGCCATGCAGCTCCCGCTCCGGTAGGCGCGACTCGCCGAACATCAGGCTTTGCGCGATGTCCCCGGAGATCGCGAACACCTCGCCGTTGGCCTGATATTTTGCATAGCGCTCGCTTCCGCCTGGAGTCGTACCGCCGATCACCAGCACGTGCTCTTTGCCGTCGATCGTGACTTTGAGCGTGCCTTCCGGCTTGTCGAGCCCGAACTCCTCGTTGCGCGCAGCGTCCACCTTGCCCACGGCGCGCATGGCCTTGAGCGGCGTGAGCGCCTTGACCAGCGTCTCACCAGCCTTGACCGAGACGAATCGAACCGTTTCCTTCTTCGGCTCCTTGGCGTCTGGCGGCTTGAGCGGACCCTTGCCGCCTGTAGCGTTGTCGTCGTGCCCGTGGGGATCCTTCATACCGGCGTGAGGATCCGGCGCGTCTTCCTTGTCGACCACGCCCACGTAGTAATAGCCGTTCGCATCCTTCTGGCCTTCGAGCCTGACCTTGCGGGTCTTGCCCTCGAACGACAGCCGCGTGAACGACGCCTGACTGCCGCCCCACACGTCAACCATGGCCTGCTGCTTTTCGGGCTGCGGCTCGTCCTTGTTCCACACCGAATAGGCCAGGCCTGACGAGACGAGCAGCAGCGCACCGTGCAAAATGAGCTCTTTCACTTGGCACCTCCCGCGAGCGCGCGGCGCCTGAAGAACAGACCCGCAGCCAGGACCAGCCCCGGAACACCGAAGATGGTGCTGTAGAACCAGGCCAAATCCTGCTGTTTGGTGTGCTCGATACGCACGTCTTCCTCGGTATTGGTTTGACCGGACCAGCTCTCTTCCCCAACCAGCCAGCGCATGGCATCCACGAACAGAACCTGATTGCCGATCACGTTCGACATCACCAAGTCGCTGAAGGCGTCGACGTCAGCGGTCACGAACGCCCGCATTTCCTTGGCCTCGGGCGTCTTGTTCTTGTCCTTGTCCTTCGGATCCGGCTTGGGGGGCTCGGCGCCGCCCGCGATCGGCCTGGTCACGGCAGCCGCCAGGTTGTAGGTCTGCGATTTCTCCGAGTCCTTATCCAGCTTGAAATTCTTGTTGCCGTCGTTGAACGTGCTGCCGGGCGAGCGCACCGTGAAGTCCACCTTGCCCTGCGTGGCCTGCGGCTTATCGAGGCCACCAGAGCCCATGACCACCACGGCCGCACGCGGCGCGTTGCGGCTCAGCGTCGAGACCGACGCGTGCGACGAGAAGCTGCTGGTCTGTAGCCGGGTGCGATCCGAGTCGTTCGAACGCACGCGGATGTGATTCGTCTCGTTGGCCAGCACGTCCGGGAGCACGGTCAGGCCCACCACATCTGCGAGCGTTGCCAGGTGCGCCGGCGGCGGGCCCTGCGGCGGCACTGCGGGCGGCTTGGCCGCCGATCCCGAGGGCGCGGGCTTGACCGCGGGCGCCGCTGAGGGAGCCTCGGCAGCTGCGGCTTCTGGTGTCTGCTGCACCCCGACCACGTTGAGCTGCGACGAGCTCTCTGGATCGAGCGCCATCAGCAAGTGACCGCCTTTTTGCGCATAACGCTTGAGCGCATCGATCTCGGGCGGGGAGAAGCCGTCGCTCGGACCGAGCACCACCACCGCGTCGGCGTCGTCGGGCACCTCGCTACCGAGGCCCTGACCGAGCCCCAAATCCTTGACGGTGACGTTTTGCTTTTGCAGCAGGCTCTTGGCGATGCTGGCCGTGCGACCCTCGGCCTCTGCGCTGCCTTTGGGCGCGTCGTTGATCTCGCCGTGGCCGACCGTCAAGTAAACGGTCTTGCGTGAACGCACCGCTTTGATCAGCTGCTCCTGAAAATCACGATCCAGCGTCTTGAGCTTGGCGCGCGCTGCCTCGAGCTCGGAGCCGATGGTCAGGTTGAAGGTCACGCTACCCTTCGACAGCACGATCACTCCGTCCTGAGTGGCTCGTAGCTCCTTGGCCAACTTGGGCGCCAGCAGGCGATCCTTCACCTCCACCTTCAGCTTGGGACTGGTGGACGCGAGATCCTTCAGGTAACTATCGACCTCACTGCGCACTTCGTTGACGTCCGGGAAGAAGGCCACGACCCGGATCGGCTCGGTCAGGCTAGCGGCGATCTTGCGCGTGGACTCACCGGGCCGCGAGGTCTTGAAATAGCTGTAGTCCCACTTCTTCTCGATGCCCGTCGATGCATAGACCAAAAGCGAACCGTAGACTGCAACCATGGCCAACGCGGCACCTGCCGTGGCAGCCGCCTTCACGCGCCGCGCTTCGGGTCGCTCGGCGCGGCGCATCGGCCGCAGCGCGGTCTCGGCGAAGACCTGCGGCACGACCGCCAGCGTCAGTAGCGACACCCACGTCACGCGCAGCAGCTCGAGGGCGTGATCGCGCTTCTCGGTCGCCAGCTTGGCCAAGCCGAAGCGATCCATGCCCGAGCTCGTGGTGACGTAGTAGACGCCCAGCGCCACGAGCCCGAGCACGGACAGCAGGGCAAGCAGCCGCTCGATGTCGGCGCGTTCACCCTGGCTTCGGAATTTGGGCGAGAAGCGCAGACCGGTCGCGATCACGACGGCCACCACGCCCAGCGCGGTGAAAAAGCCGGAGCCCTTTTCGAGCCCCGAGAGCACCCGCTCCCCCAAACAGACCAGCGCTAGGCCGCCAAGATACAGCGGCAACAGCCAGCCCGGAGCGCCCGTACCGGCCGCCACTGCCGCCAGACCGGAAGCCGCCGGGCGCGTCACAGTCGTGGACTGGCTCATCGCCACCTCCGCGCTTCGAGCACTTTGACCGAGGCGAACAGGAACGTGAAAGTGAACATGATGTAGAAGGCGATGCCCGAGGGCTCGAGGATGCCCTGCATGAAGGGCCTGAAGTTCTCGTGATGTACAGCCAGCGCGTTCAGGTACTGGTTGAGTGGGGGCTCGGTAGCCTTGGCCACGATCCAGAGCAGTAGGAACACTGCCGCCACGACCGCGCTGAGGATCGCCGCCACCACCTGCGAGCTGGCTAGCGTGGAGCCGAGCACACCGATCGAGGTGACCGCAGCTCCGAGCAGCAACATGCCCAGGTAGCCGACCACGATGTGCCCCACTGCCACCTTGCCATGCACGAAGATCCAGGCCGGCATGTAGAGCGAAAGCAGGATGATCAACGCCAGCACCGCATAGGCGCCCAGGAACTTGCCGATCACGATGTCACGGTCCTTGACCGGGGAGGTGTTCAGCAGGACCAGCGTGCCGGTCTGGCGTTCTTCGGCGAGCAGCCGAATCGTCAGCAAGACCGCGGCGAACATGGTCGGGCCCGAAGTGTTGTAGAAAAACGCGGCCAGCACCTCGGCGCTGAGCAGCTTCTGGTCGAGGCCTATCCTCCAGTAAAAGAGCATGCCGTTGGCGAGCAGCGTCGCCGCCACCAGGGTCGGCCCCAGCCACGAGCGGAAGTACGACTGAATTTCGCGCTGAGCGATGAGCAAGGCGGTGCTCATGGCGCGCCTCCTTCATTCGACTTTGCCGACTGCGCAGCCCCGGCCTCGCCAGGCGCCGAGACGGCTGTCGGAGCAGCCGGCTGTTCGTCCTTGCGACGCTTTTTCTTGCGACGCACCGGCGCGCCCTCGCCCGTTTCGCCGAGCAACTCCAGGAACATGCTTTCGAGCTCCTGCTCGCGTCCGAGCGCGAGCACACCCACGTCAGCCTGGACCAGCGCCCGGCAGACCGCATCGCGCAAATCGCCCTCACCGCGCACGCTGATGGTCGCAATGCCGGACCCAGCCTCGCTGGCAGGGGCAGCATCCACGCCCGAAACGCCGGCCACGCTGCGGGCAATCTCGCTGGCTCGCGCCTGCGCCGCCTCCTCCGAAGCGCCAGCGACGCGCACCGTAATCGAGATGCGCGTGCCCTGGCGCAGCGTCTGCGACAGCTCGCTCTCGGTGCCCGACCACTCGATCTTGCCCTCGTTGATCACCATGATGCGATCGCAGGTCTCGCTGATCTCCGAGAGGATGTGGCTCGACAGCACCACCGTGTGCTCGCCCTTCAAGTTCCTGACCAGCTCGCGCATCTCCACGATCTGAACCGGGTCGAGGCCCGAAATCGGCTCGTCGAGCACCACGAAGTCCGGCGCGTGCACGATGGCCTGCGCGATGCCGACGCGCTGCTTGTAGCCGTGCGACAGCGCACCGATGATCTTCTTCGAGACCTCGCCCAGCTCCGTCAGCTCCACGGCTTCGGTCACCAGCTTGGCGATCTTGTCCGAAGGTACGGCGCGCAGCTTGGCCGCAAATGCCAGGTACTCGCTCACCGACATGTCCTCGTAGAGCGGCGGCCGATCCGGCAAGTAGCCGACCTTGGCCTTGACCTCGTCCGGACGTTCCACGACGTCGATACCGCTGACCAAGACCTTTCCACTGGTTGGCAAGAGGTCGCAGGCCAGCACGCGCAGGGTGGTGGTTTTACCGGCGCCATTGAGGCCCAGAAGACCGATGATTTCTCCACGTTCGATGCTGGCGGTCAGGGGTCCGACGGCCCGTTGATCGCCGTAGTACTTATAGAGCTCTTGTATCTCAATCACTCGCGGCCTCACTCTGTGAAAACGCGGTTTCGGCGGTTACCACAAAGTTTCGGCGCGTGTTACCAAGAACCTCACGCGCTTATTCCCAAGGGCGAACCAAATCGTCCCCGAGCCAGTAGCATCGAAGCTTTCCGAGATGACAGCGAGCGCGAAAGCCCCGGCAGAATCGCTCGAGAGCCGCATCGTGACCGCAGCCCTCGAGCTCGGGCTGGTGCGGGTCGGCTTCGCCTCCCCGGCGCGTTCCGAACAGGCGGCCGATCGGCTCGACGACTGGCTGGGAGCCGGCCACCACGGCGAGATGCAGTACATGCAGGGCGGTCCGGATCGCAGCGCGCCAGCCGCCTTGTTCGAGGCGGTCAAGACCGTGCTGGTGGTAGCCCTTCCCTACGGTGACCCGGTTCCGCTGCGCTTGCGCCGCGGTGTTGTCGGAGCGCCCATCGACCCACCACTCAGCGGCCGCGTCGCCCGCTACGCGCAGGGCGAAGACTACCACCGGGTGCTCAAGGACAAGCTGGAGCGGCTGGGCCAGGCCATCGACGCGCTGGTCGGTCGCCCCGTCGGACGCCGCGCCTGCGTCGACAGCGCGCCGCTGCTCGAGCGCGACTTCGCGGTGCGGGCCGGCCTCGGTTTCGCGGCCAAGTCGACGCTCACCATTCTACCGGGTGTCGGCAGCTTCGTGCTGTTCGGCGAGCTGCTGCTGGAGCTGGAGCTCGCAAGCACGCCGCCGGTGGCGAGCGGCGGCTGTGGGTCGTGCACGAGCTGCCTGACCGCCTGCCCGACGGGCGCCTTCGTCGGGCCGCACGTGCTCGATGCGCGGCGCTGTATCTCTTACCTGACCATCGAGCTGAAAGGCTCCATCCCGCGAGAGCTGCGGGGGCTCATTGGCAATCACGTCTTCGGCTGCGACGTTTGTCAGGACGTCTGTCCCTGGAACGACACCCGCCACGCTCCCGAGCGCGATCCGGAGCTGGGGCAGCGCGAGGTCCTACGCGCACCGGATTTGGTCGAGCTGCTCTTTCTCACATCGTCCGGTTACCGCAGGCTGGTGCGCGGCACCGCGCTCTCACGCGTGAGCCGGGCACGGCTTGCCCGCAACGCCGCCATCGCGCTCGGTAACTCACACGATCCCGCCGCCGAAGCGCCGTTGGCTCGCGCGCTCGAAACTCATTCGAGTGAGCTGGTACGTGAGCATGCCGCCTGGGCCTTGGGCGCACTCGGGGTTCCGCTCAGCATCGGGCTTACCGCGCTTCAGCGCGCGGCCCAGGACGATATCTCGTCGGCGGTTCAGGAAGAGGCCGCTCTGGCGCTGAGCGCTGTCAACTCGCCCGGGTAAGCTTGGCCAGAAGCAGAACGCCGGTCGCAGCGGAATTCGAGAATAGTGGTATGACTGCCGCGTAGTAGTAGCGCGAGAGCGAATCATGCACGGTAGCTCCGAAGAGAAAGGGTCTGAGGCCCCGTCCTCGCATGCCCGGGCCCCTGAAGCCTCCCGCCTGCCGTGGCTCAGCCCACGACAGCTCGGCGTGCTCATCCTGTTCTGTTCGATGAGCGTGCTGTTCACCGCCAGCATCATCGGGTTCTGGTACATGCGCCTGACGGCTCCGCATTTTCGCGCACCCGGGCTGCCTGACTTGCCCCATGGGCTGCTCTTCAGCACGGCCCTGATCGGGCTGACCAGCTTCACGATCGGCGGCGCGCAGCTGGCAGTCCGCAAGAATCAGCTGGAGGCGCTCAAGCGTTGGCTGCTGGCGGCGGGGGCGCTGGGTACCTTGTTCCTGCTGATGCAAGCCGCCAATTGGTTCACGATGCGGCCGCCCCGCGATGCGCCGTCACTTTACATCGCCACGTTCTACATCCTGACCGGCGTGCACGCGCTGCATGTGCTGGGCGGCTTCATCCCGCTCGGCATCGTGATTCACCATGCCTCGCAGCGACAGTATTCGAGCTCACGCCACGAAGGGCTGAGTCTGTGCGCCCAGTACTGGCACTACTTGGGCGGTGTTTGGCTGGTACTGGTCGCCATGCTCTACCTCGGCAATCGATGAGCAGGCAAGCGACGAGCGAGGCCGGCAGCCGCACCTACTTCTGGGATTTCTTCGGACCGCGCTCGGCGCCGACCGCGCAGCACTTCAAACGCCACCTGCACGGTTTCTTGGAGCAGCACGGTGTCGCTCATCTGGAGCTGGTCGAGGTGGCGCTGGCTGAAGGCCACAACGCGGTGGGCGTCGCGACACCGCCCGAGCATTGGGAGCTGATCGAGAAGGCGCTGCGCCCCAAGCGTCACGTCTGAACCCTACGGCGAGAGTCGCTCGATGCTCCACGTCTCGTGGGCTGCGTCGCGCCGATACAAGAACCGATCGTGCAAGCGGTCCGGCCGTCCCAGCCAGAGCTCCACGCTCTGCGGAAACACCAGGTAGCCGCCCCAGAAATCGGGGCGCGGAACGATCGAGTCGGTGAAGCGCGCAGCGATCTGCTGACTCTGTGCGAGTAGCTCTTCGCGCGAGGTGAGCAGTTGGCTCTGCGCGGAAGCCCAGGCGCTGAGCTGCGACGCCCGCGGCCGACTCGCGAAGTATTCGTCCGACTCGGCGGCAGTGGCACGCTGCACCCTGCCCTCGAGCCGTACCTGCCGCTGACTGAGCGGAAAATGCATGACCAGCGCTGCGCGCGGGTTCTGCTCGAGCTCACGAGCCTTGCGACTTTGATAGTTGGTCACGAAAAAAATGCCGCCGCGCTTGATGCCTTTGAACAGCACGACACGCGCCGACGGGAGCCCATCCCGACTCGCGGTCGCGAGCGTCATCGAGTCGGGCATGCTCTCACCGCGCCCTACCGCGTCCTCGTACCATGCGTTCAGCACTTCGAGTGGATCATCACCCGGCGCATCACTCGGCAAAATCGCCATGCTGGCGCTGGTTTACACGCCCTTTCGGCACTTATCAAATGGCGCTCAGGAAGAATCGCGCTCGCGTGCTGGTAAGCCGCAGGTATGCTGTCGCGAGGAGCCCCTAAATGATCTTGCGCCCCAGTCGCCGCACGAAACCTCTGGCCTTCGGAGCGCTGCTGGCCATGACGCTCGGTGCTTCATTGGCCATCGCGGCCGACACCAGCCCTATCGACAAGGCCAGCGGCCAGGTCAGTGAGGCCATCGCGGTGCTCAAGGACGTCAAGGTGGGGAACAAGGGCGGCGACGATCACCTCGAAAGAGCCCGGACCTACCTGGCCCGGGCGCGCGCGGAGCTGCTGAAAGCGCAGAGCCAAAGCACGAGCGAGTGAGCCCGCTGTCGCGCGCGACCAGGCTGGGTTATACAGCGGGTCGATGCGTGTCCTGGTCACGGGTGGTGCCGGCTTCATCGGCAGTCACGTGGTCGAGCAGTGCCTTTTGGCAGGCTTCGAGGTAGCGGTGCTAGACAACTTCTCGACCGGCCGGCGCGACCACCTGCCAAGCGGGGTGCCAATCGTCGAGTGCGACTTACGCGATCGCGCCGGAATGCTGCGCGCCCTGCAGCAGCTCAAGCCCGCCTTGGTCAGCCACCAAGCCGCCCAAGCCAGCGTCCCGGTCAGCATCAAGGATCCGCACCTCGACGCGGAAGTGAACATCCTGGGCGGCCTCAACCTGCTCGACGCGTGCTCGGCGCCGGGCTCGAGCGTGCAGCATCTCGTCTTCGCCAGCACCGGTGGAGCCATCTACGGCGAGGTAGCGGAGGGCCAGCGCGCCTCGGAAACCTCAACGCTGAAACCCAAGAGCCCCTACGGCATCAGCAAGCTCACGTTCGAGAGCCTGCTTACCGTGTACGGCGAGCAGCGCGGGCTCGGGAGCACCGTGCTGCGCTACGCGAACGTGTACGGCCCGCGGCAGGATCCGCTGGGCGAGGCCGGCGTGGTGGCGCGCTTCTTCGGCGCCGCGCTTTCCGGCCAGAAGCTGGCCGTTTTTGCGCGTCGGCAGGCCGGCGACGGCGGAGGCTTGCGCGACTACGTCTACGTGGGCGATGTGGCGCGCGCCAATCTGCTGGCCCTCGAAAGCAAGCTCCCCTACCCCCTGCTGAATATCGGCACTGCCGAGGCCACCGCGACCGCGGAGCTCGCGGATCACATCCTGCGCATCACCGGCTCGAGCTCGCCGGTCGAGCAGGGACCGCCACGCGCGGGCGACCTCGAACGCTCCGTGCTCGATGTCTCGCGTTTCGTAGCGGCGGTCGGAGCTCCCACGCCCCTCGACGCTGGCCTGGAGCTCACCGCGGAGTGGTACCGTGCCGCCTGATGCTCGAAGAAGCCGCCACGCGCGCCTGCTCGGCCTGCTGCTGAGCATCGCGTCAGGGTGTACGAGCCCTCACGTCGCACCCGGCGCGACCGCTGCCGACGTCGAAGCCGCCGAGCCAGCCGCCAGTCAGCCTGCCGAAAGCGCTGCCACGAGCGAGACCGGCAGCGGCGAAGACGAACAGGCTGCGCACGACGAGCTGCTCGACGATTCGGGCGAGCTTTCCGAAGCAGCACCTACCGAGGCGCAGGTGGTCCGGCCGCACCTGCTCGATGGCTGGAACGAGGCGCAGATCGCAGCCGCGGTCGAGCAGGATTTGGCCTCGCTCGGCTCGATGTCGCTCGGCTCGCCCAACGCCGGCGCGCTCATCAACGGCGTCCAGGCCCAAGCCACCCCGCTGTACGAGCCGGTCAGCCCCGGTAGCGCCTGGGCCACCCAGGAGACGCTGGATTTTCTGGGCATCGCGCTAGGCAAGGTGCACGAGCAGTTTACGGACACGCGCGCGCTGGCGCTCGGGGACATCAGCGACGAGAATGGCGGCCCGGCCAGGCCGCACATCTCGCACCAGTCCGGACGCGACGTGGATATCGCTTACTTCTACGTCGACGGCGCGCGCTGGTACGCGCGTGGCACCGCCAAGAACCTGGACTTGCCGCGCAACTGGGCCTTCGTGCGCGCGCTGATCGCCGACACCGACGTGGACCTGATCCTGATCGATCGCTCCATCCAAGGCCTGCTCGAGCAGTATGCGCTCGAGCAGGGCGAAGACGCGACCTGGCTTGGCGGCGTGTTTCGCGGCGCTGCAGGCCGCTTGCGTCCGATCATCCGCCATGCCCCCGGCCACGCCACGCACATCCACATCCGTTTCTTCAATCCGATCGCGCAGGAAACCGCGCGGCGCTGCCACGCGCTGCTGCTGCAGGCCAAGCTGACCAGCACGCCGCAGAATTACGTCACCCACCGTGTCAAGAAGAACGAAACGCTGGGCATGATCTCGCGCAAGTACAAGGTCAGCGTGCCCGGTCTGCGCGCCGCCAACGGCCTCAAGTCCTCGCTGATCCGCGAGAAGAGTCTGCTGCGCGTGCCGATCGCCTCACGTGGCCCGGCGCGTCTGCCCGAGCGCGTCGCGGTCCCGGCGCGCCGGACGCCCCCGCCCACGACCGTGATGCCTGCGCGCGATGCGGCAGCGGCTCAGCCGCCGCCCACCAGGTGAACGATTTCGACCACGTCCCGATCCCGCAGCACGGTTTCGGCGTGCAGCGCCCGCGGCACCACTTCGCGGTTGCGCTCCACCGCCACCGGCCCCTCGGTGAGCTTCAGCGCCTCCACCAAGCCGCGCACCGTGAGGCCCTCGGGGTGGGTTTGGGCTTCACCATTCACCGTGAGCTGCATACTGACCAAGCCTTGACCAGGCAAACTGGCGCTGCAACCCGATAGCAGGCTAAAATCCCCCGGGTGCGGGTAACACGTGCCGCCATGGCTACGGTGCTCGCGTCGGGAGCGCTCGGCGCCCTGGTCGCGCTCTGGCCGCACATCGAGCGCAGCCTACCGGAGCCCCCGCGCGCCACCCTGGCCGGCTCCGTGCCGAGCCCTGATGAAGCGCTCTCCAGCTGGGTTGGCCGCCGCGCCGAGATCGAGGCCGGACGCGAGGTGCTAGTGCAGCACCCGGACGGTGTGCTGGTCGCGGCGCGGCGCGAGCTGGGGCTCTGGCTGGACACCGACGCGGCCGTCGAGCAGCTGGCCAGGCCCCGCGGGCGAGCGGGCGTCTTCAGCCGTCTGCGCATGGCCCTGGGTGGCGCCGGCCCCCAGCCGATCGACATCGCCCCGAGCTACCGGCTCGACGCGGCGCGCGCCAGCGCCTGGCTGGCCATGGTCGCCCCGGGGCTGAGGGTCGATCCGGTCGACGCACGGCTCGACCTCAGAGGGCATGAACGCATCGAAGCCAGCTCGGGGCGTGAGCTGGACCTCGGGGCATCGCTGGCGCGGCTGGCCGCCCTGAGCGGCGGCGAGCACCTGGAGCTGGCCTTCACCGAGCTCTTGCCCAGAGTCCCCACCAGCGCGCTGGTAAACGTCGACCCTTCGCTCGTGCTCAGTGAGTACGAGACCGACTTCGCCAAGCGGGGCGGCCCGCGCGTCAAGAACATCGCGCATGCCGCGCGCCTGCTGGATGGCACGTTGCTGGCTCCCGGTGAAGTCTGGAGCTTCAACCGCACGGTCGGGCCTCGCACGCTGGAGCGCGGCTTCATCGATGCGCCCGTGATCGTCGTAGGTGAGATGGAAGACGGCGTGGGCGGCGGCGTTTGCCAGGTGGCCAGCACCTTGTTCGCCGCCAGCGTGCTGGGCGGGCTGGACGTCGTGCGGCGCCGCAGCCACAGCCGGCCGAGCGGCTACGCACCGCTCGGTCTGGACGCCACCGTGATCGACGGTGAGGTGGATTTGCAGCTGCGTAATCCCTACCCGGTGCCGATCATCGTGCACGCATACCTACCGACCCGGACGCGCCTCCGCATCGAGATGCTGGGCACGAGCCTGCCGGGCAAGATCGAGCACACCTACGCCGTGCGCAAGAGCGAGGACTTCTACCGGCGCGTGGCGCGACGCCCCGAGCTGGCCGCTGACCAGGTCAAGCGACACCAGAAGGGCATTCCGGGCTACGACGTGATCAGCAGCGTGCGCACGCGCTATCCAGACGGCAGCGAGCGCGTGCGTCACTACACGAGCACTTACTACCCCGTGCCCGAGATCTACTGGGTGGGCAGTGAAGTGGACCCCGAGAGCCTGCCTCCCCTGCCCGAACGCGCGACGCACACCGAGATCGACGGCGACGAGAGCGCGGAAGAAGCCAGAACGACCACCCCGGCTTCTTTCACGCCTTGAAGTGACGGCTCAGCCGCCGCCGCCCGCGCCAGGATCGCCGCCCGCGCCGGGACCCGCGCCGCCGTCCGACGGCGCGCCGCCGCCACCCAGGGGAGGGAGGCAAGCTTCAGCCGCTGCATTGCAGTCGACCATGCGCGTCGGTTCGTCGAGGAATGGGATGTAACAGGGAATCACCGTCTTGGCGCCGTTCATGTCGTGGAAGCAGCCGAGGTAGTAGCGAATCGCGTCCGCCTCCGGGCCGTTGAAGCAAAAGTTAAAGATTAGCGCACCCTCCCAGCATTGCAGATCCTCGACATCGACCAGACAGGCCTTGGTGCCTTGGGAGCTCGTATCGCAGCCCAGATTGACGAAGCCCTCCTCGAGGCCCTCCTCGCAGTTCGTGGTGAAGTCCATACCGGTTGCGGGATCGCAACCAGTCACGGTCTGTGCGTCCACGCACATGTTCATCTTGCCGGCGCATGGGCCCGCGCTGTTGCCGCTGTTGCCGCTGGAGCCCGACTGCGAATTCGCGCCGCCCGAACCGGCGCTGCTGGCACCACCAGTGCCGCCGCTGCCGGCCTTGCCGGTGGCTTCATCCTTCGAATCGCCCGAGCACGCGCTCATGCCGCCGAGGGCCAGCGCAACCAAGAAAGCCAAACCGATCGCCGTACGCATCATCAAGGCACCCGTACCTTTCGCTTCCAGCCTAGCTGGACGGACGCCCCACGTCAGCAAAAGCCGACGCCGCGCGCGACAGCACCCCACAAACGCGACGATTTTCCGCTGGAGAAAATCCACTAAGTCCGCTGCGGGGCGATCTTTCGATGCTCGGTCGCCAGCTCCTGGTAATGCTCGGCGCCGCGCTTGCCCTCCAGCCGCTCGTGCTCGGTGAGCTCCCGCACCACCTTGCCCGGCTGCCCGCGCACCATGCTGAAGGGTGGCACGATCATGCGCGGCGGGATCACGCTGCCGGCGGCGATCAGCGACTGGCGGCCAATCACGGCGTTGTCGAGCAGGATCGCCCCCATACCGATCAGCGCGCCATCCTCGACGGTCGCGCCGTGCACGATCGCGTTGTGACCGACCGTGACGTCTTCACCGATCACGGCGTGGGAGAGATTGCTGGTCATGTGCAGACAGCTGCCGTCTTGCACGTTGCTGCGCGCGCCCACCCGAATGCAGCCGACGTCGGCCCGCAGCACGCAACCATACCAAATGCTGGCGTGCTCGCCGATTTCGACGTCGCCGATGATCACCACACTGTCGGCGATGAAGGCCGTCGGCGCAATCTTCGGCGCCTTACCCTGGTAGGCCCGAATGATCACGATAAGACCGGCAGCGAGCGAGGCGCGCTTACGGCGCGCGGTAGCGGCTGGCGCGGCGCGGGGCCCTGCGCGGGCACTCCCGGCACCTCACCCAAGAGCGAATTCTTGTACGAGCCGGTGATGATCACCTCACACAGCCTACCGAGCAGACTGTCCGGTCCCGCCACGTGCACGATCTCACTGCGCTCGGTGCGGCCGCGCAGCGCGCCGGTCTTACCGCGGCCCTCGAACAGCACGCTCTGCCGCGAACCCACCTGCTCGCGCAGCAAGGCGCTGCGCACGCCGTCGCCCAGCGCGATCAGGCGCGCGAGGCGCTCGGCCTTGGTGGCCTCGGGCACGTCGTCGCCCAGGTTCACCGCCGCAGTGTAGGGCCGCTCCGAGTACTTGAAGCCGTAGATCAGCGTGAAACCTACGCGCTGTACCAGCGCCAGCGTCTCGGAAAAGTCTGCTTCGGTCTCGCCGGGAAAGCCCACGATCATGTCGGTGGCGAGCGTCACGCCCGGCACGGCCTGGCGCAGCGCTAGGGTCCGCTCCTCGTATTCGGCGGCGGAATAGCGGCGCAGCATGCGGCGCAGCACACGGTCACTGCCGGCTTGAACCGGCAAGTGCACGTGACGCGCCAGCACCGAGAGATCCTGGTGCGCGCGGATCAACGAGACGGTCAGATGGCGCGGGTGCGGGCTGGTGTAGCGCAGCCGCAGCAGTCCGGGCGCACCGGCCGAGATCGCGCGCAGCAGCGCCGCAAACTCACTTTCGTCCTCACGCGCTCGCAAGCCACGCGTATGCTGCCAGGGCGCTTCTCCAGCCCCCGGCGCGAGTCCGAGCTCGCCCAGCGGGTCGCGGTAACTGTTGACCGTTTGACCGAGCAGCGTGACTTCGCGCGCGCCTGCCGCTACCAGGCGCTTTACCTCGTCCACGATCTCCCGCGCTGGGCGGTAGCGCTCCGGCCCGCGAGTGTGGGGGACGATGCAGTACGTGCACCGCTCGTTACAGCCCTTCATGACCGTAACGAAGGCGCTGACGGGCGTTCTGCCCGGCTCCGCGGCGGCGGCTAGGAAGTGTGGCGCCTGAAGATCGTGCTCGGTGCGCACGACCGGACGCGCGCTGCTTTCGGCCTCCAGCAGCAGTCGTGGCAGCTCGGGGATGTTGTCCGGCCCCAGCAGCAGATCTACGTCCGGCATGCTTTCGAGCAGGCCTTCGCCCTCCTGCTGGGCAACGCAGCCGGCGAGCGCGATGGTAAGGCCTGGCCGCTGGCGTTTGAGCTGCGCGATGCGCCCCACCTCACTGCGCAACTTTTGCTCGGCCTTTTCCCGGATGCTGCAGGTGTTCAGCAGCACCAGGTCGGCGTCATCGAGCCCAGTAGCTTCCGCATGGCCGGCTCGACGCAACACCTCGCCGATCCGCTCGGAATCGTGCGAGTTCATCTGGCAACCGAAGGTAATGACCGTGTAGCGAGCCATTTGGGTCGGATCGAAACAGGGAAGGGACCGTAGCATTTCCTGGCGTTGACGGAGGCCCTGGACTCCGTTTTGATTCGCCCCGCCATGACAGAGGACTTCCCCGACTTGGTCTCGATGTGGGAGCGGATCACCACCCGCTACTCGGAGCGCCCCCTGTTCGGCGAAAAGGGCCCATCCGGCTGGGTCTGGCACTCCTACGCCGAAGTCGGTGAGCGCGTGGATGCGTTTCGCGCGACGCTCGCGTCGCTGGGTGTCGGCAAGGGTGACCGCGTCGCGCTGATCTCGAACAATCGCTTGGAGTGGGCGGTGGTGGTGCACGCCACGCTCAGCTTGGGCGGCATCTACGTGCCCATGTACGAGGCGCAGACGCGTGAAGACTGGGGCTTCATCCTGCGCGACTCGGCGGCCAAAGTCGTATTCGGCGCCACGCGCGGGATCTTCGACGCGCTTCAGCGACTCAAGCCGGGCTTGCCGTCGCTGCAGCACGTGTGCGGCTTCGATCTCGACTCGAGTCACGAGCGCAGCTTCAAGGCCATGCTGGCGGCGGGCCGCGGCTCCCAGCAGGTGCTCCGCGTCAAGCCCGCGCCAGAGGATACGGCCGGCTACATCTACACCTCCGGCACCACTGGCGAGCCCAAGGGCGTGGAGCTGCTCCACAAGAACCTGTGTGCCAACCTGAACGGACTGCTCGGGCTATTTCCGATCGGGCAGGACGATCGGTCCCTGGCGTTCTTGCCCTGGGCCCACGTCTTTGGGCAAACTGCGGAGTTTTACATGCTGCCGGCGCTCGGCTGCTCGGTCGCCATCAACGACGAAGTGCCGAAGCTCGTGGCCAACCTGCCCGAGGTGCAGCCGACAGTCCTGGTCGCGGTCCCGCGCATTTTCAATCGCATCTACGACGGCGTCAATCAGCAGATGCGCGACAAACCCAAGCCGATCCAGGCGCTATTTGCAGCCGGGATTCGCGCCGCCACGCGCCGCTCCCGCGGTCAAAAGCTCGGCATGGGCGAAAGCATGGCGCTCAAGCTCGCCGACAAGCTCATCTTCAAGAAGGTGCGCCAAAAGTTCGGTGGCCGGCTCAAGCTGGTGGTCAGCGGCAGCGCCGCGCTCAGCAAGGAGGTCGCCGAGTTCATCGACGCGCTCGGCATCGAAGTGTACGAGGGCTATGGCCTGACCGAAACCTCGCCCGTTTTGTCGGTGAACTACCCCGGGCACAGGAAGATCGGCTCGGTCGGCAAGGCGCTCCCCGGGGTCAGGCTGGTCATCGATACGCAGGTCACCGGCGACCCCAAGAACGGCGAGATCATCGCCTACGGTGAGAACGTCATGGCTGGCTATCACGGCCGCCCCGACGAGGACGCCAAGATCTTCACCCCCGACCGCGGCTTGCGTACCGGGGACATGGGCCACCTGGACGAGGACGGCTACCTCTACATCACCGGCCGCATCAAAGAGCAGTACAAGCTCGAGACTGGCAAGTATGTCGTGCCGTCCCCGCTCGAGGAGGACCTGAAGCTCTCGCCCTACATCGTCAACATCATGCTGCACGGCACCAACAAGCCGCACAACGTCGCGCTGGTGGTGCTGGATCAGGCCAACCTGGCCAAGTGGGCGGAGCGCGAGGGCGTGGCGCTCGGTGATGCGACGACCAATCCGCGCGTCCGCGCGCTCATCGAAGCCGAGCTCGAGAAGTACGGCAAGGACTTCCGCAGCTACGAAAGGCCCAAAGCCTTCGCGCTGATCACCGCGGATTTCACGGTCGAAAATGGCATGCTCACGCCCAAGATGAGCGTGCGCCGTAGTCGCGTGCTCGAGCACTACAAGGACACGCTCGAGAAGCTCTACTGAGCGACGCTCGCCCGAGCTACTTGTTGGCGCCGCACTGACCCGGAGCGCAGCCACCGGGCGCGCAGCCCTTCTCCTTCTCGGTAGGCTTGCTGGTTGCGGGCGTGACCTCCTTGATGCCGGCGCTGGGCGCCGGAGCCGCGCTGGCGGCGGGGGTCGCCAGAGCCGCCGCGGGTGCAGCAGCGGCCGATGGCCCCGGCTCCGGCGTGGCCTGCGTCTGCGACTTGTCACAGCCGAGCGCGGTCAGACCGGAGAGCAGGGCCAGAATGGCCTCGCGCGACAGGGGCGACATGCGCGCAAAGACTTGCACCAGCTCGGGCTCCTTTCAAGCCGTCGTCAAAGCGCCAGCACGGAGCATGAGCTCCAAAGGCGGTGCTGCTCGGGGCAGCACCGCCTCCGTCCTTTCCGTGGACCTGGGCCTACTTCTTCGCAGGCGCAGCAGGCGCGGCAGGCGCCACCGGGGCCTTGGGCGCGGCGGCCGGCGAAGCGGGCGCCGCTGGAGCCGCTTGGGCCTTGGCGTCCTTGGCCGGGGTCGCGGGCATCGCCGGCGTCGCGGGACCCTTGGCGTCCTTGCTAGCCGGCGTCGCGGGCGTGGCCGGCGTCGCGCCCGGCTTGGCGTCCTTGGCCGGAGCCGCGGGCGTCGCCGCCGCCTTCGGATCCTTGGCCGCCGGCTTGGCGGGACCAGCCTTCGGCGGCGGCAAGATACCGAGCTGACCTGCGAACGCGATGCCGTTCGAGAACAGCCAGATGTTTTTCACCTTACCGCCGGCGAGCTTGGTCACCATGTAATACTCGACGCTTACCGCCTTGCCGGTCTTCTTGAGCTTCACCGACGGCATGTCACCGGTGTTGGTCCCGGAGAACCTGCCCGCCGACACGACGTAGTCGCCAGCAGCCCAAGCGCCCGTCTGCTCCACCTTCAGATCGGGGAAGGCCTTGAACATCTCTTCGTGCGACTTCTGCACTTCCTTCTTACCGACTTTGTCTGCTGGCGAGGTCTGATCCGAAAACACGATGTCGTCGGTCTGCAGCGCGCCGAGCGCGGCGGGGTCGTGCTTGTTCAGCGCGGCCGTCCAGGCGCCGAGCGCCGCGACGTTGGCCTTCTCGGCGTCGCTGCCGCTGCTGACTAGCGAGGGCTTTTCGGCCCAGCCCTGCTCCAGCACCTTGCGCGACGGCGCCGGGCTCTGCCCCAGCTGGCTCATGAAAGTGCCGCCGTCATAGATGAAGCGCTCCCTGGCCACGGCGCGGCCGTCCGCCGTGAGCGTGATGTGATGCATGACCAGGTAGCCGATCTTCTTGTTGGTGGGCGCGATCTCCCCGGCCGGGCCGGGCAGCGGACCCTTGTGGGTGCCCTTGAGCAGGGCCACCGACAGGATGTCGTTGCCGCTCACCACCGTGAGCTGGTGCTCACCGGTGAGATCGGGAAACGCCGACGCGAACAGCTTGGCGCTCTTGTCGACGATGTTGGCGCGCCCGATCAGCGCCGGCTGACCGAAGTCGACCTGCTCGCTCGTTGCGTTCTCGGCGAAGCAGCCCTGGAACTTCGCCCAGTCCCGGGTGTTGAACTGCGCCCAGCAGTCCTTGTACAACTTGGTGCGCTCCTCGGCCGTCGCGGGCGGCGGCGCGGCGGGCTTCGGGGCCTCAGCGGGCGCGGCAGCTGGCGGGGGCGCCGCGGCCACTGGATCCGCGGGCGGCGGCGCGGCAAGCGGAGCCGCGGCGGGCTCCTGCTGCTGACACGCAGCGAGCGCGAGGATGGCGAGACCAAACAATCCGATGCTGTGCTTCATGAGATGATTCCCCTTTGAATCAAAGGTGTACGCAGGCGCCACGCGACGCCCTGCGAAGAGTTCCACGCTTCTACACCCAACTCAAAAGCGGCCGAAAGCGAAAACTCGCCTCAGCGCCGGTCAGTTTGTCCCACAACGCAGCCAAATTCGCCTGGTGACCCCTGTTCTTGACAAAACCGATGTGCCAATGTCAGAACCTTGGTGTGAAGCTCTCGAACAAGGGTCGTTACGCGGTTCGCGCCTTGTTTGACATCGCGTTCTACAACGACGGCCGGCCGACCCAGGTCAAGGATATCGCGGAGCGGCAGAATATTCCGCCGCGGTTCCTCGAGCAGATCTTTCAGGACCTCAAACGGGGCGGAATTGTCGGCTCCAAGCGCGGCCCCCAGGGCGGCTACTCGCTATCGCGCCGTGCTGCCGACATCCGGCTGGGTGACGTGGTGCGGGCGCTCGAGGGTCCGATCCAGCTCGGGGATCGTGAGCCCGCGGGCCGGCGTGCTCAAGCCGCCAGCGACGCCAAGCGCGTGACCGAAATGGTGTTTCGCGATCTCTCGACTTCGGTCGAGGCCTGCTTCGACGCCGTCACGATCAGCGACATCTGCACGCGCGCCGAAGAGTTCGGCATGAAGCGCCCCTCCTCGCAACGCTATGTCTACGTCATCTGAAAGCTCGCTGCCGCCGCTGCCCGATCGGCCGCTCGTCTACTCGGGCATCATCGGGCTCATCGGCGACACGCCTCTCGTAGAGATCCGCCGGCTAGCCGCCGAGGAGCCACGCGCTCGCGTGCTAGGCAAGCTCGAGCTCATGAATCCGGGCGGCTCGGTCAAGGATCGCATCTGTCTGGCGATGATCGAGCAGGCCGAGCGCGACGGTCGCCTGAAGCCGGGTGGCGTGGTGATCGAGCCGACCAGCGGCAACACCGGTATTGGCCTGTCACTGGTGGCCTCGCAGCGCGGCTACCGCTGCATCCTGACCATGCCAGAGAGCATGAGCCTGGAGCGGCGCCAGCTGCTTCAGTCTTATGGTGCGGAGCTGGTGCTCACGCCCGAAGCCGAACAGATGGATGGCGCCATCGCCAAGGCCAAGGCGCTTACCGCCGCTACTCCCGGCGCGTTCATGCCGCAGCAGTTCGAAAATCCCGAAAATCCCGAGGTGCATGCGAAAACCACGGTCGAGGAAATCCTACATGCGGTCGAGGGTGAATCGCTCGACGGCTTCGTGGCCGCGGTGGGCACCGGCGGCACGATCAGCGGCGTCGGGCGCGTGCTGCGCCAGCGCCTGCCCAGCTGCCGCATCATCGCGGTCGAGCCGGAGAGCTGCGCCACGATCTCGCGAGGCGAGCGCGGGCCGAGCAAGATCCAGGGTATCGCCGCCGGCTTCGTGCCCAAGAACTACGACGCCAGCGTGCCGCACGAAGTCCGGATCATCTCCGACGAGCGCGCCTACCGCACCAAGCGTGAGCTGGCGCGCCGTGAGGGCTTGCTGACGGGCATCAGCGCGGGCGCCAACGTGGCCATCGCGCTCGACCTGGCGCGCGAGCTGGGTGCCGGCAAGAACGTGGTCACCATCCTGTGCGATACTGGCGAGCGCTACTTCAGCCTCGACGAGTACTTCAAAGATGAGTGACTCGCGGCGCAAGCGCGCTCTGATCGTGGGACTCGGCGGCCTGGGTTGTCCGGTGGCGAGCGTGCTCGGGCAGGCTGAAAACGTGGAGCTCTGGCTGTGCGACGACGATCAGGTCGACGCTTCCAACCTGCACCGGCAGCTGCTGTATCGCGACGCAGACGTCGGGCAGGACAAGCTGGAGGCCGCGGAGCGGGCGCTGCTCGCCGAGGGTGTCGCGCCGGAGCGGCTGCGGCTAGTGCGGTCACGGCTGCTGCCGGACAACGCCCGAAAGCTGGTGCGCGAGGTCGACGTCGTGGTCGAGGGCGCTGACAACTTCGCGACCAAGTTCCTGGCCGCCGACGCGGCCCATCTCGAGGCGCGTCCGGTCGTGCACGGCGCTGGCGTGCGCTTCGTGGCCACCGCTTGGGCCGTTTCGCCGCAGGGCGCGCCTTGCTACCGCTGCCTGTTCGAGGACGTCCCGCCGGGCGCCCAGCCAGGCTGCTCGGAGGCCGGCGTCATGGCGCCAGTCGTCGGATTCTGTGGCGCCCTGATGGCGGATCTGGCCCTCCGCGTGCTCGCCGGCGATGACAGCGCGTTCGGCGCGCTCTACACCTACGACGGCCAGCGCGACCAACTACGCTACGTCGAACCCTCCCCCCGCCGCGATTGTCCTCTTTGCGGTGTTTCTCCCTCCATCGTCACCATCACGGAAGACCGCTACCTGGCCCCCCACTGCGCGGCCTGACGCGCTCCCGCTCGCTCAACTGACAACTGACAACTAACAACTCCCAAAGGCCCCCCATGATCACCGTCCGCATCCCCACCCCACTCCGATCGCTGACCGGCGGCGAGGAGCAAGTCCAAACGCCGGGTGAAACCGTCAAGGCCGTCATCGAGACGCTCGAGCAGAAACATCCCGGCCTGAAGGATCGCCTGCTCGACGACAAGGGCGTCAGGCGCTTCGTCAACATCTACGTCGGCGACGAGGACATTCGCTTCCTCGATGGCCTCGAGACCAAGCTCAAGGCTGGCGACGAGCTCAGCATCGTGCCCGCCATCGCCGGAGGCTAGAGCTTGGACCGTTACGTTCGCCAGCGCGTGCTTTCTGGAGTGGGCGATGCGGGTCAAGCGCACATCGAGGGCGCAAGCTACGCCGTGAGCTCGGCCGGCCAGGCAGCGCTCGTCGAGCGACGCTATCTGGAGCGCGCGGGAGCCCAGCACTTCTCGGTGGCCGCGGACGCGCCGTCCTTTGGGCACGCCTCGGTGTTCGAGCACGCAGCGGCTCGCGAATTCGCCGCGGGCGCGTGGCGCGCGCTCGGGCAACTGCGACGCGCCCTGCAGCGAGGCACATGAATCAGCGGCTCGTGCGCTCGCGTCGCTTGTCATCGATCATCGATGCCGTCGGCAATACGCCGCTGGTACGGCTCGAGAAGGTGGCCAAGAGCGCGCCTAGCGTCGAGGTGTACCTCAAGCTCGAGTACATGAACCCGGGCGGCTCGGTGAAGGATCGCCCGGCCCTGCGTATGATGCAGGACGCCATCGCGGACGGCAGGCTCACCTCCGACAAGATTCTGATCGACTCGACCAGCGGCAACACCGGCGTGGCTTACTCGCTGGTGGGTGCCGCGCTCGGCTACCGCGTGCAGCTGGTGATGCCGAAGAACGTCACCAAAGCGCGCAAGGACATCACGCAGGCCTTCGGCACCGAGCTGATCTTCAGCGATCCGATGGAAGGTTCGGATGGCGCGATCCGGCTGGTGCGCAAGATCGTCGCCGACAGCCCGGACAAGTATTTCTATCCCGACCAGTACTCGAACCCATCGAACCCGCTCGCCCATTATCACGGCACCGCAGTCGAGATCCTCGACGCGCTCGGCGATCGCATCACGCATTTCGTGACCGCGCTCGGTACCAGCGGCACCATGATGGGCACCACCCGGCGCTTGCGCGAGCACACCCGCCGCGTGCACTGCGTCGCGGCCGAGCCGGCCGAGGCGCTGCACGGCCTGGAAGGCCTCAAGCACATGGCCTCCAGCATCGTGCCGCACATCTACGATCCGGAGCTGCCTGACGAGATCATACCCATCCGCACCGAGGACGGCTGGGACATGTCCGATCGCGTCGCCGCCGAAGAGGGCCTGCCCATCGGTCACTCGACGGGGGCGAATATTTTCGCGGCGGTCAAAATCGCCGAACGCCTCCATGAGGAGCAGGGCGGCGGCTGTGTGGTCACCATCGCCTGTGACCGCAGCGACCGCTACTTCTCCCCCATCAAATGGGAAAAGCGCTACATCTGGTGAGCCCCATGCAGAGCCCCTGGACCTTCGGCAACATCGCCATTCCGGACAGCGTGCTGGCCTTGGTCGAGCAAGCCAGCCGCGCCGCCTACGCCCGCAATGAAGAGGCGTGTGGCTACTTGGAGGGTCCGGCCGCCGATCCGCTCCACGTCGACCGCGCCGTAGAGCTGGAAAACCTCGCGAACAAGTACCACCAGGCGGATCCGGAAGGGCACCCGCGCACCGGCCACGACTACTTCAAGATCAACGCCCTCAAGTTCGAGCGCGCGATCCGCGAGGGGCAAGCCACCGAGCGTCCCGTCAAGGTCTTCTTCCACTCGCACCTGGATTGCGGCGCCTACTTCAGCGCCGAGGACGCGGCCAGCATGACGATGGGCGGCACTGGCGATCCGTCGTTCGAGCTCGCCTACCTGGTCACGGCGGTCGACCAGGGCGAGGTGACGGCCCACAAGCTGTTCATTTGGAGCGCAGCGTCGAAGAGCTTCGTGGAGGCCGCGTTCCGCCGCATCCCGGGCTGACCGCGCGCCGGCTCGCGATGCGCGTGCTCGCGGGCACACTGGGCCTGCAGCTCCTGCTCTGCGCACCTCGGGCCCGTGCTGATCTCGGTCGCGATCTCGAGCGCGCTCGTCAGGCTCTGGCCGGGCAGATCCAAACCGACGCGCTGCGGGTGCGGCTGCTCGAGCGTGAGGACATCACGCCGCTGGCGCTGCCGCCCTGGGCGCTCGATCCTTCGCGCGGGGAATGCACCACGCTGATCTTGCTGGCCCCCGTGACGACGCAGTTCTTGCTGCACGCCCATCCCTGGCCGGGCTTGCCCAGCGCGCTCGGCAGTAGCGCCGGCGCCGTGCAGCTGACGCGCTGCGGGCGTGAGCGCGTCAGCCTGCTCCAGGTCCTGGTCGAGATGCGCTCACCCCGGGCGGTCGTGCACACGCTGGTCGCGGTGGGCAGCGCGGCGCCCGTGCCGCTCACCGAAACGCTACCGGAGCGCGACACGGGACGCGAGGCAGCGCTCGGGGAGCCCGGACCTGCCCCGCCTCGCGCGCCGCTTGCGGAGCGGCTGAAACGCTTCGAGCGCGCCATGCGCCAGAGCGGCGCGGCCGCGGTCGAGATACGGACGGTGCCGCGCCTCGGCCAGCAACGGTTCTCGCTGTCGCCCGGCTGCCACCAACTGCTGGTGTCGCGTAGCGACGACAGTCCTTTCCGGCTCGAGCTGCGTGAGGTCGAAACCGAAAAACCGCGGCGCCTGGAGCCGTCGGAGCAGGGCGACATCCGCGAGGAGCTGTGCGCAGCACGCGAGCGCTCGATCTGGCTTTCGGTCGACCGCGACGCGGGTGACGGCGATGTCCAGCTGGCCGTCGCGCGCTTCCCTTTACCCAGCGGGCTGCCGGGGCGCTTCGGACCCGAGGTGGCTGAACGACTCACGCGCGCGCTCGGTGGCAGCGCCGCGCCACGCCGCCTGGGCCCGCTGGTCTTCGCGACGCTCGGAGCACAAGGTCGCACGCCACTGCCGCGCGCGCTTCTGCCAAACACTTGCTACGTCGCTGCGGTCACGGCGCTCCACGGTGACGCGCGCGCGCTTTCGCTCGGTGTGCAATCGGGGTCCAGCGCGGCGGAGGCCACCAGCACTCGAGGCACGTCCGGCCCGCGTCTCGGCTTCTGTACCGGCAAAGACGGACGGGTCGCTCTGGACGTGGAGGCGCGCGGACTGGGTGTGGCCTGGCTGCTATGCCTATTCCAAATGGGCAGAGCCCAACCGGAGCCGCCCTGATGCGAGCCGCGGTTGCGATCAGCGCGCTGATCCTGGGCCTGGTGGCGTGCCGGCGTGCTGCACCGGTCGCGCCGCCCCCGCGCACCGCAGAATCTGGCCAACTTCGCAAATCGGATCGACCGCTGGACCCGCGGCGTCTGCGCGGCGCCGGGTCCTTCGGCAGCAGCGTGGTCGTGGCGGTGGAAGCAGGCATCGCTGGGGATCGCGTCTCGGCGCTGCTCGAGGTGCCGCAGAAGGACTGCGTGGTGGTGATCGCTCGCGGCAGCACGTCAGTCGAAGATCTCGACTTGCTCGCGTACGGCGAAGACGGCGCGCCGCTCGGCAGCGACGAGGCGCCGGATCGCGAGCCGTCACTCTTGATCTGTCCGCCGCATCCGGGGCGCGTGCTGGTCGCGGCGCGCATCGCGCAAGGTCACGGCATCGTTGCGATCGGCAGTGAACGGGTGTCGCCGCAGCTCGCGGCCAAGGCCGCCGAGCGCTACGAGGTCAAGCCACGGGACCCTGGGGATCCGGTGCGGCTCAAAGCCTGGCCTGGTTTGGATGAGCTGGTGCTGCGCGAGCGGGCGCGTGTCGGCGGCAAATTCCAGGACTTGCGGCGCGTGGCGGTGGCGCTCGACGCCAACCTGGCCACCACCTTGCCAGCTACCGTCGACGCGGGTCGCTGCGTGCATGCGCTATTCGTGCCCTCCGACGACGTCTCGCATCTGGACGTGGCGGCGCTCGACGCTGAAGGTCGCGTCCTGGGCCGGGCGGTGGGCAGCGGCCGGCAGCGCGCGCTGGTCATCTGCTCGGCCACGGCGACGGAGATTTCCTTCGAGATCCGCCCCCACGTTGGGCGAGGACTGGCGGTCGTGGCGCTGTCACGATCGCTGCCGGGCACCGAGAGCGAGATCGAGGGTGACGTGATCCGCCGCGATGTGTTCCCGGTCGGCAATGCCAAGAGCGAGCTGCTGCTGCTCGAGCAACGTCTTACGAAGCTCGGCTACGCTGCGCCAAGACCTGCAGGCAAGCTCGACCTGCAGGTGGGTCGGCGCAGCAGCACCACGCTGACGCTGGGTCCGGGTTGTACGCGCATCGACGTGGTCGGAAGCGCTCCGCTGCGCGGCCTGAGCGCCCGACTGTGGAGCGAGACCGGCAGCCTGCGCGCTCAGGCTGCGGCGGGCGGCAGCGTGACGCTCTTTGGCTGCGGCGCCGGCAAACCGCGCCTCGACGCCAGTGCCATGCTGGCACCTGGACCCGTCACCATCACGCTGCAGCGCGAGCCCGACGTACCGCCGGAGCTCGTGCGCTTGCCGCTCGCGGGCAGCCGGCTGGTGTCGCGCATGCTGTCGCGCGGCGTGCTGCGTCGCGCCGACGCCATCGGCAAGGTGACGGAGCTTCAGCTCAGTG